>JAWKQO010000001.1:1760000-2060000 GCA_041390105.1 Gemmatimonadota bacterium
CCACAGCGTTGACGTTCACGTTGGACCGCCCCAGCTCCACAGCGGCCGAGCGGGTCAGGCCCAGGAGCCCGGCCTTCGACGCCGAGTAGTTGGAGAGGCCGAACTCGCTGCGCAGGCCGTGCACCGACGCCACGTTGACGATCTTCCCATGCTCCTGACTCCGGAAATGGGGCGCGACCGCACGCGTGAAGAAGAAGGCGCCGTCCAGGTTGGTCTGCAACACCACCCGCCACTCGTCGTCCGTCATGCGCCAGAGCGCCCGGTCCCGACCCACGCCCGCGTTGTTGATCAGGATGTCGACGCGCCCCAGCGTCTCCACCGCGTGAGCGACGAACCGATTCACCTGAGCGGAGTCGCGGGCGTCGCAGGCATCGCAGACCACGCGTACCTCCATCATGCGCAGCTCCGACGCCACCGACTGGGCCTCCCGACGCGTACGTGAGGTCCCGTCGTCGAGGTAGTTGAAGGCGATGTGGACTCCCCGCGCTGCCAGTTCGACCGCGACTGCGCGCCCGATGCCGCTCGATCCGCCGCTGATGATGGCCACGCGGTCCCGGAACTCCCGATGGGCAGCCAGCGGCTCGGGCTCGGTGAGGGGTTCCAGGACGGAGGAGAGCTCCTCACCGCCGATGGAGCCCCGCCACGCCTCGTCCCCGGGCTCGGGCATCCAGGCGGCTTGCGGGCTCCATGCGTCGGAGTCGTGCACTCGTTCAGCTCCCGGTGGCGGTTCGGGTCACGTGGCGGTGCAAGGTAGCGAGGGGCGCACCGGCTTTGCGACCTCCGATCGCCTGAACGCCTACGCGTCGGCCCCCGCGCCGTGCTCCTCGGTCGCCCGCGGGAGCGTGAACGTCACCGTGGTGCCGTCGCCCAACCGGCTGGTGGCCCCGACGGAGCCGCCCATGGCACGGGCCAGATGCGCGACGATGGATAGGCCCAGACCCGTCCCCCCCTCCGCTCTGGATCGGGCGGGATCGACGCGGTAGAACCGTTCGAAGATCCGGGGAAGCGACTCCGGAGGGATCCCAGAGCCCGTATCGCTCACCGATACCTGCAACCGCTCGGGGCCGGGCCGGATGACGAGGCGCACCTGGCCGCCGTCCGGCGTATAGCGGAGCGCGTTGCTGAACAGGTTGGCGAAGATCTGCTCCACGGCACGCTGGTCGGCCCAAGCGACGCCGGCACCCTCCACGGAAAAGGAGATCCTCCGCTCCGTTCCCTCGAGCGTCTCTGCCCAAACCTGTTCGGCCAGCTCGGCCAGATCGACGGCTTCGAGCTCCGCACGCCACCCTCCTGACTCCAGGCGGGAGAGATCGAGCAGATCTTCGACCAGGTGCTGGAGACGCACCGCGTTCTTGGCGATCGACTCGATGAAGGTCCGGCGGATCTCCGGCGGTGGCTCGTCGTCCAGCAGCGACTCGGCGAACCCCCGCAGCGCCGTCAGGGGGGTCTTGAGCTCGTGCGATGCGTTGGCGACGAAGTCGGTCCGGACGCGCTCGAGCCGACGAACCTCGGTGAGGTCCTGCAGCGTGACGATGGCCCCGCCGCTCGGCAACGGTTGGGCGCGCACCATGATGGTCCGGTCCCAGGGCGTCACCTCCACGGGATCGAGCGGGCGCACGACGGCGGCCTCCAGGGCATCGCGCAGCTCGCTGTCCCGCACCAGCGCCTCGACCGGTGCGAACGGTCGAAACTCGCGGATCTCCAGGATGCGACGGGCGGCCGCGTTGGCGCGGATCAGGCGGGCGTCGTCGCTCAGCTCGATGGCGCCTTCGGCCATCGCGTCGAGCAGCGCCGTCATCTCGGCCCGTTCCCGGCGCGACTGCTCCTGGGCCGCGGCCAGGTCATCCGCCACCGTACCCAGCTCCCGACCCAGCGTCTCCAGGTCGCGGAGACCGCCGGACCCCAACGCGGGCAGGCGCTCCCCCTCCCGCAGGGCTCGAACGCGCTCCTGCAACGGACGCAGGCTGCGATGGGTCACCCACCCCGCCCCGGCTGCCAGGCCCAGCATCGCCAGCAACGCCCAGCCCACGCCGAGCCCGCTGAGCGCCAGGGCCAGAGAGCCGCCCGCCGCCACACAGGCCGCCACCCAGAAGCCCAGCCTCGGTGCTCTCACTCGGAGTCGGGGGGCTCGAAGCGGTAGCCGAACCCGCGCACGGTCTGCACCCACTCACCGGCTTCGCCCAGCTTGGCGCGCAGTCGCCGCATGTGCATATCCACCGTGCGTGTCTGCAGTCGCCCCGCGACCCGCTGGTCCACGTCCCACACGCTCTCCAGGAGCTGGTGGCGACTCAGGGTTCGGCCTCTGCGCTCCATGAGCGCCTGTAACAGCCGGAACTCGGTCGGGGTCAGCTGCAGCTCCTGCTCCCGCCACCAGCACCGAGCCGCCGATGGATCGAGGCGCAGATCGAGCGCGCGCAGCATGGATCCGCTGCCCGCCGCCGCGCCCACGGCCCGGCGGAGCACCGCCTCGACCCGAAGAACGAGCTCCTTGGGACTGAACGGCTTGGTCAGATAGTCGTCGGCTCCGAGCTCGAGGCCGCGGATCCGGTCGGACGGTTCGCGCAAGGCGGTCAGGAGCAGCACCGGAACGTCGTGCGTGGCGGGGTCGCTGCGCAGCCTCTCCAGGACCTCCAGGCCCGAGAGGCCGGTGAGCATGATGTCCAGCACGATCAGGTGCGGGACCTGCCGTTCCACGGCTTTGAGGGCGTCGGTGCCGCTGGAGACCGTCTGGACCTGGAACCCGGCCCGGGTGAGTTGATAGGCAACCAGGGCTGCGATGTCGGCCTCATCCTCGACGACCAGGATGCGCCGGGCCTCGGCTTCGCCCTGCCTACCGGCCAACGCCGCTCGCGATCAAGGCCAACACCTCGGCCTCGCTCAAGGTGTGATCCGACGCCTTGGCCGCGGCCAGGATGCGCTCGCAGAGCTCGGTGTCGTCCGCATCGTAGCCGCGGGCCCGCAGCCAGAACTTGACGTTGGAGAGCCCACACATGGGGCCCACTTCGATCTCTTGAGACCGACCGAACATGGCCGCAGGCACACCCGAGTAGACGAGATCCGCCAGCCAGGAATCGCCCTTGGCGTGCGCCTTGACGATCGCCGCCGCATGCACGCCCGTCGCTGTGCGGAACGCATCCCGTCCAAAGACAGGATAGTCGTGAGGCAGCGGAATGTGGCAGGCCTCCGCAATGGTCTCACAGTACTCGCACAGCGACGACAGCTCCACCTGGTGCAGGCCCATCAGCTTCAAGTTGACCAGCAACAGGTCCATCTCGACGTTGCCGACGCGCTCTCCCACACCAAGTCCCGTCCCGTGGATGCGGTCGGCGCCTGCCTCGATGGCGGCCAAAGCGTTGGCAAGCCCGAGACCGCGGTCCCGGTGGCCGTGCCAGTCGATTTGCACCTCCTCGCCCGAGGGCTCGACGATCTCCTCACGGACGAAGTGCACCAGCGAGCGCACCCCCTCGGGAGTCGCGTGCCCGACGGTGTCCGCCAGGCAGATCCGACGGGCTCCCCAACGGATCGCGTTCCCGTAGAGCGCTTGGAGCACCTCCGGTCGGGCCCGTGTGGTGTCCTCGGTGACGAACATCACGGGGAGACCTTCACCGACCGCGAATCGTACCGCCTTTTCCGACACCTGAAGCATCCGCTCCAGCGTCCACCCCTCCGCGTATTGCCGCACGGGAGAGCTGCCGATGAACGTGCACGCTTCGATGGGAATGCCGACCTTCTGGCTGATGGCGGCGATCGGCTCGACGTCCGCCACCACGGTGCGCGCAGCGCAGTTGGGTCGAATCTGGAGTCCCGACGCGACGATCTCCTGAGCGATCCGCGTCACGTCGGCCACCGCGCGCGGCCCGGCGCCGGGCAGGCCGATGTCGGCGCTGGCGATGCCCATCGAGTCCATCAGATGGATCAGCCGCAGCTTCACGGCGATGGGCGGGTCCACGACGGACGGACTCTGCAGCCCGTCCCGGAGGGTTTCGTCGTTCAGCTCCACGTGGATGCCGGAGCCCGGCTTCAAGGAGGGCTCGATCAGGTTCCAGTCGTGGATCAGGTCGCGCTCGTTCATGGCCTCTCCGGCCGCGTGCGGACTGCGGTCAGGACTCAACCTCGCACGATCGAATGGGGTGCGAGGCTCACCGAGCCCTTGAATCCCTCGATCTCGGAGGACTCGCCGATCAACGACTCACCGACCTCGGAACGCAGGATGGTCGCCCCTGCCCCGACGATCGTGTCCCGCACGCGGCTCCCGACCACCCGGGCGCCCCGCTCCACGGTCACATTGGAGTCGATCACCGAGTCCTCCACGATCGCACCTTCCTCCACCCGAGCATGAGGGTGGATCTCCGATCCCCGTACGGTGGCGCGGGGGTCGACACCACCGCGCCCCGTCGACAGCAGGTGCAGGTTGGTCTCCAGCAACGTGTCGGCCTTGCCGCAGTCATACCAGCCGCCAACCGGGGCGGTGAAGAGACGCGCTCCCTTGTCGACCATGTACTGGAAGGCGTCCGTCAGATAGTACTCGCCTCCCTTGCCCGGGTTCACGTTCTCGATCACGTGATGGATTCCCTCGAACAGGAGGGCGTGGTCCCGGATGTAGTACAGCCCGATGTTGGCCAGCTTGGAGATGGGCTCGGACGGTTTCTCGACGATCCGCTGCATGGCGTGGTGCTCGTCGGTCACGATGACGCCGAAGCGCTGATAGTCCTCCACTTCCTTGGCCCAGATGGCGCCCGCCCAGTCGGGGCCCAGCGAGCGTGCCAGGGAGAGGTCCGCCTCGAAGAGCGTGTCCACGAAGACGATGAGCAGCTCGTCGTCAGCCCAGGGTTCGGCCAACTTGACCGCGCCGGCCGTCCCATCCTGGACCTCCTGGACCACGTAGTGGACCTGCACGTCCGGATAGGCCTCGTCCATGTACTCCCGCACCCGGTCGCGCAGGTAGCCGACGATGAAGACCATCTCCTCGACACCGAGTGCCTTGAGATCGTCCAGGATGTAGCTCATGACCGGGCGGCCGGCGACCTTCACCAGCGGCTTGGGGGTCACGTGCGTAAGCGGCCTGAGCCGGGTCCCTTTCCCGGCGAGGGGGATGATGGCTTTCATGCGGATCGGGCTTCCCTTGAACGGACCTGCGGATGGGCGTGGAGGCACGGTCGGACGTCCGGCGGGCCGTCGCAAGGGGCATGCCCCGGACGATGTCGGGGCACGCTGGCAAACCTTGCCCCGGTTCTCGTGTACCTCTATGGATGCGCTGCATGCCCAAACCCCGACGTCCCTCGGCAGCGGGCCGCAGGGGCCAGACGCTGGCCTCGCTCCCGGTTGCCCTCCTCGTCCTGGCGTCCAGCGACGCCCCACCCCTCCGCGCACAGATGCCCGAGTCTCCCGCGTTCGTGGAAGTGACCGGCACCGGCCAGATCTCCGTGAAGCCGGACCAGTCGGTCGTGACGTTCGCGGTGGAGACCGAGGCGCCCACGGCCGAAGCGGCGGCCCAGGAGAACGCTCGGCTCATGGAGCGTGTCCTGGAGGCGGTCCGCCGTACCCGGCTGGCGGCTCTACAGGTGGGCACCCACGGCTACCAGCTCCAGCCCGTCTACCGCGCCGCGGAGGAGCCGGGGCAGGTGCCGCGGATCGGCGGATACCGGGCCCTCAACTTCGTGCGGGCCCAAGCCTCGGACGTGACCGGCGTGGGACGCCTGATCGACGCCGCCATCGGGGCCGGGGCCAACCGTGTGGCGGGATTGGAGTTCCAGGTCGCCGACCCGGAGCCGCTTCGGCTCCAGGCGCTCGAGATGGCGGTGGCCCGGGCCCGGGGGCAGGCCGAGACCATGGCCCGCGCGCTGGGCGTGCCCTTGGGCCCGGTGCTGGAGGTCCACGGAGGCGCGGAGAGCGGCGGGCCTTTCCGACCCTACCTTGCCCGTGAGATGATGGTGGCCGACACTCCGATCGAGGCGGGCGACCAGCAGATCACCGCAACGGTGACCGTTCGCTTCGCCCTCCAGACGCACCCGGACCCATGATGTCCCGTCTCATCCGCGCCCTGACGCGCAACCAGGCCCAGACCCACCCGGCCGCTCGGGATCCACGGCTGCGGGGCCGGCGCTATGCCATTCCCTTCGATCGGGTCTGGAACGTCGCCACACTGCTGGCCGACCAGGGGCTCCCGGGGTGGCGGGTGACGTCCTGGAACGATCGCGAAGGGCTGATCAAGGCCGAGGCACGGGCGGGAGTGTTCCGCTGGACGGACGAAGTGACCATCCGCATCACGCTGGACGAGAACGCACAGACACGGGTGGACCTGACCTCGCGCTCCAAGGTGGGGAAGGCCGACTTCGGCATGAACGCCCGCCGCATCGAGACCTTCCTTCGTGAGCTGGACCAGCGTCTGGAGGCTGCCCCGGACGAGATCCTGGAGACCAGCGCCGGCCGACCCCAGCGTTCCGGCTCGTCCTCGTCGATCGGCCTTCGCGCCTGACCGACCTCTGGTCGCTCCTCCCCCCGGCCCGGGGCACAGTGCCCCGAGAAGCCCCTCAGCGCGTCGGCGCCATCTCCAGCTTGTGATCGACCGGGTGGGGCTCGATGGTCTCGCCCTCGCTGCGCGCGATGACGGTCGAGGCCGTCAGGTCACCCGTGACATTCACTGCGGTCCGCAGCATATCGAGGATCCGGTCCACGCCCAGGATGAGCGCGATGCCCGCCTGGATGTGCGCGCCCAAGCCTACCGCATTCAACACGATGATGAGCGTGATGATGCCTGCGCTGGGAACGCCCGCAGCGCCGATGGAGGCCAGGGTGGCGGTAAGGACCACGGTCGCCTGATCGGCCAGCGTGAGGTCGATGCCGTAGATCTGGGCGATGAACATGACCGCTACCGCCTGGTAAAGCGCAGTCCCGTCCATGTTGATGGTCGCGCCGAGGGGCAGGACGAAGCTGGCCACCTCGTTGGACACACCGATGTCTTCCTCCGCGGTCTCGATCGTGACCGGCAGTGTGGCGTTCGAAGACGAGGTGCTGAAGGCGATCAGCTGCGCCTTGCTGGCCCGCCGCAGGAACTGCAGCGGATTCAGCTTGGACAGGACCTTTACGATCGACATGTACGTGAGAAACACGTGCAGCAGCAGCCCGGCCACGACCGTCAACGCATAGATGAGCAGACTCTGCAGCAAGTCGAACCCGAATTGACTGACGATCGACGCGATCAGTGCGAAGACAGCCAACGGAGCCAACTTCATGACCCAATCGATCATGACCATGCTGGCTTGATTGACGCCTTCGAAGAATCGCAGCACCGCGTCCCGTTTGTCGGCGTCGATCAGCGTGATGGCGGCACCGAACATGATGGTGAAGAAGATGAGCGGCAGCAGATCCATGTTGGCCGCCGCCTGGATGGGATTGCGCGGGATCATCTCCAACAACGTCTCCACCCAGCTCGGCTTGTCGGCCGCCAGTGTCATGCTGGCCTCCGCCTGGCTTTCGAACTGCGCGGAAAGCGAGTCGCGCGTCTCGGGCTGCACGCGCGAGCCGGGGCGGACCACATTCGAGAGGAGCAACCCGATCACCACCGCGATCGCCGTGGTGGTCATATAGAACAGGACCGTCTTTCCGCCGATGCGCCCGAGCTTGCGGATGTCTCCCAAGGAGGCCGTACCGACCATGAGGCTGGCCACCACCAGCGGAACCACGATCATGGTGATCATGCGGATCCAGGCGGTGCCGATGGGCTCGATGGAACCGAAGAAGGACTGGAGCCAGGTCAAACCCAGGACGTTGGCGACGAACCCGGCCAATACGCCCGCGGCCAGCGCGATGAGGATCTTGGTATGAAGCGGCACGATCTCGGGGCTGTGGGAAAAGAGATCGCGCCAACATAGATTCGGGCTTCCGCTTCGGCAACCGAGGAGTCGTGAGGAACCATCCACCCAACGCATTGCGCCGTATCACGCTGCCAGTGGTCTTGGCGCTGTTCGCGTGCTCGGACGGGGAAGCGCCTCCGAGCGCGGCTCCGCCGGCGGCGGCGCTGCCCAACGAAGAGAGCACCGAAGGGCCTGGGCGAAGCTACGAGCGCACGCTGATCTTCCTCTCGTACGACGCGGACGAGCCACTCGTGCTTCCCTGGGCATTCGATGCGCGCACGCGTCCCGGAAGTGTGGAGCGCCAGGTGGCCGCGTGGCTTTTCCGTTCCGATGCGTGGGAGCAGTTCTTCGCCGCCGAGTGGTCTTCCCCGCCCAGTCGCGCGCCTTGGCGACTTCTTCCACACGAGGGCATGGGCCTGGTGGTGGGCGAGAACGACAACGTGGAGCACGTGTTGTTCCGCCAGCCCCCCAACGAGTTGGACCTGATCGTGACCGACGAACAGTCGGACTGGAGCGGGCCGCGCGGCGAAGAGATCCGGGTACTCACCGGGGCCCTGGGTCTCACCGGCCAAGCGACCCAAGGCAGCGTCATCGACCTGAGTCGAAACTGGCGGCCCGCGGAGCGCACGCCCGGCGATTGGCTCATTCTGGCCAGCGGCGACTCGGTGCACGTGATCCTGGAAGGGGAGGGGCTCGGGGCCGCGGCCACCTACCGCGGATGGGCCCGCGTCGACGACATCGAAACGCAGTGGCCCGCGCTTTCCGTAGAGTGGTCGGAGGTGCGGTCCTTCGAGCCGGCCCGCCGGGACGTGCCCAATCAGTGGTCGCTGGCCACCTCCGACGAGGAGTTGAGCGGCGAGGTGCGGGTGCGCGCCTCGCGTTTGCAGGCGGGCACAGCGGACGCGCCTCAGCTCCCGGTCGAGGCGTTGTTTCTGCTGGAGGGGTCGGTCACGCTCTACGGCGTCGAGTATCCGATCCTGGGCCTGGCCATCCACTCCCAATCGTGATCCGACGGAAAGGCGGACGACGTTGAGCCACGACTGGATCGGCGCCCTCATCACGATCGCGTTCGGCGCCCTGGCCGGCGGTCTCACCAATACCGTCGCGATCTGGATGCTCTTCCACCCCTACGAGCCTCCGCGCCTGGGGCGCGTACCCCTCCGGTTCCTGCATGGGGCCGTGCCCAAGAACCAGGCCCGACTCGCGGCGGCCATCGGGCGCACCGTGGGCGAACGGTTGCTCACCGAGGAGGACCTGGCCCGCATCCTCGCCGCCCCCGAGTTCCGTGAGGCGTTCGACGATCGACTGGCCGTGTTCCTGGACGCGCTGCTGCGAGTCGAGCGTGGCTCGTTGCGCTCCATCCTTCCGGACACGGTGCGTCCGGAGCTCGAGCGGCTGGTGGTGGAGGCCGTGGATTTCGCCGTCGATCGACTCGAGGCCCATGTGCGCTCCCCGTCGTTCGTGGTGCAGGTGGAGGACCGGGCCGAAGCCCTCTACGAACGAGTGCGCCAGGAACCGCTGGCGGAGCTGCTCACCCCCGAACGGCAGGCCAGTCTCAGCGAGCTGACGGCGGATTGGTTGCGGGATGCCACAGCCAGCTCGGCGTTCCGCAGCGCCGTACGCGAATACATCGAGCGCTCCGCGGAGCGGATGTTGGCCGAGGGTCGAACGTTTCAGGAGATCCTACCCGCCGGGTTGGTCGCCTCGCTGGAGCGCGCGGTGGCCGGGTATCTCCCACTGGCCATCCAACGGCTCGGCCGCCTGCTCGAGGACCCCGTCACGCGGTTGCGTTTCCAGCGGGCCATCCACGATCTCCTGCGTCGCTTCATGCAGGATCTCAAGTTCCACCAGCGCATCGTGGCCAAGCTGGTGATGACCGACGACGCGGTCGACCGCGTGCTGGCCGCCATCGAGAAGGAAGGCGCCGATCGTCTGAGCGAGATGTTGCGCGAGCCGGAGATCCAGCAGGCCATGTCCCGGGGCGTCAACGACGCGTTCGTCGACCTGCTGGGGCGGCCCGTGCGCTCCGTGCTGGGCGCCCCCGGCGACGAGAGTGTGCATCAGGCCATCGAGACGCTCACCGATTGGGTGCTGCGTATGGCCGACGACCCGCGTACCCGCACCTTCCTGACCGAGCGGCTCGGCCGGGCGCTGTCAGGCCTGAGCGAGCGCACCTGGGGCGACCTTCTGGGACGGGTGCCTCCGGAGCGGTTCGCGGGGTGGCTGGTGGAGGCGGCCCGTACCGAGACGGCCATGCGGTTCGCTCGCGAGGGTCTGCACCGGATGGCCACGTCCCTGCTCGACCGCCCCCTGGGCCGGCCCCACGACTGGTTCCCCGAGGGGGCCGTGGCTCGCGTGGAGCCCGCGCTCGGCACCGCGCTCTGGGCCTGGGTCCAGACGCAGGTCCCGGAGATCGTGCGCAGGATCGAGGTGTCGCGGCGGGTGGAGGAGAAGGTCCTGGCCTTCCCCACCGCCAAGATGGAGGAGATCGTGCGGCGGGTGACGGAGCGCGAGCTGCGCCTGATCGTGAAGCTCGGCTACCTGCTGGGCGCGATCGTCGGCTTGGTGCTCGTCGGCGTGAACGCCATCCTGCCGCGTCTGCTCGGGAGCTAGAGGGCCCGCCGGCTGGCTCGCCTGGGAGTCAGCGACCCCGCTTCTTCGTCTTGGCCATCTTGAAGCGGTCGGGCTCGCTTTCGCGGAGCTGGCTTCCCTGCCTTGCGCGGATCCAATCCAGCGGGGTGAACACCTTCTTCACCCGCTTCCGGATGCGGTAGGGGTTGGTCAGTGCGTCCTCGGCCTCTTCACGAGAGACGTGCGAGTCACCGGGCAGACCCAGCCAGATGCCGAACCCGAGGGCAAGGATGCCCGCCACGATCAACAGAATCATGCGTGGTCGGCCGGCTGCGAGGCGAGAGTGGGCGGGCACACTCCGGGGCTTTGGCTACCGCAGCCACACCTCCGGAGGCTGACCACCAGTGAAACTAGTCCTTCGAGAAGCGCTCGAAGACCATCATGGCCAGCCCGATCGAGCAGATGATCGCGACGGCGTTGGTGCCGACCGCGACCAGGCCGACGACGGACCAGAACACGGCGTGCGTGAAGACGTATCCGCCAGGTACCAGGTTGCCCATGCAGCGCTTCCTCGAGGGTTCGTGGGAACCCCGGAATATGGGCCGGACCCGGGGCGGAGTTCAAGGCTGGCTCAGGGCACCTCCGCCGCGGACCCCGTGGGGCCTTACGACCGCGAAACCGCGGCCTGGTGGCCGGCCGGCGCTTCGGACACGTCGACCCGGTGGTGGCGCTGCCCAGCGACTGACGGCCTAGCGATGGAGTTCAAAGGGCCCGGGCGCCGCCAGCAGGCGCCTGCGCGCCGGGCATCCCCCTTCTTCAATGCCCCTGCTAGACCTCGATCTCGCGGATCTTGCGGGCACCCGCGCGCAGCGGCGTGATCGTCGCCACCACCGTCAGGAGGAACGCGCCGGTCAGGCCCAGCACCACGGGCCACACGTTCTGGGGGCTTCCGTCCAGACGACTCTTGAGGAACACGTACACGGGCCAGGCCTCCAGCAGCACCAGAGCCGCCAAGTAGCCCACCGCGGTCATCATGAACAACAGGCCGCCGAACGACGTGGGGATCTCCGCCGCGTTCTCGGTCTCGAAGTTGGGATGCAGGGCCCCGAAGCCGAGCGCGAGCGCGGTCAGGGCCACCGTCACACCCACCATGGTGATGCCCGAGAGGAGATGCAGGAAAAGGCTCGTCTGCAGGATGAGGTTGGTGCCGACGATGAGGGGCACGGCGATCACGAGCAGCGGCACGCAGCCCACCCAATACTTGGACCAGAACACACGCTTGATGTCGAGCGGCGCGGAGCGCAGGAGCCAAAGCATCCGGCCTTCCAGGGACATGGCCGGAAAGACGAACCGCGCAGCGATGGCCGCGATGACGAACCCCGCCAGCCCCAGGTTCAGGAACGAGATCAGGTTGATGAGAAAGAAGGAGAGCTGCTCGCCGGTGTACAGCGGCAGCGACCGTATGTTGTAGACATAGACCACGACCAGCACACCCAACAGGATGAGTTGGGACCACTGGGTGGCATCCCGGAAGAAGACGCGGATCTCCTTGACGATCAACTGACGGGTGGTCAGGTCGAGCCCGCCCAGGACTCTCTCCAGGGAGCGCGAGCGCCGCCGTCCCGAGAGCTGCTCCGCGCCTTCCTGGGCCCGGGTGAACCCCGACCGGTAGTAGCGACCGTGCAGCCAGGCGCCCACGACCACCAACGCCGCCGCGGTGCTGAGCAGAAGCAGGAAGGGAAGCAGATCGAAGCGACCGCGCAGGAAGCCCAGCAGCGTATCGGCAGCCCACTCACTGGGGAGCCACGGTGAGGTGGGGGCGCGCAGCACCGCGAGGAAGTCCACCAGATCGCGGAACTCGTCCGGCCGCACCAGCCGCTCGGGGCGCAGGAATCGGAACAGGGCCACCACACCCGCTGCGGTGAAGAGGCCAATCAGGGCGAGCAGGTCACGCGTGCGACGCGCTGGGAAGACGTTGACCAGCAGCAGCGTCGTGGCCGAGCCCACGACAGCCGGAATGGTCAACAGGGCCGCCATCACCGTCAGGACCAACGGGAGGTAGAGCGGGCCTGCCCCGTAGGCCACGCCGTACGCCGCGAACAGTGGGACGGCGAGGAGCGCCACCATCCAAGAGGAGTTGACGCCGGTCTCCAGCAGGCGGGCCCCATACACCCGCAGCGGATCGAGCGGCGCGGCCATCAACAGCTCGAGGTCACGGGCGAGGAAGAAGGTGGAGAGCGCAGAGATGACGTTGGAGAGCAGCAGGATGGACATGAACGTCAACAGCGCCAATCCTAGCAGCTTACCCGCCAGGAGGTCCCCTACGCCCTGCGTCCCCCGAAAGTACAGCAGCATCCGGAAGATCACCGCGAAGATGAAAGCCCAGAAGAAGAGTGCGACGCCACCGAAGACCACCCCCTTGGCCAGGCGTGCCTCATCCGTGCGCGCCCGGTTCAGCCGCCCCCGGATCTTGGCCCCGATCAGCCAACCGAGGCCGGGGTCGACCGTTCGCACCGCCAACTCGGTGCGATGATCGGCGATGCGGCCGTCATCGATCCCCAGGGCGGCGGAGACGCCGGTCATCCGGCCAGCGCTCCCGTCACCCCGGTCAGCACGTCCGCGATGTCACTGCCACCGGTGACCTTCAGGAAGATCTCCTCCAGGCCGGCACCGCCCGCCTCCGCTTGGGTGCGCAGCTCGTCCATGGTGCCCTGCGCGATGATGCGACCCGCGTTGATGATGGCGATGTGGTCACAGAGCGCCTCGGCCACCTCGAGTGTGTGGGTGGACAGGAACACCGTGCCCCCGTTGTCGGCATAGGTCCGGAAGAGATCCTTGAGCAGCTTCGCGGAGCGAGGGTCCAGGCCGACCATGGGCTCGTCCACCACGATCAGCTCCGGCTCGTGTACCAGCGCCGAGGTGATCAGCAGCTTCTGTCGCATCCCGTGCGAGTAGCTCTCGATCAGGTCGTCCTTGCGGTCCCGCAACTGGAAGAGGTCCAGTAGTCGATCGGCGCGGTCCTCGGTGCCGTTTCCGTTCCGGCCCCAGAGACCGGCCACGAAGCGGAGGAACTCGGAGCCACTCAGCTTCTCGTAGAGGTAGGGGCGGTCCGGGATGTAGCCGATCTTCATCTTGGCGGCCTCGGCGTCCTGCTCCACGTCGACCCCACCGATCCGGACGTGTCCGCTGCTGGGCCTCAGGACTCCGGCCACCATCCGGATCGTGGTGGTCTTCCCCGCGCCGTTCGGCCCCAGGAATCCGAAGATGCGCCCCTGGGGCACCTGGAAGCTGAGCCCTTTCACGGCTTCGAACTTCCCGTAGCGCTTGACGACCTGGTCCAGCTCGATCATGGGCCGTTGCATGCCTTCACTCTCCTCGGGACACATCGAGCACCTCGATCTGGAGGCGGCCGATGAGCCGCACGATGTCGACCTGCTGGGCCAAGCCACCCACGACGAATCGCAGGTGCGCCGCATCGGCAGGGTATTGACCGAAGGTCGGGTCCACCGCCACCCAATCGCCGATCCAGACTTCCGGCCAGGCGTGGTAGAAAAAGGCGCCGTTCACGTAGACCAATCCCACCGCCGTCCGCGCTGGGAGACCCAGCGAGCGCGCCAGGGCCACGAACAAGACCGTGTGCTCGTTGCAGTCTCCCTGCTCCGACTCCAGGACCTGGACAGCGCTCGGCACCGAGACGGTGACGCGCTTCTCCAGGAGATTGAAGACGTAGTTCGTGAGTTGCCTCGTGACGCGCTTGGGGTCATGGGTCCACGAAGACCCCCAGTTGGTGGCGCGGCGCGCCGCCGTCTGGATGCGTTCATCGGCGCTCTGGATGAGCGGCTCGGGCTGAAGCTCCGCCACGCGGTCCATGCGTTTGTAGGGAAGCGTGTAGTCCGACTGGAGCGCATTCCAGTCCTCGCGGCGCACAATGAGCGTGTCGCCCCGGAGCTCCTGCCGCCCTCCCACGAGCGCGAAGCCCGTCAGGTCTACGCCGCTCAGTCGAAAGCGCAGCGCGTCGTACGTCTCGACGAGCTCGAGGTCCACGTTGCTTTGGACGGCAGTGGCCAGGATCACATCCTCGTCCACCAGCGTCGTCTCCAGTCCGCGTGCCTCTTCGATCGACTGGCGGGCCAGCTCGAACTCGGTGCGGCGCATGGTGAACCCCAGGGGGCTGGACGCCTCCAGCGTGCGCCCATCCTCGTCGATCCAGGTCTCGATCTGGATGCCGCCGAACGACTCGGCCAACTGCCAGGCGGGGATGGAATCGTAGTGGGCGGCGGTCCAGCGAGACGTGGCCGGGTCGAACCAGGCCGAGTCCGGGACCAGGAGCGTATCGTACGCCAGGATCTCCACCTCCACCGTGCGGGTGGCCAACGTGGAGGGATCGAACATGGGCAGACGCAACGTCGACCCCACCTCGAGCTCGCCCCCCATGGCCACGCGGATCGGGAGCACCGCGGCCGCCAGCGGGGCATCACCGAAGCGGTAGTCGATGGTCTGCACATCACTGCCCGAACGGATCTCGACCTGGA
Organism: Gemmatimonadota bacterium; assembly: GCA_041390105.1. NCBI lineage: Bacteria > Pseudomonadati > Gemmatimonadota > Gemmatimonadota bacterium. The sequence goes on from JAWKQO010000001.1 coordinate 1,774,957, forward strand.
GCAGGCTGTCCCCGGCGACCTTTCCCGCGGCCGCGAAGCGGCCGACGTCGGAATCGAGGGAGAAATCGAACCCTTGCATGGCCAGGGTAGCGCTCAGGTCCACCCGGGTGCGCGCCACCGCCGCGCCGGTCTGGCCGAGCGCGGGGAGCTCGAGAGAGAGCAGGTCCTCCAGCACGAACCCCTCAGGTACCGTGTCCAGGCGAGAACTGGCCAGCCCGATGGCCCGATCGGCCATTTCCAGCGTGTAGAAATACGTGCCAGGGGCCAGGGCACGGGTCGCCTCCGCCAGGCGGGCCAGCTCCGGTCGGAAGTACTCCCGGCGCACCTGCCAGCCCACCATGGCCATCCAGAACGCCAGGATCAGGATCCCGACGGCGCGCCTGTGTCGCATGGTGTCGTCCCCGAAGCAGTCCGCAGTGGCCCAAAACCCCTGCCGGGTGGCAAGAGCCGTGCTCCGCTGCCGCCGGGGGCGTACCCTCGCTAAACCGCCTGCAGGAAAGCGGTTTCCTGATATTCGGTCTCCACGACGATCTCCACTTCGGCAAGAGTTGCCGCGTCGAGGACCGCTTTCCGGAGGGCGTCCATCATCAGCGCCACCACGGTTTCCAGCTCCAGCTGCCCCGCGCCGGCACCGAGAGGCGGGAGGGAAAGTGAGCCGACGCCCCATTCCACGGCGCGCCGGATGCCGTTGGTCAACGCCCGTTCCACGCCCGCACGCGTAACGGGCTCATCTTGGGACTCGATGGCGGCATGGATGAGCAGCATGGCCGGAAGATCGCCCCCCGGGGTCACCACCGCCCCCCCCACGGGCACTTCGCCGATCTGCTCGAGCCGACGCCGCACGCCCTCTCCCGCCGCTCGCTCCAGATCCCGCCCGGCCGGGGTCAGGGGGTCCAGGTCGGAGCGGATGGGGCGGAGGATCGCCTCCGAGCGAGCGTCCGTGAGGGACCCCCGGCGCACGCGGATCAACGGTCGGTCAACTCCCGCGAACGGCGGAACATCGCGGCGGCCCGATCATGTAAGTGCTTACGATCGAACAAAATACCAAGAGTGTAGTACGCGCGGGCGTTGGTGGGTTGCAGCTCGATGGCCCGCTCCAGGCTTTCGATCGCCTCGTCGTAGCGACCCAGGCGATTCAGCGCCTCGCCGCGGTAGAAGTGCGCCGGGCCGTGGGCGGAGTCCCTGAGGCAAACGGACCGTAGCTCCGAGTCGGCTTGCTCGTAGAGGCCCCGCCTGAAGAACAAGATGCCCAGGTTGGCGCGGGCATCCAGGTTCTCGGGCGCCAGCTTGCTGGCCTTCCGCAGCTCCGTCTCGGCGTCGTCGAACCGCCCCACCGCCCCCAGCGCAGCTCCCAGATGGATGAGCAACTCCGGGTTCTCGGGTTCCTCTTGTACGGCCGCGCGCAGCTGCGCTACGGCCTGGTCGTGCTCACCGATCTTCTCGTAGAGCATCCCCAGCTCGTCGCGGGCATTGACGTCGGCGGGGTCGATCCGCAAGACCGTCTTGTACTCGCGGATCGCCTCCTCCGTGCGTCCGGCCCGGGCCAGCGTACGGGCTTTGGCCAGGGCCTCGCTGCGGGTGGGCTCGTCCTCCGACACGCCATGCCTCCAGTGCTTCGCCACGCGGACGGCCTCGCCCCCCTCCTCGCCCGCCGCTCCGACCACAGAACCTTCCACGGCTCCCTCTCCCGTCGACGCCCCGATCCGGAGCGGTCGATCCTAGAAACATATGTGCAGTTCGCCCTCTCGCGGAGGGCGGGTCGTTCCGTACCGCCCCCCGGCCCGAAGCGAGCCACCGCACGTGTGGGATGTCAGTCGGTCCGGACCTCGGTCCGAACCCAGTCCAGATACGGGAGATGCCCCCCGTCCAAGGCGACGACGAGAAGCTCGGGAACCTCATAGGGATGAAGCTCCGCGGCTCGCGACAGCAGATCCTCCGTCGCGGCTCGCGTGGTCTTGAGCACCACCAGCGCCTCGGCCGACTTCTCGAGGACGCCCTTCCACCAGTAGATCGACGTCGCCCCAGGGACGATAGAACCGCACGCAGCGTGCCGCTCGGTGACCAGAGTTTCGACGAGTCGCTCAGCGGTGGCCACGTCGGGAACCGCCATCAGCACGAGACGCACGGCGTCGGCCATCGCAGGCGCTCAGGGCGCGGCGAACACGTTCTGCTCGACGGCCTCGTTCGCATAGAACCCGTCGATGAGCTCGCGATACAGCTTCTCCACCTCGCGCCGACGGATGGACTGCTTCGGCGTCATGGTGCCCTGCTCGATGGAGAACTCCTCGTACAGGAGGCCGATCTTCTTGGGGCGCTCGTAGGAGGCGAGGTGGTCGAGATGATGGAGTACCTCGTCGCCGAGCTTGGCCTGGACCTTCGTATCGTGGACCATGGCCCGGTGGTCGGATGCGGGGATGCCCTGGGCGCGGCACCAGGCACCCAGGACGCTGAAGTCGGGCACCACCAGGAGCACCGGGAACTTGCGACGGTCGCCCAGCATGACCACCTGCTCGACGAACGGATTGGTCTTGAGCCGGTTCTCGATGGGCTGGGGCGCGATGTTCTTGCCGCCGGCGGTGACGATGATGTCCTTCTTGCGATCGGTGATGCGCAGGAACCCCTCCGCATCGATCTCACCGATGTCCCCGGTCGCGAACCAGCCATCGGCGTCGATGACCTCCGCCGTGGCCTCGGGCTTCTGAAAGTAGCCCTTCATCACCTGAGGGCCCCGGACGAGGATCTCTCCATCGTCAGCGATCCGGATCTCGGTGGAGGCGATGGCCTTTCCCACGGTGCCGATCCGGAATGCCTCCAGGGTGTTCACGTTGGTGACCGGGCTGGTTTCCGTGAGGCCGTAGCCCTCCAGGACCGGGAGCCCCGCGTAGTAGAAGAACTTGGCGATCTCCGGAGACAGCGGTGCCCCGCCACTGACGAAGAATCGAAGCCTGCCCCCGACCGCCTCCCGCACTTTGGCGAACACCAGCCGGCTGGCCAGCGCGTACTGCCATTGGGTCGGCGCGGGCGGCGTCCGACCGGCCAAGCTCGCATCCGCCCAGGCGGATCCCACCCGCATGGCCCACCGGATCAGCACGCCCCGGAGTCCATGGGCGTCCGTCAGCCGGTTGTAGATCTTCTCGTACAGGCGCGGCACCGACACCACCAGCGTGGGCCGCACCACCCGGATATCGTCCGCCACGGTGTGGATGGAGTGCGCGTACGCGATGACGCACCCCCTCCAGAACAGCAGGTAGTCAACCATCCGTTGGAAGACGTGCGACAGCGGCAGGAAGGAAAGCGTGGTCTCGTGGTCGTGTACCTGCAGCGCGAGCTGACACGCTTGCACATTGGTGTAGAGGTTGGCGTGCGTCAGCATCACGCCCTTGGGCTCGCCCGTGGTGCCCGACGTGTAGATCAGCGTGGCCACGTCCTCCGGCTGGGCACGCTGGGCCTCGGCCCGGAAGGCACGCTCGTCCAGATCCGCGCCTCCTCGCGCCAGGAACGCCTCCCAGGACAGCAGCCCCTCGTCCCCGTCGCCGTCGAAACCCACGACGGTCTCGAGCGCCGGACACTGACTCCGGATCTCGCGCACCTTGGCCCACTGCTCGGCTGTGGAGAGGAACAGGGCCTTGGCACCCGAGTCGTTCAGGATGTACGCGATGTGCTCCGGGAGGAGCGTCGAGTAGATGGGGACGTCCTGGGCACCGACGCAGAGGCATGCGTAGTCGGACAGCGCCCACTGCGGTCGGTTTTCACTGAGGATCGCGACGCGGTCCCCCCGGCGCACCCCGCTCGCCACCAGGGCGCGAGCAGCCCGTTGTACGGTTTCGTACGCCTCGGCGTGGGAGATGCCCAGGAGCTGATCTTCCACGAAGTACTGGAAAGCCGGGCGCTCTCTCCGCCGTTCACAGGCTTCCAGGAACAACTCCACCAGCGTTCCCCGGGGGACCGGGGTCGGATTGGCGAAGTGGGTCAGGGAGCTCAAGGTGCGGCCCCGGCGGGGGTCTCCAACAAGACGTCGATCCCGATGGCGATATCCGGAGCCAGCGAGTGCATGACGCTGCAGTACCGATCGCGGGAGAGCTGGACGGCCCGGTCGATCCGCTTGCGATTCGCCTCCGTAGGTCCGGTCAGGCGGAAGGTCAGGTCGATGGCGAGAAAGCGCCGCGGGGGTTTCTCCGCCCGGCGGCCCGCCACCTCGACCTCGAGTGCGGTCAGAGGGACCCGAGACTTCTCCAGGATCATACGCACGTCTACGGCCATGCATCCCGCGAGCGACAGCAGCAGGGCCTGGGTGGGCGACGGTCCCTCGACCCCGTCACTGTCCAGCGTGATCGGCTGCCCACCGGCCGTGCCTTCGAATACGTCGCTCCGGCCGGTCCAGGTCAGCCGGACGCGTCTGATGGGGTCGGATCGCCCCTCAGGCGAGCTCACGCTTGGACCCGGCCTCGCCGTCCGCTTCCGCCAGCGCGTCGAGCGTCGCGCGAGCGTGCTCGACGTGGGACGCCACCGCTGGATCGTGGGGCGCGTACGCCAGGAACGAACGGAGGTGATCCGCTGCGGCTGCGCTGAGGCCGGTCCGCAGGAGCAGGAACGCCAGGCCGTAGTGGGCTCCGGCCTCGGTCGGGTCCTTCTGGAGGACGTGCCGGTAGGTCTTGGCGGCCTCGTCCAGCAGACCCATGCGCGTGTAGGCGATCGCGATCTGCTGCAGAACCAGTGGGTCCCCGGGCGACTGCTTGAGCGCGAGCCTGAACGAGGTCAGCGCTTCGTGCAGGTTACCCGCGTCGAGGAGTACCAGCGCCTCGGCGTAGTAGTCGACGCCTCCTGGTCCGCTCGTACCGCCAATGAGCTTCTTCAGCCAGTTCATCGATGCTTCGACCCCTTCGCAGGCAGGATGCCCGAAGCATATGGAACCTTGTGCAGCGAGGCAACGGTCATCGGCGCGCCGCCACCAGCGCCGAAGGCTCGTCCAACACGAGATCGAAACCCGAGGCGGCGCGCATGGACGCCCCGAGGCCCGGCGCCGGATCGAGCACGACGATCCTCCCGCGGGAATGGACGAGCCGCAGCAAATCGTCTAGACCCTCGCTCTCTCCCTGTAGGACGACGCCCCGCAGGGAGCGGTCGAAGAAGGGAAGCGCGGGACCGACGCGCATACGCTCCACCCCCGGCCGCTCGGGCCAGTGGGCCACGGACGGATGGGTCACGAGCCAGCTCACGTCGGGGAGCAGCGCCGCCAGAGGCTCCGCTACCCGGGCCATTCTCCCGTGGAGAAGTACAGAGGCGGGCCCGTCCTGGATGCCGAGCAGGGCGGCCACCTTCACAGCCTCTCCCTCGTCCACGGCGGACAGCTGCGGATCGTCCTCCGACGGCCCACCGGATACACGCAGGTCGGCCAACCCCCTTTCGATCCGATAGCGCTGACGGCAGTTGGCGCACCCCAACTCGCCTTCCAGCACTCTCCGCTCCCGGAGTTCTCGAGCCAGCAGGATCAGGCCGAACGCCGGCCCACAGCGGGGACAGGCGAGGCGATCGGTCAGCAGCAGATGCACTGGCTCAAGGCTCGTACTGGGCACATTGGTCGGGCGTCTCCCAGACCCTCGTGTGGACCAGCCCCCCCGCGATGTCCGGCGGCAGCAGCTTCTGCAACTCCTCGTAGAAGTACCGTGCCTGGTTCTCCGCGCTGGTCTCCCAAACGTCGAAGGGCGGCAGTTCGTTGATCAGCCGGTGGTCGAGGCGGCCGGCGATCTCCCGCAGGTGGCGCTTGAGCTCGACGAAGTCGAAGGCGATTCCGCTCTCGTTCAGTCGCTCGGTGCGCACGGTCGCCTCGACCACGTAGCGGTGGCCATGGAGGTTCTCGCACTTCCCCTTGTAGTTGCGGAGGAAATGGGCCGCGTCGTAGTGCGTGCGGGCGCTGACGGTGTACATGCTGGTGGCGTCCTTCTGCGACGGAGGTGGAATCAGGCTCGCTGGACCTGGATGAGAGGGACCACGACCGAGTCCGGCCGCGTCAGAGCAAAGAACACGACGTCGGCCACGTCTGCCGGCTGCAGCATCCGGCTCCGGGACGGGAGATGCGGGTCGGTATCCGGATCGATGGGATCCCACAGGGGCGTGTCGACCGCAGCCGGCTCGATCAACGTAGAGCGAACGCCGGTTCCAGCCAGCTCCTCGACAAGGACCTCGTGCAAGCCCCGAAGGCCGAACTTGGACGCCGAGTAGCCGGCGTTGCCGGGAAACGCCTTGCGCCCGGCCACCGACCCCACGTGCACCAGGTGGCCCTGTCCCCGCGCCTTCATCGCGGGCAGGCAGGCCCGGGCCAGGGCGAAGGGCACGCGCAGGTTCAGCTCCAGCATGCGCTCGAGGTCCCCAGGATCCGTCGCCTCGGCCCCGGCGAGGACGAAGGCGCCCGCCGCATGCACCACCGCATCCGGCACGCCGCCGATCCGGTCCCGGACCCCCGCCATCAAGGCGGCGACGCCACCGGGGGCATCCAGGTCCACCGCCACCCAATCGCATCCCAGCCGTGCGGCCCCCTCCTCGAGGCGCTCCGCCCGTCGGGCGGTCAGGACCAGGCGCGCACCGGCCGCAGCAAGCCGCTCCGCGGTGGCTGCACCGATGCCCTGCGTGGCCCCCGTGATCAACACGGTCCGGTCCCTCATGCGCGTCAGGAGTCGAGGGGACCGTGAGGGGTCATGGCATAGCGCAGGAATTCGCTGCGCGTACCGGCATTCTCCAGGAACACCCCCCGCATGGCCGAGGTGATGGTCTTGGAGTTCTGCTTCTCCACCCCCCGCATCATCATGCAGAGGTGGAACGCCTCCACCACCACACCCACGCCCTGGGGCCGAATGGCATCCCAGAGGGCCTGGGCGATCTGCTCGGTAAGCCGCTCCTGCACCTGGAAGCGCCGTGCGTAGACCTCCACCAGACGAGCCGCCTTGCTCAGCCCGATGATCCGGCCCGCGGGGATGTAGGCCAGGTGGACCTTCCCGATGAAGGGCAGCATGTGATGCTCGCAAAGCGAGTACATCTCGATGTCCTTCACCAGGATCATGTTGTGGTGGGGCTCTTCGAAGATCCCTTCGCCCAGGGCATCCTGCGGTGTAAGCCCGTAGCCCTTGGTCAGGAAGCGCATCGCCTTTTCGACCCGCTCCGGCGTGCGCTGCAACCCTTCTCGACTCGGGTCTTCCCCGAGGCGCTTCAGCATCTCGGTCACCAGCGCCTCGAAGGACACCCCGGAGAGGTCCAGGGCATCCCCAGCGCCATGCGCCACAGAGCTCCTAGCGTCCGTCGTATTCGACATAATTGCGGGGCGTCTCCCAAAGTTTGAGGCGGACCAGCCGCACGCCACCGGGCAGGTGATCCCGGATTCGGTGCCACATGGCCACGGCCACGTTCTCGGTGGTGGGATTGATCCCGGCGAGCCAGGAGACCTCGGTGTTCAGGTTCTTATGATCCACGTCCGTCAGCACGTGGTCCTGGACCGCCCGCTTGAGTCGCTTCAGATCCAACACGAAACCGGTCTCCGGGTCGACCGGCCCTTCCACGGTCACGTCGATCTCATAGTTGTGTCCGTGCCACTGAGGGTTGGAGCAGTCCCCGAAGACGGCTTGGTTCTGCTCGTCCGACCACTCGGGGCGGTGCAAGCGATGGGCAGCGCTGAAGTGGAGCCGCCGCGTAACCCGAACGATCGGCATTGGTCGACTCGCGGATCCAGGGGTGAGTGCGTCCACCGCGTCGTCAGCGGCCCGGCGCGGGTCTAGCCACCCGCATAACCGGCACTCGGCTACCCCGGGCCGAGGCCGTGGGGTCCCCGCTGTCGCCGCCCCTGGGGCAGGAAAGACTTCGGGCCGGCGCCATCGCTGGCCCCGGCCCGAAGGGGTGAACGTACTGAAGGGAGTTATTGAAGCCCGGGTCCAAGGAATGGTGACTCCCCCGTTGCCTTCGAAGTCCCCCTCGGGGGCAGGTCGTCAGCTCCGAGAGTCAGTCCCGGCTTCACTTTTGTTGGCTCAATAATGGAGTCCCCTCAGCACGCCCGTATTCCATGTCGCCCCAATATACGCCGGGGCGTGGGCGCCGTCCAAGCGCCCATGGGACGCATTTCCATAGCAGATCGTGTGCCGCACCCGCACCGCCCTCAGCTCCCGGGCAGTCCGGGCTCGGTCATGGACCGCACGTCGAGGGCATGGTCGAGCTGGTCTTCGGGTAGCAAGCCCTTCTCCCGCACGATCTCCCGGACGGAAGCACCCCGTTTGGCAGCCTCCTTGGCCACCTCCGCGGCCCGGTCGTAGCCGATGTGGAGGTTGAGCGCCGTCGCGATCGCAGGATTGAGTTCGAGTAGGGCCCGGATGCGCTCCCGGTTGGCCTCGATCCCCACCACGCACCGCCGCGTGAACGCGCGGGCGCCACCGGCCAGGAGTGTGATGGACTCGAGGAGCGCTTCGACCATCACCGGCATCATCACGTTGAGCTCGAAGTTGCCGCGTCCTCCGCCGACCGTGATGGTCGTGTGGTTCCCCGCGACCCGAGCACACACCATCATCAGCGCCTCGCTCAGCACTGGATTGACCTTTCCGGGCATGATAGAGCTTCCCGGCTGCACCGCCGGCAGCTGGATCTCCGCGAGGCCCGACGTCGGTCCACTGGCCAACCAACGGATGTCGTCCGCGATCTTCATCAGTGAGACCGCGACCGTGTTGAGCGCGCCCGACGCGCTGACGACGGCATCGCGACCGCCCTGCGCTTCGAAGTGGTTGTCCGCCTCCCGGAAGGGCAGGCCCGTCGCCGCAGCGAGGCGCGCGATGGTGAGCCCGGCGAAACGCGGGTGCGTGTTGATCCCCGTCCCCACCGCCGTTCCACCGAGGGCGAGCTCACTCAACTCTTCTGCCGCGCGCCGCGCGCGCTCGATGCCCCTCCGCACCTGGGCGGCATACCCGCCGAACTCCTGCCCCAACCGCACGGGAGTGGCGTCCATGAGGTGGGTGCGCCCGGACTTCACGATGTCGTCGAAGGCCGTGGCCTTGGCCTCCAGCGCCGAGGCCAGCTCGTCGAGCGCGGGAAGCAGGTCGCGGTGGATTGCCAGCGAACCCGAGAGATGGATGGCGGTCGGGATCACGTCGTTCGACGACTGCGCCATGTTGACGTGGTCGTTCGGGTGCACACGCGGTGTGCCACCGAGGATCTGTGTGGCGCGCGTGGCGATGACCTCGTTCGCATTCATGTTCGTCGACGTTCCAGATCCCGTCTGGTACACGTCGATGGGGAAGTGCTCGTCCCAACGCCCCTCGCTCACCTCTGTGGCCGCCTGCACGATGGCAGCCGCCAGCTTCTCGTCCAGGCCATCCAACTCCAGGTTGGCTTCAGCAGCCGCCCGCTTGATCAGGCCCAACGCCTCGATGAAGCGGCGGCCGAACGGGCGCCCGCTGATGGGGAAGTTCTCCACCGCGCGCTGCGTCTGCGCCCCGTAGAGCGCGTCAGCGGGAACCTGTACCTCACCGAGGGAGTCGCGCTCGGTGCGCATGCTCGAACTCATGGGACGTCCTTTTCTCGGTCTGTGACCGCGTGCTGGGTTCGAATCCGGAGTGACACCGGTCACTTCCGGGGAGGCTGCGAGGGCCGGAGCTCGACCCGACTGACGTGGGCATTGGCCGGGTAGTGCAACAGATCGACGACCGCCCGGGCCACGTCCTCGGACGTCAACCTCCAGGTGTCGGCCTCGACGGCACGACCGCGGAATTCCGTGTTGACGCTCCCCGGCATCACCAGGCTCACTCGGATGTCATCGTAGCGGAGATCGAGCATCATCGCCTCGGTCATGCCGAGCAAACCGAACTTGGACGCATTGTAGCCGACCCCCCCGGCAAACGCGTTGCGGCTCGCGAGCGACCCCACGTTGATGATCCAGGCGCCCTCGGCGGCCTTCAAGTGCGGCAGGGCAGCCTGGGAGCAATGGAACACGCCGCTGAGGTTCGTTTCGATCTGCAGGTGCCAGTCTTCGGCGCTGAGTTCCCCGAGGGGGGCGAAGACGCCCACGCCCGCATTGTTGACGAGGACAGAGAGACCGCCCAGGCGACTCGCCACTTCGCCGATGGCCCGCGCCACCTGAGTGGCGTCCCGGACGTCGCAGTCGGTCCCGAACACCCGACCGGGATGGCGCGGCTCCAACTCCGAGGCCATCTGGCCGACCTCGGCGCGAGAGCGGGCGCAGAAACCCACTCGGGCACCTTCAGCCAGGAGCCGCTCCACCACGGCGCGGCCGATCCCCTTGGTGCCGCCAGTGACGAAAGCGATGTGCTGGTCCAGGCTCATGAGGCGTACTCCGTCTGCTGCCTGCCCACGGGTTCCCTGCCGCCCGTGCCCGGCTCGACCGGCGGAGTCGCGCCGGCCCACCTCAATAGTAGGGAACCACCGGAGGTCGGTGTAGCGGGATCGCGAGAGTCAGGCGCCCACACGGCAAGAGCGCCGCCATGGGACAGGTCGACAGGTGCTGGCCAGAGCCCCGCAACCGCCGGTAGGTTCGGGCTTCCAACCGAGGAGGGGGATGTCGGAGGGCAACCACAAGGTGGCGCTGATCACGGGCGGCGCCGTGCGCGTGGGAGCGGCGCTGTCGTTGGGATTCGCGGAAGCGGGCTATCACGTCGCCGTCAACTACCACAAGTCCGACGGCGAAGCTCGTGCGTTGGCGCGCCGCATCGGCAAGTTGGGGCGTCGGGTCGCGCTTCTGCAGGGGAGTGTGGCGAGCGAAGACGACGCCCAGCGCATGATCGACGAGGCAGAGCGTGAGCTCGGACGCCTCGACGTCCTGGTCAACAGCGCGTCGGTGTTTCGGGAAGCGCAACTGCTGTCGATCGACGCGACCGAGTGGGACGAGGTGATGGCCGTCAACCTGCGGGGGCCCTTCCTCATGGCCAAGTTCGCCGAGCGGCTGCTGCGGGTGTCCCGGGGCTCCATCATCAACATCGTCGACGTCTCTGCGTTGCGCCCCTGGGCCCGCTATCCCCACCACTCCGTGTCGAAGGCCGCCTTGCTGCATCTGACCAAGGTGATGGCCAAGGCCTTCGCTCCCCATGTGCGCGTCAACGCGATCGCGCCGGGCACGGTGTTGCCCCCCGAGGGCAGCCCCCCGCAGGAGTTGGAACGCGAGCGGCGGAAGACGCTGCTCGACCGTCTGGGCTCACCGGACGACGTCGTTCAGGCGGCACTATTCCTGGCGGGAGCGTCCTACGTCACCGGAGACGTGATCCTGGTCGACGGAGGGCTGGCGCTGGGGAGCTAGCGTTCGAGTCTGCGGGGCCGCCGGTGGACCGCAGCGCTCAGTCGGCCTTGTGCACAGGCACCTCACCCACCCCGTGGTGGGCCAGCCAGCGCTCCGCGTCCAGCGCGGCCATGCATCCCGTCCCCGCGGACGTGATGGCCTGTCGGTAGTAGCTGTCCATCACGTCCCCGGCCGCGAACACGCCGGGCACGCTGGTGGCCGTGCGGAAGCGCTCCTGGATCTGGATGTAGCCCTGGGCGTCCAATTCGAGTTGCCCCGCCAAAAAAGCGGTGTTGGGCGTATGCCCGATGGCCACGAACAGTCCCCCGACCTCGAGATCCTCCTGGGCGCCGCTCTGCGTGTCCTCCAGGCGAATGCCGGTGATCTCGTCGTCGCCCATCACGTCGACCACGTGCCGGTTCCAGAGCACACGCACTTTCTCGTGCTCCAGAACGCGCTCGGCCATGATGCGTGAGGCGCGGAACTCGTCGCGGCGGTGAACGATCACCACCTCGCTGGCGAACTTGGTCAGGTAGAGCGCCTCCTCCATGGCGGAGTCGCCCCCACCCACGACCGCCAGGCGGCGGTTCCGGTAGAACGGCAGTGCCCCGTCACAGACGGCGCAGGCGGAGACGCCGCCCCCCGATTGCGCCAAACGTTGCTCGTTGTCCAGTCCCAACCAGTTCGCGCGAGCCCCCGTGGCCACGATCAGGGTACCGGCCAACACAGGGTCACTTCTGGACGGAACGACGCGGAACGGATGCGAATCCAACTCCACGCGCTCCACGTTCTCTGAGACGACGCGCGTGCCGAAGCGCTCGGCCTGCTCCCGGAACTTCTGCATCATCTCGGGTCCCGTGACGCCCTCGGGGAAACCCGGGTAGTTCTCGACTTCGGTGGTGAACATGAGCTGACCGCCGGGGATCATCTCGCGGCTGGGCTCTCCCTCGAAGACCAAAGGTTCCAGGTCGGCACGGGCCGCATAGATGGCGGCCGTCCAGGCCGCGGGGCCCGATCCCACGATGACGAGCTTCTCCCCACGCGTCTCCGACATCACTTGTCCTCGAAGATCTTCAGATTGGTGGAATGGCCGGGGGCGACGCGCGCCGACGGATCCAGCCAGCGCGCCGCGTTGTTGACGGCGATGGCCGCCTCCGCGAATCCGGTGGCGATCAGGTCCAGCTTGCCCTCGTAGTCGACGATGTCACCGGCCGCATAGACGCCCGGCAGGTTGGTCTCCATCAGCGAGCTCACGACGATCCGGTTCTTGCGGATCTCCAGACCCCACTCGCGGATGGGGCCCAGGTCCGGCTTGAAGCCGAGGAAACAGAGGAGTGCATCCGCGGCAACCCGATCCTCGGCGTCGGTTCGGTTGTCGAATACGGTGACCCACTCCACCTGTTCCCCGCCCTCCACGCAGCGCACCTCGTGGAAGGTCCGCAGGTCCACGCGGCCCGAGGCCACCGCCTGGTGCAGCGCCTGCACCGACTGCTCGTGGGCTCGGAATCCTTCGCGCCGGTGGAGGAGCACGACCTGCTCGGCCACGTCCTGGAGGGCCAGGGTCCAATCGAGGGCGGAGTCGCCGCCGCCCACGATCACGACACGCTTGCCACGGTAGAGCTCGGGATCCTTGACCGCGTACACGATGCCTCGGCCCAGCAGCTCCTGATATCCCGGAACGTCGAGGTGGCGGGGCTCGAAGGCGCCCTTTCCACCGGCGACCAGCAACGCCCGGGCGCGGTGCTCACCGGTGCGCCCCACCAGGCGGAAGTGGTCGTCTTCCCGGACAAGGCCAAGCAGCTCCTCGTCGAGGATGGTCTCGGCTCCGAACTGGAGTCCCTGCTTCACCAGGTCGCGCGCCAGGTCCTTGGCCAGGATCTTGGGGATGCCGCCGACGTCGAAGACGTACTTCTCGGGGTACAGCGCGCTGAGCTGCCCACCCAGATCGGGCAGGGAGTCGATAATGGTGGTGGAGAGGCCGCGCAGCCCGGCGTAGAACGCGCCGAAGAGGCCGGTGGGGCCGCCGCCGATGATGATCAGATCGCGGATCGTGGGAGCCATCGAAACCGTGGGGCTACAGAAGATGGCCCCGCCCGACCTCGGCCGGGGCGCTCAAGGATACCCCCGTCCATCCGGTGAATCCAGGCTCGCCAGCCCGTCGCTCCGCGATTCCCGTTGCCACCGCCGGTGCCCACACCCTCACACGCCGGTAAGGCGCCCGCGCCCCACCGAGTATGGATCGAGGACAAGGACACGACTGCCCCACCACGGAGGCATGACGCATGGTCACGCCGGCGACCATCGACCCGCGGGCCTCCCTCAGGGGGAACGGATGAGGCAGGGGTCGCTCGTGGGCCTCGCGTTCCTGGGGATCTGCGCCGCGGCCTGCGGGGAGGGGCCGACGACACCGCGCCCGAGCCCGAATGTGCCCACTGCGGCACCGCGGGACACGACGGTGCTCGAAGGTCTGAGCCGGGTGCGGCTCTACCGCCTGGTCGATCGGCTGGCCGCCGGGCGACACGGCGAGGTGCACAGCCTCATCGTCCAGCGAAACGGGGTGCCGGTCATCGAAGAGTACTTCTCCGGAGGAGGGGCGCCCCTCCCCCATTCCCTCCAGTCCGTGACCAAGAGCTTCGGCTCGGCCCTGCTCGGAATCGCGATCGACAAGGGGCTCGTTTCGGATGTGGATGAGCGCGTGTTGGACTTCTTCCCGCAATGGGACGAAGAGCTACGTCGGGATGCCCGACGGGATCGGATGCGGCTGAAGGACATCCTCACGATGCGGACCGGAACGGACTACCACGAGGAGGGACCGGACGCCCCGCACTGGGAGCTCAACAGCTTGCCGACCGGATGGGACCTCTATTGGCTCCGCCGTCGCATGATCCGGGAGCCTGGGAGCTTCTGGCAGTACGACTCGGGCGGCGTGATCGCCCTGTCCAGCATCCTCAAGCACCGCACCGGTGTGCACGCGGATGTGCTCGCCGACCGCTGGCTCTTCCAACCACTGGGGATCAACGAGGCGCGCTGGTTCACGAACCAGGAAGGGCATCCGCACCTCGGAGGCGGGCTCTCCCTCACCACACGCAGCATGGCCAAGTTCGGGCAGCTCTACCTGCAGGGCGGCACCTGGAATGGCCAGCAGATCGTCTCCCAGGAGTGGATCCAGGCCTCCTGGGAGCGGCACGTCGACTTCCAGGTGCCCGCGACCTCGAGTCAACACATCCGCTGGTACGGATATCTCTGGTGGATCCTGGAGCCGGACCCGGACGGCGCTGGAGTCCAGGACATCTACGCGGCCGTCGGCGCCGGGGGTCAGTTCATCTTCGTGATCCCGGAGCACCAGATGGTTGTGGCCGTCACGAGCGATGTGCAGCGCGGCGAGCAATGGACTCCCGTCACCTGGCTCTACTCGGACATCCTGCCCGCGCTGCTGCGCTGAGGCGGCAGCCTCGGCGGGCCGCTGCACCGCTAGAAGATGGACAGCCTCACGTAGCGCTTCGGGTTGTCCCGGAAATCGGCGAGCAGCAAGTCGAGCTGGGTGAGAACGGCTTCGGCGCGCACGGCCAACTCGTTGTTGGAGAGCAGCAGACCAAGGGTCCCCTGCCCGGCCTCGATCTGGGCGCCGATGCGGTCGAAGCGCTCCAGCGCGGACTCGCCCGCCACCATCGAGCGATCCACCCGCACCAGGGTGGAGTCGAGGCGGGCGGAGGCCGCGCGCAGGCTGGCGAGTGTCTGACGCGCGTCGAACAAGGTCGAGTCGGCGGCGCCCGAGTCCAGCATCCGGTTGATGCGGGCGAACGTGGCCCCGGCCTCGTCCGAGGCAGCGCCCACCTGCCCTGCGGTCGAAGCCACCTCGTCGGTGAGTTGAGCGACGGATTGCGCCTGTTGACTCACCAGCCGATTCAGCTCGTCGCTTACCGCACCGATGTTGTCGATGGCACGGGCGAGGTTGCGCGCCGTCTCTTCCGTGAAGGCCAGCTCGACGCGATCGGTGAGCACCGTCAGGTTATCCGCGATCTCGTCGGCAGCCGCGGTGAGTCGGGAGAGGTCGGGGAGAGTGTGACCCGGCAGGGCTTCAACACCCTCGAGATTGAGGAACGAATACCGAGGGAACGCTGCGCGCGAGACGATCTCCACCTGCCAGTCGCCGAACATCGACTCGGGCGAGACCAGTGCTCCGGCGTCCGCGGGGAGCTTCACGTCGCGTTGTACCAACATCGAGACCCGCACGGCCTCGCCCGACGGCTCGACCTGGATGTCCTCCACGCGCCCGATGTTCACTCCGCGGAACTTGACGCCATTGCCCCGGGCGAGCTGACCCGCTTCCGACAGCACGGCGTCCACCATCACCGTGTTGCGGCGCAAGGACGCACCCTTCAGGAACAGCGTCCCCCCCACCGCCAGCGCGGTGGCCAGGACGATCACCAGCCCGACCAGGACTTCCTTGCGTCTCACTCTGCCCCCTCGATCAGCTCGGGCAGCCCGGCGACGAACCCGCGGACCACCGGATCGGTAGCCGCCTTCACCTCGTCGGGCGTCCCTATGAAGCGGATCTTCCCCTCATAGAGCATCGCCACGCGGTCCGAGATCCGAAAGGCCGAATCCAGATCGTGGGTGATCACCAGCGACGTCACACCGAGCTCGTCGCGCATACGCATCACCAGGCGATCGATGACCGTTGTGGTGACGGGATCGAGGCCGGTGGTGGGCTCGTCGTACAGGAGATACCGGGGCTTGGTGGCGATGGCCCGGGCCAGACCGGCCCGTTTGCGCTGGCCACCTGACAACTCGGCCGGCGTCCGCCGACCGTAGCCCTCCAGATCCACGAGCGAGAGGCATTCCTCGACCCGGACCCGGATGCGCTTCGCGTCCCACTCGGGCATGCGCTTGAGACCCAGACCGATGTTCTCCTCCACCGTCAGGGAATCGAACAGCGCCGCGAACTGGAACACGTACCCGACCCGTCGCCGCAGGTCGCGGAGCTGCTCCGCATCCAGATCGGCGACCCGCTCCCCATCCACGAACACCTCGCCCGAGTCCGGTTGGAGCAGTCCGACGATGTGCTTGAGCAGCACGGATTTCCCCACACCGGAGGGTCCCATCACCGAGACCGTGTCGCCCTCGGCCACCTCGAGATCGACGCCCTCCAGGACGCGCTTCGTGCCGAAGGCCTTGTGCAATCCGACGATGCGAATGCTCACAGGAGCGCCGCTGCCCAGAAGGCGTCCAGCACCAGGATGGCCATGGAGCTGACCACCACCGCGCGGGTGGTGGCCTGCCCAACCCCCTGGGCACCCCCTTGGGTGGTGAACCCGAAGAAGCAACCGATCGTGGTGAGAATGGCCCCGAAGCTGAGCCCCTTGATGAGCGCGAACCGCACGTCGAAGGGTTCGAAGAACAGTCGCAGGCCCTTGAGGAACTCAGGCGTGCTCATGTCGAGCAGACCCAAGGCCGTGAGCCATCCGGCCACGATGCCGATGGCCGTGGCGATGACCATGACCGCCGGGAACATCGCCGTGCCGGCCACCACGCGCGGCGTGACCAGATAGTCCACCGGGTCGTACCCGAGTGTCTCCAGCGCGTCGATCTGTTCGGTCACCCGCATCGTGCCGAGCTCCGCCGCGATGTTGGCTCCCACCCGCCCTGACAAGGCCAGTCCGGTCAGGACCGGCCCCAGCTCCAGGATCATGGTCTTGCCGACCAGGGTGCCGACGAAGTACAGGGGAACGGCGCCGGTGAACGTGTAGGACGCCTGCAGTGCCAGCACGACCCCGGTGAACAGCGCGATGAAGGTCGCGATCGGGACCGAATCCACCCCGATGCGTCCCATCTGTCCCGGCAGCAGGCCGATCCATTCCTTCAAGCGGGGCACGCTACGCGCCGTCTGGAACACGAGTCCGCCCCAGCGGCCGATTCCGGCCGCGAGATCGAAGACCCCACGGCCGATGGCACCGAACAGCACCTTCAGGATCGTAGGCATGATCCCTCGCTGGCGCTCAGCGCGGCGGAGCCGGTTTCAGTCCGTCCTCGAGCGTGAAGACGACGACCTCTCCCCGTGCGGCGGCCGAGCGCCGGCGCCCCGGATGGGCCGGAGCATCGAGTTCGTACGACACCGTGACGCTCCGTACGCGCAAACGCGGATCGGTGACCTGGATCGAGAAGTCGATCGCACCGTCTGCCGATTGGATGGCTGTCCGTGTGGACGTTCCAGGCTCGGCCTGGCGATGCGGCACCGGGTTCCGGAACAGGTTCATGGTCGACTGCCGACCGTTCGCCAGCTTGCGCGTCACTCTCACCCGTCGCAGCCAATCCGGCTGGTAGTCGATCCCGTAGCTCTGGTCACGCTGATCGACCCCTTTGGCCGTGCGATTGTGGCGAGCCACGCACCCTCCGGAACGTCGTCGAAACTGGAAAGGAAACGTACGTTCTGCGGGGGAATCTGACCTGTCAAGCCGAGTCTTGCCCACTGCCGGGCCGCCCATTAACATCGGACCGTCCTCAAAATCCCCGCGCAGTCCCGTCGGACGCGCACCAACCGACCCGAATCTCCCCCTCCCGTACGCGGACCCCGGCCCCGGTGGTCCCAGGAGTCCTCCCGTGGACATCGCCGAACTCAAGAGCAAGACCGTTCCCGAGCTCCAGGACATGGCGGAGCAGCTCAACATCCAGAACTTCTCGGGAATGCGGAAGCAGGACCTCATTTTCCGCATCGAACAGAATCTGCTCGACAGCGAGGTGGTGCTGCGCGGCGAGGGCGTGCTGGAGATCCTCCCAGAGGGCTACGGGTTCCTGCGTTCCCAGGACTGGAACTACCTCTACGGGCCCGACGACATCTACGTCAGCCCCTCTCAGATCAAGCGCTTCGATCTGCGGACTGGGGACACGATCCTCGGTCAGGTGCGCCCCCCGAAGGACGGCGAGCGCTACCTCGCGCTTCTCAAAGTGGAGACCGTCAACGGGGACGAGCCCGAGAAAGCCAAACACCGCGTTGCCTTCGACAATCTGCGCCCCCGCTATCCGGAGAGCCGGCTGCGCCTGGAGCGCCTCGAGGGCAACGACCTCTCCACGCGGGTCGTCGATCTCATGGCGCCGATCGGCAAAGGGCAACGCGGCTTGATCGTCTCCCCGCCCAAGGCGGGGAAGACCATGCTCCTGCAGAAGCTGGCAAACTCCATCGCCACCAACTACCCGGAGGTCTACCTCATCGTGCTGCTCATCGACGAGCGCCCCGAGGAGGTCACGGACATGGAGGAGAACGTGAAGGCGGAGGTCATCTCCTCCACCTTCGACGAGCCAGCCGAGCGCCACACCCAGGTGGCGGAGATGGTGCTGGAGAAGGCCAAGCGTCTGGTCGAGCACGGACAGGACGTAGTGATCCTCCTCGACTCCATCACTCGCCTGGCTCGGGCCTACAACGTCACCGTCCCCCACTCGGGGAAGATCCTTTCCGGCGGCGTGGACGCCAATGCACTGCACAAGCCCAAGCGGTTTTTCGGAGCGGCCCGCAACATCGACGAAGGGGGCTCCCTGACGATCGTCGCCACGGCCCTCATCGAGACCGGAAGCCGCATGGACGAAGTGATCTTCGAGGAGTTCAAGGGCACGGGCAACATGGAGCTCATCCTCGATCGCCACATCGCGGACAAGCGCATATTTCCCGCGATCGACATCAATCGCTCGGGAACACGCAAGGAAGAGCTCCTGCTGTCGGAAGCCGAGCTGAACCGGGTCTACCTGCTGCGCAACTTCCTCGCCGACATGCCGCCCACCGAGGCCATCCACTTCCTTCTGGAGAGGATGCGCCGCACCGAGACCAACAAGGAGTTCCTCGACTCCATGGCGGGCGGCTGAGTCCCGCGCACCTCGGACCCGAGCGACCGCGGTGAGCAGCGATCTGCAGAGCGCGCACGATGACCGCTTCCAGGAGGCGTTGGAAGCGAGCGGTGCACGCGATCCGCGCGAGTTCTATCGGGAACGTCTGCGCGAGCTGAAACAGAGCGATCCCGCGGCCTACCAGCAGGCTGTGTCGTACTATCAGGACGAGTTGGTTCCGAAGATCGCGCGCGGCGAGGTCGAGCCGCTGTCCGCCTGGCTCGAATACGGGCGCCGCCTCTGCGCCTGGACGGCGCCCGGGGAAACCGTGGAGGTCGACGCGAGCGGGCAACGCCATCCCCATCGGCCGCCCACGCCCTCCGACCGCCTGGTGCTGCACCTCCCCGACGACAAGGGGACGCGCGCCCTGCTGGTGGGGCTCCCGCAGGAGCTGAGCGCCGCTCAGCGCGCCACCTTCGATCTGCTCGTGCAGGGACGCCTGAAGCTCCGCCAGTAGAGCCCATCCTGAGGGGTGGCCTTGGGCTCGGCCCGGCCGCGGCCGCTCAGTCCGTCGGGACCGGGTCCTCCACCAGGTAGGCGACCGCCCAGGCCCCGGGACCCGTGTGGGTCGCCACGACGGGCGTGGCCGGTGCCACCGCGATATCGACCGCTCCGAACCGTTCGCGCAGGGCGCGGGCGACGCGCTCCATCTCGTCCGCACACGCCACATGTGCCAATCCGAAGCGGACCGGGTGGCCCTCGGGGATCTCCCGCTGCAAGAGGTCGAGTACCGCCGGCAGGACCCGCTCGCGTCCAAGCGCCTTGCCGAAGGGAACGACCTTCCCTTCTTGCGAGAGCCCCAGAATGGGCTTCACGCTCAGCAGCGAGCCGAGCAGCGCCCGCCCTCGGCCCACGCGCCCCGACGCGATCAACCGGTCGAAGGTGTCCACGGTGAACAGCACGCCCGAGCGATCACGGGTCCGTTGCAGCTCGTCCAGGATCTCGTCCGGGCCGTGCCCCGCCTCTCCCAGCTCGGCGGCCTTCAGGGCCAACAGGCCCAGAAGGCTGCTGGCGGCCCTCGAGTCGAAGACGCGCACATGGGCGTCCGGAACCAGCCGCGCCGCCGCTTGCGCCGAGCCGAAGGTGCCGGACAACGCCGAGCCGAGCACGACCGCGATGACGGCCTCTCCGTCCTCCGCCGCACGCTTGAAGGTGTCCGCGAACGCCTGCGGTGTGGGTTGCGACGTGGTAGGTAGCTCGTCCCCATCGACCATACGGCGGTGGAACTCCTCCGCCGTCACATCGATGCGGTCGCGCAGCGCCCGATCTCCCTCCATCAACACGAGCGGCACCACGTGGATGCCGTGCTGTCGCCGCACGTCATCGGGAAGATCCGCGCTGGAGTCCGTGACCACGGATACCGGTCGACGCGCCAAGGTGACATGGCCCTGCGCCGCCGCCCGTTCGACCGCGGCGTGCTGAACGTGCATGTCCTCGGCCTTGTGCGCGGCCAGGGTGCCGACCGTTCGTAGATAGCGGAATACCGCTTCCGGCTCGTCGGTGTGGATGTGCAGCTTGAGCAGCCCCTCCGCCCGGATGACGATCAGCGAGTCCCCCAGACCCTGGAGTCGCTCCCGGACCGCATCGCGGTCGGGGAGACCCTCGCCTCGCACCAGGGCCTCCGTGCAAAAGCGGTAGACCTCGGCCTCCGCCGGAAACTCGACGGCGGCGACCCCCAGGGCCGGCCCCTCCAGCAAAGCCGGCACTTCGACCTCCACGACCGGGTCCCCGTGCACGAACAGCACAACACCCTCGAGCAGGTTCACGAAGCCCTTGGCGCCCGCGTCCACGACGCCGGCCTTGCGCAGCGCGGGCAGGAGCTCGGGGGTCCGGGCCAGGGAGCTGCGGGCGACGGCCAGGATCCGTTCCAGGAACGGGAGAAAATCATCCTGAGCGTCGGCCTCCGCCGCGACGGCCGTGTCGCGCATGACGGTAAGCATCGTCCCCTCGACCGGGCGCTCCAGCGCGTCCGTCAAACGGGCCACCCCCGACGACAAGGCCGCCCCGAAGTCCCGGGTGTCCATGCGGTCTCGTCCGCCGAGCCGATCGGCGAAGCCCAGCAGGAAGTGGGAGAGCATCATCCCGCAGTTGCCGCGAGCGCCCAGGACGGAGGCCTCGGCGGCGTGCCGCGCGACCGCGCCGATGGAGATGTCGACGTTGCCGCGCAGCTGCTCGGAGATGGCCCGGACGGTCAACGCCAGGTTGGTCCCGGTATCCCCGTCGGGGACCGGAAACACGTTGATCCGGTTGAGTTCCTGCCGGCGGCTCTCCGCGTATCCACAGGCCGCCAACAGCGACCGTCGGAAACGGGGGCCGTCCACGTACGCGATTCGCATGGCGCCCCAAGATGGATGGTCCGCCGCCCAGGTGCAAAACGGGGGCCCTGGTCCTGGCATGCGTCTTGAGAAGTCGGTGCTCGCAATCCTGGGTCGATCGACCGACACTCAAGGAATTGCGCGGATTCCCGGGCGTCGGGAGGGCTCCCGGGCCGGCAGGAAACAGCACCGAGGGGACCCTTTGTACACAACCCGGGCACCCAGCCGTCACTGGCTCGACGACGTGGCCGATGCCACGGGCCTACGCGGCCTGCACATCGACCCCAACCCTCCCTTCCATCAGGTCCGCGCCGCCTGGGCGGAGATCGCCCGGGCCAGCAGCGTGTCAGACGTCGAGCTCGCCGAGCGGGTCGCCACCCATTTCCGCCTGAAGGTCGCCGACCTCTCCGCGGCCGAGCCCAGCGCCGCCAAGCTCTTCCCTGAGCAGAGCGCCCGGAAGCACGGCGTGCTTCCCCTGCGCGCCTCCGATCAGGTCATCGTGGTGGCCACGGCCGACCCGACCAACGTCCACGCCGAGCAGGACCTCCAGTTCCTGTCCGGCCGGCGCGCAGTCTTCCAGATCGCGGCTCCCGGCCCCCTCGCGGAGGCCATCGACCACTGCTACTCGCGGAGCCGCATCATCGAGTTCGTGCTCCAGAACCTGGCCGCCGAGGTGGGCCGGGACGACGTGCAGATCGTGCGCGACCAGGCCCAGGGAGCCCCGGCCGACACCTACTCCGACACCCGGCCGGTCGCCAGCCTGGTCAAGCGCATGCTACGCCAGGCCACCTCGGTGGGAGCCTCCGAGGTCCACATCTCCGGCAACGCCGAGGGTGGACGGGTCCACTTCCGCATCGGATCCAGCCTCCAGCACTTCATGCATCTGCCCTATCCCGCGCTGGTTCGCGTGGTTCGGCGGCTGAAGGAGCTGGGACGCCTGGATCTGACCGTGCGCCAACGCTCCCAGGAAGGGCAGTTCACCGCGGCGGTCGAAGGTCGGCGCTTCGTCATGCGGGTGCGCTCCGAGCCCGGGCGGGCGGTCGAGAGTCTCGTGGTCCGCATCAGCGACCCCGCGCTGCGGCCGACCTTCGCCGATCTGGGCCTGCCCCCCGCGGAGGTCGAGGCTGCGCGCGCTCTCTTGAGCGGGCCGCCCGGTCTGGTCGTGGTGGCCGGCGCCCCGGGCCGGGGTCGCGAGACGCTGCTGACCGCCTTCACTCGCGCGCTGGCCGCCCAGGGACCCGTCACGGTTGTCGACTCCTCGCTGCTGGCGCCGGTCCCCGAAGTCAGGCAGATCCAGGCCGATCCGGAAGCCGGCTTCCGCTTCGGCGAAGCGCTGGCGCAAGCTCTGGACGCCGACCCGGCCGCCGTGGTGGTGAGTCGACTGGACGAGGACGACAGCGCCCGCCTGGCCGTGGAGGCCGCACGCCAGGGAACCTGGATCGTGGCGGCGCTCGACGCCGAGGACCCGGCCGCCGCCGTGGCGACCTTGCGCAGCCTGGAGCTCTCCACCGCGTCCCTGGCAGAGGTGCTGCGTGGCATCGTGGTCTTCCGGAGCCTGCGCCGTTTGTGCGAGCACTGTCAGAAGCCGGTCGACTCCGTCGATCAACTTCCGGCGCGCGAGCGTGTGCTGGTCGCCGCCTACGGGGTGACCCCGAGCGCCATGGCTGGCGGATGCCCGTCCTGTCAGGAGAGTGGCTACTCCGGCGAGCTTCTGGTGACGCATGCCGTGCAGGTCGTCGACGAGCTCCGAGCGGCGATCGGTCGTGGGGCCAGCATGACGGAGCTCGGCGATCTGATGCGGGACCAGGGGTCGCTGGAGGAAGCCACCTTCGAGCGCGTTCGGGCCGGGCGTACCTCCCTGCTCGAAGTGGAGCGCAGCCTACCGCCCGGCATGTCGGCCGTGGTGCCCACGCGCACGCGCCCGCGCGTGCTGGTGGTGGACGACTCACCGGAGGTGCGGCTGCTCGCACGCACGATCCTGGAGGGGCGCGGCTTCGACGTGGCCGAGGCGTCCGACGGCGATCAAGCGCTCCTGCACCTCGAGCTCAACGACGACACGTCCTTGGTGCTCCTGGACCTCAACATGCCGCGCCTCGGAGGCGCCGAAGTGCTGGCCCGCATCCGCGGTTCGCTTCGCACGGCGGGGCTCCCGGTGGTGGTGCTGACCGCCGAACAGGATCCCAACCTCGAGATCGAGTTGATGGAGGCGGGCGCCGACGACTACCTGCGCAAGCCGGTCGAGCCCTCCCGCTTGGCCGTACGGGTCCGCGCGGTCCTACGACGCGCGGGTTCCTACGATGCGCTGCTCGGAGCCCCACAGCCCGAGCTTCTCGTAGCCGTCTGAGGCGCCAGGGAAGCTCTGCACACGTGCGATGCCCCGCGCGCAGCGGGCTCGCGGGCGTTCAGGCGAGGACCGGCTTTCGGGCCCGGATCAGCAGACAGAGCCCGAAGCGGTTTCCCAGCGCACGGACCAACCAGCGCGGATAGAGCGCCCAGATCAGCCGGAACAGCGGGGAGCGGTACTTCTCGGACGGACGGATGGACAGGACGTCCGCAGGGCCGAGCTGCGCGGACAGCGTGATGTCGCCGAACCCGACCGCCTCCAGCAGAGCCCGCGCCTCCGGCTCCGTATAGGCTTTGGTGCCTGGGCTTTCCAGGTGCTCGAAGATGGCCTCGCGAGCCGTCAAGCCGAAGCGTCCCCTGAGCCAGCCGTGCTGCGCCTTGAGCATCCATCCGCTCCATGAGGGGAGACGGTAGATCATGGCACGCAACTCCCCCCCCGGCTTCAGCACTCGAAGCGCTTCCGCGAACGCCTGGCGTGTGTCGGGCGTGTGGTGGAGGACGCCCCACGAATAGACCAGATCGAAGGTGTCCGCATCGAAGGGGAGAGCTTCGGCGTCCGCCTGCCGCACCTCCCAGTCCGCGTTCGCGAACCCGGCGAGCTGGACATGCTCACGCGTGAGGGCCACCCCCGCCTCGGTCAGGTCCACCCCACGGGCCCGGGCGCCAGCACGCACCCATTGCACGAAGTCCGCCCCAGCGCCCACGCCGATCTCGAGTAGCGTTCGACCCTTCCCGGAGGAAAAGTCGGCGAAGACCGGGATGTATGGTTCCAGACCGTAGCGCGCTTCGCGAATCTCCGCGAAGAAGCGCTCCCGGTCCGCGAGCTCGTCTGCGTAGCGGATCCCGCAGGTCTCGCGCTCCCAGTGCTGTTGCACCCGGGCCTTCTGCGGTGCGGAGACCGCGTCGGTCGGTGTGGACATGCGACGAAGCTCATCGCTCCGCGGGAGCGCCGCAACCGTCTGCGGCACCCGCTCCCACCGGGACGGGCGTCGGGTCAGAAGTGGAGTCGGGCCCCCAGATCGATCACCACAGAGGAGACCACGAAGGTCTCGGCTCCCGTGTTGAACGTCTCCAGGTTCAGATCGGTCCGGTAGTAGAGGAAGCGCACCTGAGGCGTCAGCGAGAGGTTCCGGTGCATGGCCACGTCCGCGCCGACGCCCGCCTCGACGCCGGGCGCGATGTCCGACTCGGCAACGACGCCGTCGAGGTCGTAGCTGAAGCGGTGAAGGGTCACACCGCCTCGGAAGTAGGGCACGGTCGCCGTCTGGTGGGGCAGGACGATCTTCACGCCCGCCTCGAAGCCCTTGGACGCGATGACCGCATCGGCAGCGCAGTCGGAGTCCTCGCTGCACGCGAAGCCGTGACGGCTCCAGCCGCCGTAGAGCCCGAGATGGGAGTGGAGCTGCAGCAGCGCCGACAGGCCGCGGGTAAGCCCCACATTGGTGGCCACCCCCCGTTGACCCCGCGCGAGCGATCCGGTGGGAAAGGAGAATCCCAACCGGCCCTCCACCGAGAAGGGCTGGCCCGAATCCTGCGCCGCGACGGGCAGGGCCGCCGCGACCCAGACGAGGAGTGCGGTCATGACCGGCCGCGATCGTGTAGGCATCATCCCTCGATCCACGTAGATTGGCGCACAGGCCGCGGCGTCCTTTCCACCCTCGGGAGGTGGGATACCGCGCCGACCTCCCCTGGGCCGCAGCAAGAGGCCGGCCAGACCTTTCCCCGAGCCAGAGACTCCCGCACGGTGACCCTCGAGCGACGTTCTACGTGGTCCAGGCTGGGAGCGGTCGCCCCAGGTCACCTGGAGGACGCGCGCCTGCAGACCCATCACGCGGTACAGCTCCTGGCCGCGGCGGGGCAGTCCCGGGCGGAGCCCCGCCGGGATGACAGCCACCGGGGCTTCGTGTGGAGCGACGGTGCGTTCGTGGGCGAGCCACTGGAGCACGCCCGGAGCGTGCGAGTGGCGCTCGATCCGGTCCGGCTGGAGCTCCAGGTACGCCGACCGGAGAGCGGCGCCCGCCTCGCCCTGGCCGGGAGCACGCTCGCGGCCGCCCGGGGTTGGCTGTCGCGGGAACTGACCGACCACCCGACCGGATCGGAGGACCTGGACTGGCCCGAGTACGAGATCCCCGCACACCCGGTGAGCACCGGCACACCGTTTGGAACCCCGGATGAGCGGCACGCGGAGCTGGCCCGCTGGTACGGCAACGCAGCCAGCGCTCTTGGCGCGCTGAGTTCCCGCGAGCCGACGGCCTCCGCGGTACGCGGGTGGCCGCACCACTTCGACCTCGCGACGCTCATCGCCGTGGATCCGCCTGGTGCGACCGACGCCCGCTCCATCGGAGTCGGGCTCTCCCCCGGCGATGCGAACGGCGCGGCACCCTACGTGTACGTGAACCTGTGGCCGTACCCCGATCCTGGCCGTCTCCCACGGCTGCAGTCCGGGCGCTGGCACACGGCCGGCTGGACAGGAGCGGTGCTCAGCGCGGACGAGTTGCTGGAGTCCACCGACCAGGCCCGCACCTTTTCGGCCTTCGTGGACGAAGCGGTGGCAGCCTGCCGTCAGGCCCTGGCGTAGACGGTCCCATGCGAATCCTGGTTCGCGGCAAGAGCCCCAATCCCCGGCGCGCGCGGCGCGAGCGCATTCGGCGGATCATCGCCTGGCTCGCTGTGATTCTGGCGCTGGCCGCCGTCACCGCGTTCGTTGTGGCTGCGCGTCAGCGGGCCGGCCGCTTCCGCGGCGTTCTGGGATGGGCCGAGTCCCCTGACCAGGCCGGCACGGTGCACGCCATCGGCCGCCCCATCCCCGGCTCAGTGGCCGGCGGCCCCCGCATCGGCTGAGCGCGGGTCCGGGGCGCCCAGGCGATCGCCGCTGCCGGGGTCGATCATGATCGAGTTGGCCGATCCCTGCTCGCCTCCCATCGACACGTCGTGCCCCATGGCGCGCAGCGCGGCCAAGCCCGTTTCATCGAGGCCGCCCTCTTCGATTCGGAGTCGATCGGGCAGCCACTGATGGTGGATGCGCGGCGCGTTGACCGCCTCCTGGATGTTCATCCCGAAGTCCACGACGTTGAGGAACACCTGCAGGACCGTGTTGATGATCGTGCGGCCTCCCGGCGTGCCGATGACGGCGACCAAACGGCCATCCTTGGCTACGATGCTCGGTGACATGCTGGAGAGCATGCGCTGTCCGGGCCGGGCCAGATTGGCCGGCGTGCCGATGAGCCCCATGGAGTTGGTGACGCCGGGCTTGCCGTTGAAGTCACCCATCTCGTTGTTGAGCAGGAAACCCGCACCCGGCACCGTGATGCGGGAGCCATAGCCGAACTCCAGCGTGTAGGTCACCGAGACCGCCATGCCACCCTGGTCCACCACCGAGTAATGGGTGGTCTCGGGGCTCTCGTACGCCATCTCCACCTGCACCGAATCAGACGGCGTGGCCATGGCCTGGTCGATTCCGGCCCGGAGCTCGGTGGCGTACCCCTTGTCCATCAGGTGATCCAACGGCATCTCGTTGAAGTCCGGATCCCCGAGATAGCGGGCCCGGTCCAGGAAGGCCCGTCGCATGGACTCGGCCAGCAGGTGCAGATACGCGGGCGAGTTGTGCCCCAGGGCCCCGAGATCGTAGCCCTCGAGGATGTTCAGCATCTCGACCAAGGCCACACCGCCACTGGACGGAGGCGGCATGCTGATCAGCTCGTAGCCCCGGTATGATCCCCGCACCGGCGCTCGCTCCACCGCCTGGTAGGATGCCAGATCCGCCTCCGTGATCAGGCCGCCCCCGCGCGCCATCTCCTCGGCCAGCAAGCGGGCGGTCTCACCTTGGTAGAATCCGTCCCGACCCTCGTCGCGGATGCGGCCCAATGTCCGCGACAGGTCCGGTAGGCGCAGTGTCTCGCCCTCCTGGTAGGGCCGACCCTGGTTGGAATACGCGTCGATCGTGCCCTGGTACCCCCGGTCGCGAGCTTGCCCCAGCAGCCACTCCAACCCCTCCGCCAGACCTTCGCTGACGGGGAACCCCTCCGCAGCCAGCTCGACCGCAGGATCGACCAGGGCGGACCACGTCTCCGATCCGTATTGCTGGTGTGCCTGCCAGAACCCAGCCACCGTGCCCGGCACACCCACCGACACGTGCGAATTGTGGTGTCGGTCGAAGGCGTACTCACCGTCCTCGTCCAGGAACATCTCCGGACGCGCGGCCATCGGCGCCTTCTCGCGGAAGTCCAGCGTGGTGGCGCGGCCGTCAGGGAAACGGATCACCATGAAGCCACCGCCGCCGATATTCCCGGCCGTGGGGTGGGTCACGGCCAGGGCGAACCCCGTGGCGATGGCCGCATCGACGGCGTTGCCGCCCGCTTCCAGCACGCGCGCCCCGACTTCGCTGGCGATGGCGGACTGGGACACCACCATGCCGTGAGGAGCTCGAACGGGGTCCGTGGACGGCACCGGGCGCTCCAGGGCCCCGGCCTGGGCACGGCCCTCGCCGACCCCGCAGCCCTGGGAAGCGAGGAGGCCGGCGAGAAGGAACACTGCTCCTGACCGGATCTTCCAACCATCTGAGCCCATGCGGCGCATGATCCACTCCTGAAGGACGGCCCGGCCCAACGACGACATCCCGCAGGCCGTGTCAGGAATGAATACAGCCCTCACCCGCCCCGGGCGACCCGACCTTTCGGGGCCCGGACCCGCGGCGCATGTTGGCCTCGCGCGGCTGATCGGCAGCCCGGCACGGAACCAGCGAAGGGAACGCGAACGCCATGAGCTCGAAGGTTCATCACCACCGCTTGAACGACATGCCGCTGGAAGAGGTCAATCCCCTCCTCTCCCGCCGCCTCATCACCGGGGAGCGCATGATGTATGCGCAAGTACTGCTCAAGAAGGGCTGCGTGGTGCCCAGGCATTCCCACGACAACGAGCAAATCACCTTCATCGTCGACGGCGCCCTCAAGTTCTGGATCGGCGAGGACGAGTCGGAGGAGCTGATCGTGCGGGCGGGCGAGGTCCTGCTCATCCCCTCGCACGTTCCCCACAAGGCCGAGGCGCTCGAGGACACCGTGGATGTCGACATCTTCTGCCCGCCGAGGGCGGATTGGCTGTCCGGCACCGACTCCTACCTGAGGAAGAAGTAGTCGTGGATCTGGGAATCACCGGAAAGGTCGCCCTGGTGTGCGGAGCCAGCGCCGGTCTGGGACGGGCCGCCGCCGCAGAGCTGGCCCGCGAAGGCGCGCGGGTGGTGTTGTGTTCGCGCCGGGAACGGGCCATCGAGGCCGCCCGTGCCGACATTGCGCTCTCCACGCGGGCCGAGACCCTGGCGATCGCCGCCGACCTCTCGGAACCGGAGCAGGTCGATCGCGTCATCGCACAGACGCTCGAGCGTTTTGGCAGGATCGACATCCTCGTGACCAATACGGGTGGTCCCCCCGCTGGGCCCTTCGAAGCGCACGACCGCGAGACCTGGGCACGCGCCATTCGCCAGAACCTCGAGAGCGTGCTGAACCTCTGTCGTGGTGCGCTCCCCTCCATGAAGGAGAACGGGTGGGGCCGCATCATCAACATCACGTCCATCTCCGTGAAACAGCCCGTCGACGGCCTGATCCTTTCGAACTCAATCCGGGCAGGGGTGACAGGATTCGCACGCACGCTCGCCAACGAAGTGGCCGCCCTGGGCATCACGGTCAACAACGTGCTGCCAGGCTACACGGAGACGGAGCGCCTGACGGAGTTGGCGGACGCACTGTCCGAACGCAAAGGAACGACGCCGGACGAGGAGCGGGCGGTCTGGGAGCGGCAGACGCCGGCGGGACGCCTCGGTCGCCCCGACGAGCTCGCAGCCCTGATCGCGTTCCTGGCGTCGGAGCGCGCGAGCTTCATCACCGCCCAATCGATCGCTGTGGACGGGGGCTGGGTGCGCTCGCTTCTGTAGAGTCGGTTGGCTAGTCGAAGCTTCCGGGCACGGCTTGGTACATCTTCTCCGCGATCTGCTCCGAGGTTCGCATTGCGCGCAGATCGAGCTCGAAGTCCTCGGCGGGTGGCGGGGCCAGCTTCTCGCGCAGCTCGTCGACCTCGCGCTTGGATAGCCCGGCCGCCTGCATCGCGGCGTTGTCCACGAACGCACCCTCCCGGACGCCCACACCCTCATCGCCCGTCTTTACCAAGCGGGCCAACACCTCACGTTCCACACGCGTGATGGGCCTACTGGAAAGGTCGTAGTCGATCCAAGCCTCGTAGGACAGGGGTGCCACGCGCTTGACCATACCGGCGATGACGCGTGCGAACTGCTGGATCTCCCACTGTGCGCGCGGATCGACGCGGAGTGTGAGGAAGTGCAGCAGATTGTGCAGGTCGATCTTCCAGTACCACTGCGTGTAGGTCGATACCGGCAGGTCGATGCGAGCGAGCTCGCGAGCGACGTCCTCCTCCAGCATCCAGCGATAGGCGGCGCCCGCGTCGGCACGCAACTGTTCCCAGCGCCGCACCGCTTCACGGTATATCTCGGGCGACGCCCCTTCTTCCCGCCCCTGCTTGTTGGACCGGCTCTGGAGCGCGAACTGCTGGGCCTGCGGCGTATAGAAGAGGAGTGGCATCAACGAATACCGTGCCGAGAGCTCATTCACTGAAGCGGTTCGGTGCCGAATCCACTGGCGAGCGACGAACATCGGCATGGCGCAATGGAACTTGAACTCCACCATCTCGCTGGGCGTCGTATGATGATGGCGTCGCAGATAGCGGACGAGCCCACGGGTCTGCGAGACCTTGCGGGTACCGTAGCCGTAGCTGACGCGGGCGGCCCGCTCCACGTCCTCGTCGGAGCCCATGTAGTCGACCAGGGCCACGAAGCCGTGGTCGAGGACCGGAAAGTAGCCACCCAGGATCTCTTCGGCGGCGGGGCTGGTGGGGCGCTTGGTGTCCATGTCCGCGGGGGCCAGCGTGGTCGGGGTGGAGGGTCGACCGAATATAGCCGGGACGGGGGCACGGTCGAGTCGCGTCGCTCCCGAGTCGGGTGCGCCCGAATTCGACGTCACATTCTCGGTGGCGGCCTCCCTCCAGGGTGGCCAGGTTCTACCATGACCGCCGACGCGCTTCCTCCGCAGAACGTCATGATGGCCGCGTTCCTGGATCGGAACGCCGACTACGACGGCATCTTCTTCACGGGGGTTCGGACTACCGGGATCTTCTGCCGCCCCGTCTGCCCGGCGCGAAAGCCGCACCCCGAGAACGTCGAGTTCTTCGCCACCGCGCAGGACGCGCTCTTTTCCGGCTATCGTCCCTGCCGTCGCTGCCTACCTCTGCGAGGACCGGGCGAGGCCCCCGACTGGGTCGCGCCGCTGCTGGCCGCCGTCGAGGCCGAGCCGACCCGCCGCTGGACGGCGGCCGACCTCCGTGCACGGGGGCTTCACCCCGACCGGGTGCGTCGCTGGTTCCAGTCGCGCCACGGGATGACGTTCTCGGCGTACGCCCGGGCGCGGAGGCTGGGTGCCGCGCTCCGTTCGATCCGCGACGGCACCGCCGTGTCGAGCGCGGCCTTCGAGCATGGCTACGACTCCCTGAGCGGATTCAACTCGGCGTTCCGTGAGGTGGTGGGCAGCAGCCCCAGCCAGGCGGCGCGGGGGCCCGTGGTGTGGCTCCGCCACCTCGAGACCCCCCTCGGCCCCATGGTGGCGGCCGCCACGGATGAAGCGCTCTGCCTGTTGGAGTTCGCGGACCGAAGAATGTTGGAGCGGCAGATCCGCACGCTGGCCCGGAAGCTCAGCCCGGTCTTCGCGCCGGGGGCGGCCGACCCGCTGCGGCGCATCGCCCGCGAGCTCGAGGCCTATTTCTCGACCGGGACCGCCGACTTCCGCACCCCGCTGCTGCTGCTCGGCTCGGAGTTCCAGCGGTCCGTCTGGGAGTCGCTCCGCGCGATTCCGGCCGGAGCCACGGTGAGCTATGCCGAGCTGGCCGCTCGTCTGGGACGGCCCCGAGCGGTGCGCGCCGTGGCCCGCGCCAATGGGGACAATCGACTCGCGATCGTGGTGCCCTGCCATCGAGTGATCGGCTCCGATGGAGCTCTGACCGGGTACGGAGGCGGACTTTGGCGCAAACGCAGGCTGCTCGAGTTGGAGCGGGGCGCCGCCGACGGCCCGGGGCCCGAGGCAGTACCACGGCGCGGGCGCTGAGCGCCGATCAGAGCGCCAATCGCAGCAACAGAACCAGCGCCAGAAAGAGGGTACCCAACGCAGCCCAGGCGGCAGCCTGCCGCTCCGCAGCCTCCAGCTGACGCAGCGCTGCGTTGGCAGCGTGACGCACCCGCCGCCGTACATGGGCCGGGGCATGACGGAGGACCGGTCGCTTCTCGCTGCGGCGGCGCAGGTAGTCGTCCCAGCGCCACCCCAGCCAACGGGCCCAGCGGTCCACCGTGGTGGGCCTCGACGCGGCCCGCCACCCGCTTCGCGTCAGAGCGCTCCACACCGCGATGCCGACCAGCACGGGCCAGGCTTCGCCCAGGACCGCCGCGCCGCTCACCGCGTGACCTGCGTAGTTCCCGAAAGCAGGCCACAGCCAGACGCCCCCGGCCACGGCCACCACGGAGGCAACCCACGGCCCCAAGGAATGCGCCGCCTCGCCTGACGGCTCCGCCGCTCGGCGCCAGAGCTGTCGCAGGAGATGGAGCATCAACACGGTGGTGGCCACCGCCGACAGTCGAAAGAACACGCCCAACTCCACACCGTGCTCGCGAACCGCCTCGGCCAACGCCCCCTTGGCGAGCGCACCACTCGTCAGCGGCGCACCCGCCAGCGCGAGAGCCGGAAGCCCCAGCGCCGCCCAACGCCACAGTGGACGCGGGGCCGAAGGGTCGGACACCCGGACCGCATCGATGCCGAGAAAGAGCGCGCTCTTGGCCAGCGCGTGATGGGCGATGAACGCGGCCGCAGCCAGGGTCGCGCCCTCCCCTCCGCGGGCGCCGCCCAGCACTGTCACCACGATTCCCATCTGACTGACGCTGGAGTATGCCAGGACGCGCTCGGGCTCGCGGCGCGTCAGGCCCCTCAGTACACCGAAGGCGGTGCCGGCCACGCCCAGCGCCATCCACTCGTACGGCGCGATCCCGCTGGCGAAAGCGCCGAAGCGGATCCACCCGAGTACACCCACCCCTACGGTGGCTCCCGCGAATCCGGCTGCCGCCGCACGGGGCATCGCGGCGTACGCAGCCGGCATCCATGCGTGCAGAAGCGGAAGACCGGTCTTCACGCCCAGACCCAGGAGCAGCAGCAGCGCCATGCCGCGGCCGAGGACACCCCCGCCGAAGCCAGCGCCGTCCGCAGCACCCCAAGTCACCAACGCCGCCGCCAGCAGGGCCCCTTCGCTCGCGAGGACAAACACCAGGTAGGCGCGGCCCGCACGGACCGAACGCGGCGAACCGTCGTGGGTGACAAGCGGATAGGCTGCCAGACCCAGCAACGAAAAAAACAGCAAGAAGGTGACTGCGTCGCCAGCCACGGTGGCCCCGAGTTGAGCTGCCGCCACCAACATGAAGAACAAGTAGAAGCGTCGCCGACCCTGCGGCTCGATCCCCTTCCATGCCGCCCATCCTGCCGTGACCCAGATCAGCGCACTGGACACGAAGAAGGCAGCCGCAACGGGATCCCAGAGCACATGGCCACCGACCAGCAACCAGGGCAACGCCGTGGACGGCGCAGCGGCAGCCTGGGCAGACCCGATCATGGAGTGTCCCCCCTCATGGACCGTAGGCGGAGCGGGCGACGCGTTCTGCCCAGGACAGCGGGCTGTAGGGCAAACCGGCCAGGAGCCCCACCAGGAGGCTGAGCAGCGCGGTGGCCAGCACCGGAAGCAGCAGCATCCAGGAAGCCTCACGAGCACCGCTCCGAGGAGACTCTGCCCAGTGTCGCTCCGGCGGATCGAACCAGGCCGTCTTCACGATCGGCAGGAAGTACGCCGCGTTCAGGAACCCGCTCACCACCAACACGGCCACCACCCAGGGACGCCCGGCCTGAAGGCCCCCAGCAGCCAGATACCACTTGCTGACGAACCCGGCGACGGGCGGCACGCCGATCATCCCGAGCGCCGCAACGGTGAAGGCAGCCATGGTCAGCGGCATGCGGCGGGCGACACCCTTCATCTGACTGACGCGCTTGACGTTCAGCGTCTCGGCCAGGTTTCCCGCACAGAAGAAGAGCGTCACCTTCATCAGCCCCTGGTGCACCAGGTGCACTACAGCACCGGTGAGGGCCACAGGACTCGGGAGGGTGGCTCCGAGGGTGATGTACGAGAGCTGGCTTACGGTGGAGTAGGCGAGGCGGCGCTTCAGATCGTCCTGGACCAGTGCGCGCACCGAGCCGAACAGGATCGTGAACACGGCAGCGGCAGCCAGCCAGGGAAGCACGCCCAGGCGAGTGGCGAGGTCGAATCCGTAGACGTCGTAGATGACGCGGAGGATGCCGAAGGCTCCCGCCTTCACCACGGCCACGGCGTGCAACAGCGCGCTCACGGGCGCCGGGGCAATCATCGCCACGGGCAGCCACCCATGCAGCGGTACGATGGCTGCCTTCACCGCCAGCCCGCCGATCAGAAGCACGAAGATGATCCGAAGCTCCGTCGCGTGCGACGCGGACAGGCGGGCCAGCGCGTCGCCCCCCTCTGCGAAGTCCACCGGACCGGCCAACGCGGTGAGCCAGGCGGTGGCGAGCAGCAGCAGTGCCCCTCCGCTCAGCGTGTAGGTCAGGTACCGAGCTCCGGCGGCCAGGGCGCGGCGGGTGCCTCGGTGCACGACCAGTGGATAGGTGGTGACGGTGAGGAGCTCGTAGAAGACGAGGAACGTCAACAGGTTGCCCGAGAGCGCGATGCCGACGGTGGCGCTTACGCAGAGGCTGAAGAACCCGAAGAAGCGCGCGCGCTGCGGAGCGTGCTCCAGGTAGCCGATGGCGTACAGCGTGGTGACCAGCCACAGCCCCGCCGACAACGTCACGAACAGGAGCGAGAGCTCATCCGCCTGCAACAGGAGATCGACGCCGTCGGCCAGATGCCACTGCCAGGACGGACGCCCACCGCGGGCGACGACCAGGAGGAGGGCGGTCACCGCGACGAGCTTGACCCCCGCACCGCCCAGGTTGAGGAGGGTCCGCAGGCTTCGACGAGACTCGGGGAGGAAGAAGATCACGAGCCCCGGCACCAGCGACGAGGCCAGGATCAGCGGAGGGAGCAGATCGACGCCGATCATGGCCCTCCCCCCAGCACCGGGAGGCCGATCCGGATGAGGGTGTCGGGCACGGCGGATGCCACACCAAGGAGGAGGGCAGCCAACGCCAAGGCCAGCGCCGCCCAGCCGCGCTCCTGCGCACCGCCCTCCTGCGGAGCCCCCCGCGGCTCAGGGCGGATCGCCGGCACCAAGACGCGCCACACATATCCCGCGGTCAGCAAGGCGCTGCCCGCGATGATGACCACCCACACGAGGTCTGCGGGCGTGGCGGGAGAAGTGGCGAGCAGCCACTTGCCCATGAAGCCCCCCGTACCGGGCACCCCCATCAAGCTCATCCCGGCCAGTCCCAGCGCGTAGGCGTGCACGGGGTGGCGGGTCCCGAATCCGGCCAGCTCGCTCAGGCGGTCGTGGCCATAGGCACGCGCCACTCCGCCCGCCGCCAGGAACATGGCCGCCTTGGCCAGCGCGTGCGCAGCGGCGAGGAACACGAGGCCCGCCCACGCCCGCGGATTCGCGCTCGAACGCACGAGGGGGACCGCCACCAGCAGGAGGCCGATCTGAGCCACCGTGGAGTACGCCACCAGCTCCTTGAGACGGACCGCCCGAATGGCCTGCAAGGATCCCCACACGAGTCCAGCGCTCCCCAGCACTCCGATCAACGCTGCGGCGGCCGAGCCAGGCAAGCCGGGGAAACAGAACCACCAGAGCCGGAGCAGCAGGTAGAGGGGAGCTTCGACCACCAATGCGGAGAGAAGCGCGCTCACCGGCGCTGGGGCAGCAGCGTGAGCCGCGGGAAGCCATCCGTGCAGCGGTACGATGGCCGCTTTGAACAGAAGCGCGCCGCTCAGGAGGGACAGCGCCAGCGTGGTCTCTCCATCCGGCCGTACCAAGCTGGCCAGTCGTTGGAAGTCCAACGCCTCGTAGCGATGGTACACGAGCGCGACCCCAAGGAAGAACGCCAAGGACGCCGCGACGTTCACGAAGAAGTAGCGCAGCGCCGCCCGAAGGGGACCCGCTCCCCCTGCCGAAGCCACGAGAGCGACGGAGGTGAGTCCGACGAGCTCCAGACACACGTAGAGGTTGAAGAGATCGGCGGTGAGGAAGAGGGCGTTGAGTCCGGCCCAAAGCAAGAACCACAGCGGCCAGAAGGTCCTTGCTGCGCGTACGTCGTCAGCAAGCTGGTTCGACCGCGGGTCCACCCGTGATCGCCATGCATCCGTGCTCGCGGCGAGGAGGACCAGCCACACGATCGCGAGGAACGCGGCCGAGAGGCCATCGACGTTGAGACCGATGCCAACGGAGCTCGGCCACGCTCCTACCGCGACCCGCCAGGCACCTCCCCGCAGCAGAGCCCCGCAGATGGTCCACGTCACCACACCGCAGATGGCTGTTACGCCGCCCAGCAGAAGCGCGACCCCTCCCCGCCGTACTGGTTGTAGAACGAAGGCGAGAATCGCGCCCACGAGCGGAGCCGCCACCAGCCAGGCAGGGGAAGCGGCCATCATGGCAGTCGCGATTCCGTAGGCGTCGGCACCTCCTCTCGCTCGGCCTGCCGGAGCCGCACGATCAGCGCCAAGGCCACCGCCGTCGCACTCACCGTCACGACGATGCCCGTCAGCACCAGGGCCTGCGGCACCGGATCGAGCCCGCTGGCGCCGGAGCGGGCCAACCCGACGAGCACGAGCGAGGCACCGGTGCTCATGACGTTGAAGGAGAGCACCTTGGCGACGAGCTCGGCTCGTGCGAGCAGCCCGAACAGGCCGATGGCGAAGACCGCCGCCCCGACGAGCGGATAGAGGAGTGCCGCGCTCATCCCTCCTCCTCCGGGAGCTCAGCCAGGCCACCGATGAACAGGGCGGTCAAGGTGAGCCCCACGGACACTGCGATGCACGCCTCGATGAACAGACCCCAGGCGGCCGCTGTCCCAGCGGCGTATTCGAGGGGAGCCCGCCCCCGCAGCAGGGGCCAAGCGCACGCGGCCAGCAACGCGCCCAGTCCTGCCGCCACCCCCCAGCGCGTGCGTCGTCGCTCTCCCAGACGAAGGGCTCGTCGGTCGGTGAGGGTCCAAAGGACCCCGGCGGCCCCCAGCAGGGCGCCGGACTGAAAGCCTCCTCCGGGGCCATGCAGCCCGGCGCCGAGCAGATGCGCGGCAACGAGCAGCAGCAGCGGCAGGAGGAAGTGCGACACCGAACCCAGCACGGGGTCTCCGGGCCAGTGCGCCGGTCGGGTCCGGACGATCCCGAGGCCCCACACCGCCAGCACGGCAGCGAAGAGGACCGAGGTCTCCAGGAGCGTATCGTAGCCGCGCAGATCCAGGAGCACCGCCGTCACGGCGCTCTCGATCCCGCTCCGGGTGCCCAAACGGGCGACCGCATCGGCCAGTCCGACGCGTTCGTTGTGGGTCGCCAGTGCCAGCACCGCCGTGGAGGCGAGAAGCGCGAAGATCGTCACCGCGGCGGCGATCGTCGCTTTGATCAGGGGACTGCTGGGGAGCTGCCCGTGCAGGGTCGATCGAGGCTCACTCTGGGACGAGCCACCTGCGCCGCGGAGCCGCCCCAACGTGGAAAGCAGCAGCGCGCCGGTGAGCCCGGCTCCGATCGCGGCCTCAGCCAGCGCCAGGTCCGGTGCCGCCAATCGGCCCCAGACGAGCGCGGTCAGCAGGCCGAAAGCGATGTAGCGCACGGTCCCCGTGAATGGGTCGTGGGCCGAAATGCTGCCCCAAGCCACCAGGACGAGCGTGGCCACGAGCAGCAGATCGAAGATCCAGGCGCCCGTCGTCGCGCTCACGGCGTTTCCTCCCCGCGGCCCCGCTGGTCCAGATAGGCGGCCCGGCACAGGAAGTGTCCGTTCGCGCCGCTCGCGAGTGCGATCAGCGTCCAGATCAAGAGCACGCGCAGACCGGACACCAGGGACGTCTGCAACAGGCCGACGCCGAGCGCGACGCACCCCAAGCCCAGCGTATCAGCCTTGGTCAGGGCGTGGATGCGAGTAAACACGTCTGGGAAGCGCAGCAGCCCCACCAGGCCCGCCAGGAAGAACACCATCCCGATCCCGACCAGTACCACAGCCGCCAGCGCACGAAGGCTCTCCCAGTCCATCGCGGTCACCACCAGGCCCGCCGTACGAACGCGATGGTCGTGACCGCGGCCAGGACCGCGAACACCAGGGCCACATCGACGAGGGCGTGATCCTCCAAGGCGACCGAGAGCAGCAGGAGCACGGACACCGCAACGGTTCCGAACAGCTGCGCCACCATCATACGGTCAGCACGGGTCGGCCCCCAGACGACGCGCAGCAACGCGACCATGACCGTGATCAACAGAAGCGCGGCGCAGCCGAGGAACATCTCAATCACGATGCGCCTCCTCAGTGACGGGCGCAGGGCTTCTCTCCAGACGCAGTCCAAACAAGCCCGCGATCAGTGACTCGGCGCGCCGGCAAGGTCCCTCGACCGCCACCCCCGAGTGGATACGTTGCACGATGAGCATGTCCCCTCTCAGCTCGGCCGCCACCGTTCCCGGCAGCATGCTGATGGTCACGGCCAGAAGCGACCGCGCGGGTCCGTCGGGAAGGCGCAGCGCGAACGCCACGAAGCCAGGGTCCACCGAGCGGCGCGGGTCCAGGGCGCGCAGGGCAACGTCGACGCCACCGCGTACGGCCTGGAGCAGATAGAAGGCGGCGAAGACGACCAGGCGATCGGCGCGCCACCAATGGAACGACGGTCCGGACCCATGGGGCGCGAGCCACGCACCCAGGACGGCGGCGACGCCTCCCAGCCACCAGGAGCCGTCCCTCCCATCCGAGATCAGCCACCAGAGGGCGACCAGCACCACGAGCCGGGCGCCGACAGCCAGGGCCTGCGAGGCTGCGCGCGTTGCGCGTGCGGGCATGACGATGGCAAGCGAAAGGAGCGTGTGACGCTTCGTTCATGTCGCATCGGAGCGCACATCCCGTCAAGCCGGGACACCTCCGGCGGTCGTCCGGGGGGTGGTGGCCAGGTGGCCAGCCCGGCTACCATGCCTCCCCGACGTTCTCCCCTGGCTCCGGACCGACGCGTGCGCCTCCCGTTCGATATCGCCCCCCCGCGCACGCTGCCGTCGCGCAGCATGAGTCGCACGGCGTGATCCAAGGAGCACTCCTGCCTCGCCCCGCGGGAATGCGGTCCCGATGATCGAGCGGTGGCGGTCCCTGTCGCTGGGCTCCCGCATCCTGGTCTTCATGGTCCTGGGAGGCATTGCCGGCCTCACGCTGGGAGAGTCCGCAGCGGCCGTGCAGCCGATCGGGGATGTCTTCATCCGCCTGCTCATCATGGCGGCGGTACCGCTGGTCTTCTTCAACCTGCTCGCGGGCATCACCAGCCTCACCGACCTGCGCACGCTGGGCCGGCTGGCCGGCAAGATCGTCCTCTACTACCTCATCACCACCGCCGCCGCCCTTTCGCTCGGTCTCCTGGCCACGCACGCACTTCAACCCGGCCGCGGCATGCGCCTCACCGGCGAGGTCGGAGACCGACTGGGCACCGCGCCTCGTGTGCTCGACGTGATCCTGGACTTGATCCCGGAGAACGTCTTCCGCGCATTCGCGGAGGGGAAGGTCTCGCAGATCGTGGTCTTCGCGGTGCTCCTGGGAGTGGCCACCGTGAAGCTCCCTTCCGCTCCGCGTGAGCGCCTGCGCGAGGCGTTCGACGCGCTCGCGCAGCTCCTGCGCAAGCTGGTCGACGTGGTGATGTGGGCGGCCCCTCTGGGGATCGGCGCGCTGGCGGCCAGCACCCTGGGACAGTACGGCTCCCAGATCTTCGGGCCGCTGGCCCGTTTCCTGGCAGCGGTCTGGGGCGCACAGCTGGTCATGGTCCTCGTGTACCTGACACTGCTGCGCACGCTCACGCCGAGAAAGCCCTGGACGTTCCTCAAACAGACCGGTCCGCTCTGGGCCACCACTGCTGCCACCTGCAGCTCCCTGGCCAGCCTGGCCGTCGCCATGGACCTGGCGGAGACGCGGTTGCGCCTCCCGGAGCGCGTGTACGCCTTCACCCTGCCGCTCGGCGCACAGATCAACAAGGACGGCACCTCCATCATGCTGGCAGCCGTGCTGTTGTTCACGGCTCAGGCCGCCGGCGTGGAGTTCGATCTGGCGACGCAGGTCACGATCGTGCTGATCGGGCTGCTGCTCTCCGAGGGGTCGGGCGGTATCCCCGGAGGCGGGTTGGTCATCGCCCTCATCTTCGTGCAGGCCTTCAACCTCCCGCCTGAGATCGCCGCGATCGTGGGTGGGATCTACCGTCTCATCGACATGGGCAGCACCACCATCAATGTGATGGGAGACATGGTGGGGACCGCCATCGTAGCCCACTCGGAGGAGCGAGCATGACGCTGGACCTGCAGGGCTTCCGTGATCTGTTCCCCGCCTTGCGCTCCGGGACGTTCATGAACGTCGCCCAGCGAGGTCTGATGGCCGAGCCGGTTCGCCTCGCCATCGAGCAGTACCTGCATCTCCGCACGGGATACGAGTGGGACAAGCAAGCCCTCTTCGATCGGACCGAGGAGACACGTGCCCGCTTTGCCCGCTTCATCGGTGCCGAGAGCGCCGATGAAGTCGCCTTCGCGAAGAACGTGTCGGACGGGATCAACATGATCGCCGGAGCCATCGATTGGCGCCCGGGGGACAACATGGTGTTCTGTCCAGAACTGGAGCATCCGGCCAACGTGTTCCCCTGGTTCAATGCCCGTCACCGCCACGGCGTGGAGCTGCGGGCCGTCGAGCCGGTGGAGGGGCGGGTTCCGGTCGAGCGCCTGGCCGAGCGCATCGACGCGCGCACGCGCCTGATCACCGTCCCCACGGTGTCGTTCTCGCCTGGTTTCATCACCGACGTGCAGGCCCTCTCCCGTGTCTGCCGAGCGCGAGGCGTATTCCTGCTCGTCGACGCCGCCCAGTCGGTGGGAATCCTGCACACCGACGTGCGCGCAATGGGCGCCGATGCGCTGGCCGTCGCGACCCAGAAAGGGCTGATGGCCTGCTACGGCATGGGGTTTCTCTACTGCCGCGCCGAGGCAGCCGAAGCGCTGCAGCCCGCGGCGTTGGCGCGGTTCGGCGTGGACCTGCCCGACGATGCGCACGAGACCGCGCTCGCGGACGAGGACTTCCGCTACGCACACGCGGCGCGCCGCTTCGACGTGGGCAACTACAACTACCTCGGCGTGTTGGCCGCCAACCGCGCCCTGGAGATCCTCGAGTCCGTGGGCACGCCGATCCTGGAGGCGCATGTGCGGGGCTTGGCCCGCGGTCTGGCGCAACGCCTGCTCGATCTGGATCTGCCGGTGGTGGGCGGCGAGCCGGGGCCCGATCTCGGCCACATCGTCGCGGTGGGAACCAGCGGCGGCGGGCGGCACGATACCGTGGACGATCCACGCATGCAGTCCCTGCATCGCTTCCTCACCGAGCGCGACATCCACTTCGCGGTGCGCAAAGGCGTGCTGCGCTTCTCGCTGCACGGCTACAACGACCGCCCGGACGTCGAGCGCGTCGCGGAGGCCGCCGCCGAGTGGAGACGCACGTCCCTCTCCGCCCACTGACGGTGGCCGTCTCGGGGATCTGACCGCCGGTCGATCGCCGGCCTGCTGGGGCCCTGTCAGGGTTCTCCCGACCCCTACCGTGGAGCAGACCCCGACTTCTCCGGTGTCTATTTCGGATTTATTCATCCGATTAACAACAATTGATGGACGCCGGATCGTCGAGACCCCCGCCGGGGCTCGGGTCGGGAGCCAGTCGATGCTGCTGTCACAAACCGGGATCTACGCGCTGCAGGCCGTTCTCCGACTCGCCCAGAGTGGAGAGGACCAGTTGGTGGCAGCCGCCGAGCTGGCCCGGGAGCTGGACATCCCGAGCGGCTACCTCGCCAAGACGCTGCACCGGCTCCGCCGCGAAGGGCTGCTCTCGTCCACGCGAGGTGCGGGTGGTGGCTACCGCTTGGCTCTCCCCGCCCGGGAGATCTCCGTGCTCCGCGTTGTTGCCCCCTTCCAGGACGTGGCCGTGGGCAAACGCTGCCTGCTCGGGGGCGCCTGTGATCCGGAGCACCCCTGCGAAGCGCACGCCCGCTGGAGCCGCCTGACGGCCTGCGGGACCACCGTGCTGGAGAACACCACAGTGGCCGACCTGCTCGGTGGCACCGGCGACTCACCCATCACCAGGAACGACCTATGACGTCTTCGAAGGGCAGCCGCCCTGCCCCCCTGAACCTCCTCCTGCGCGCGCTCACGCTGGCCGTGCCGGTCATGACCTTGGCCTGCGGTGGGGAGGGCGGTCAGGAGGCCGCACCGGGTGCCGCGCCGGCGGCTCCGGCCGCAGCCGAGCCCGCCGCCCTGAGCCCCGCCGAACTGGAGCAGGGCATCGGTCCCATCCGCGATCTCGCCCTCGGGCCCATCGATCCGGCGCTGGTCGCGGAGGGCGAGACGGCCTTCGTCCTGAAGTGTTCGGCCTGCCACAAGATCGAGGAGCGCTACG
Organism: Gemmatimonadota bacterium; assembly: GCA_041390105.1. Classification (NCBI taxonomy): domain Bacteria; kingdom Pseudomonadati; phylum Gemmatimonadota; species Gemmatimonadota bacterium. The sequence goes on from JAWKQO010000001.1 coordinate 1,817,435, forward strand.
TCGGTCCGCGCCTCGGGACGGTGCTCGCGCGGGTCCGGCCGGAGTACGCCATGAACATGATGCTGAATTCCAACGAGATGGTGCAGCGTCATCCGCGCGCCAGGGCCATGCTGGCCGAGTTCTTCACACCCATGACCGTGCAGGTGACGGGAGAGCCGGAAGCCCGCGCCATCCTCGAATACCTGCGCTCGGTTCAGATCGACACCACCACCACCCCGACGCCGAGTGACGGAGGCGACCTGTGATCACCTCGTCCCGGCGGCAGAACGCACGTCAAGGAGACCCTGTCATGATCCGCTCACGCAGTCCGCTGCTCCTCGCCGCGGGCATACTGGTCGCAATCGGCGCGGGCTTCTACGCCTGTTCGCCCCGCGGTACCAGTCCCGCGATTGGTGCCGGGGACATGGCAAGCGCGGCGCAAGCCGTCTACGTCGCTCCCGGCGAGTACGATGAGTTCTACGCCTTCATGTCCGGGGGCTTCAGCGGCAACCTCACGGTGATGGGTCTGCCCTCCGGGCGCTTGCTCAAGACCGTCCCGGTCTTCAGCCAGTACCCGGAGAACGGGTGGGGATACTCCGAAGAAACCAAGCCGATGTTGGAGACGAGCCACGGGTTCATTCCCTGGGACGACTCCCACCACCCGGAGCTGTCCATGACCGACGGCGTGCCGGACGGCCGCTGGATCTTCATCAACGGGAACAACACACCCCGGGTCGCCCGCATCGACCTGACGACCTTCGAAACCACGGAGATCGTCGAGATCCCCAACTCGGCGGGCAACCACGGTTCCCCCTTCATCACGCCCAACTCGGACTATCTGGTCGCCTCGACCCGGTTCAGCGTCCCCATTCCCAACCGTGACATGTCCATCGAGGACTACCGTGGGAATTTCAAGGGCTCCCTGAGCTTTGTCCGGGCCAACGACCCCGGCAACATGCGCGTCGCCTTCCAGATCATCGTGCCGGGATACAACTACGACCTCGCGCACGCCGGTAAGGGCCCCTCGGACGGCTGGGTGTTCTTCACGTCCTACAACTCGGAGGAAGAACACACCCTCCTCGAGATCAACGCATCTCGCAAGGACAAGGACTTCGTGGCCGCGGTGAACTGGCGGCGGGCGGAGGAGTGCATCGCCAACGGCGCCGGCGGCACGGCAAACGTGCGCTACCGCCACAACTACCTGGGGGACGACCACATCGCGACCTCGGAGGAGGTCACGTCCGTACGGACCATGGAGCCAAGCGACTGCGCGAACATGGTCTACTTCCTCCCCACGCCCAAGTCGCCGCACGGCGTCGACGTCGATCCGACCGGTGAGTACATCGTGGCCGGCGGCAAGCTGGCCACCGTCATCCCGGTGCACTCCTTCCAGAAGATGACGGCAGCCATCCAGGCTCAGGACTTCGACGAAGTGATCGATGGCATTCCGGTGCTGCGTTACGAGAGCGTGTTGGCCGGCGAAGTGCAGAACCCGGGGCTGGGGCCGCTGCACACCGAGTTCGACGGTCGCGGATATGCCTACACCACGGCCTTCATCTCTTCGGAGATCGTGAAGTGGCAGCTGGGCACCTGGCAGGTCGTCGACCGCATCCCCGTCTATTATTCGGTCGGCCATCTGATGATTCCCGGCGGTGACTCCCGCCAGCCCTGGGGCAAGTACCTGGTGGCCTTGAACAAGATCACCAAGGATCGCTACCTGCCCACCGGGCCCGAGCTGGCCCACGCGGCTCAGCTGATCGACATCAGCGGGGACAAGATGCGCATGCTGCTCGACTTCCCCACCCAGGGGGAGCCGCACTACGCACAGGGGATCGCGGCCGACATCATCCGTGATCGGCAGGTGCAGTTCTACAATCTCGCCGAGAACGCGAATCCGAACGCGGTGCGCTCGGAGGCGGAGACGCGCGTGGAGCGGCGAGGCAATGAGGTCCATGTCTACATGACCTCCATCCGCAGCCACTTCGCACCGGACAACATCGAGGGCGTCCGGGTCGGAGACCGGGTGTTCTTCCACGTCACCAACCTCGAGCAGGACTGGGATGTGCCGCACGGCTTCGCGGCCATGGGTGCGCGCAACGCGGAGCTCCTGATCATGCCCGGCGAGACACGCACCCTGACGTGGACGCCGCAGGCCGCGGGCATCTATCCGTTCTACTGCACCGACTTCTGCTCGGCACTGCACCAGGAGATGCAGGGATACGTTCGGGTATCCGCAGCGGGTTCGAATACGCCACTCCGTTGGGGGACGGGCGGCACCTGGAACACGCGCTGATCCGACCAGGGGGGCGGGCTTCGGCCCGTCCCCCTGGGTTCCCCTCGACACTCGAGACCCGAGCCATGTTGACACGCGCGAGCCGTATCCTGGTCCTTCTGGCGTCCCTGGCGCTTCTCGGCGCGTATGCGTTCCCCCTGTGGACCATCGACCTCGAGGCACCGCAGTATCCCGAAGGGCTCGGCATGGTCATTCGGATCAATACCATCGAGGGCGTGAAGCCGAACGACCTCCGGAACATCAACAACCTGAACCACTACATCGGCATGAAGCGCATCGAGCCGGAGTCGATTCCGGAGTTGCGCATCATGCCCTTCGTGGTCGCCGCCCTCTTGCTCGGCGGACTGCTCGTCGCCGCCTTCGGCCGTCGCGCGGCCCTGTATGCATGGGTCGCGACCTACCTGGTCGTGGCCTTGGTGGGTCTGGCGGACTTCTACAAGTGGGAATACGACTACGGGCACAACCTCGACGACGAGAACGCGATCATCAAGATCCCTGGAATGAACTACCAGCCGCCGCTCATCGGCTCCAAGCAACTGCTGAACTTCCGCGCCCATTCCTGGCCGGGAGCTGGCGGGTGGATCCTCATCGTCAGCGCGCTGACCGGAGTCGCGGTGGCCGTCTCCGAACGACGTCGGCATTCGTCGAAGCAGACCGCCGCCCCCACGGCCGTTGTTCTGCTTGCTGTCACGGGCCTCGCCGCGACGGCCGGTTGCTCGGCGCCCGAGCCACGCGCGCTGGTGGCAGGCGTGGACACCTGCACGCGCTGCCACATGGCGGTCGCCGACGATGCCAGCGGAGCGGAGGTACTCACCACACGTGGGCGCATCTACACCTTCGACTCGATCGAGTGCATGGTCGCCTGGCTGGATCACGACGCGGAGGGCGTGCCGGTGGGCTCCGCCTGGGTGGCCGACCGAGCCGGGGGCGGCCGGCTTCTGCGCGCCGAAGATGCCTTCTATCTGGCAAGCGAGTCCCTGGGCTCCCCCATGGGTCTCGGGCTCGCCGCCTTCGGCGACGCCGGGGCGCGGACCCGTGCCCTCGAGCAGCACGGAGGGCAGGCGCTGGCGTGGAGCGAGCTGAGCGCATTCGTCGCTGAACGCTGGCCGGGCGGCAATCCGCCTCGGGGGCACGTCGGTCGAGCCCTCGACAGCGCTGAGCGGATCCCCGCATGATCCACGCGCTACTCCTGCTGTGCGCATTGCAGTCGCCGCCGGTAGCCCCCCCAGCTACCCCATCTGCCAAGGACGATCGGCGAAGCGCCGCTCGAACCTGGACGGTGGAGCCGGGCGGACCTCTGGCGAGTCTGGGCGCCGCGGTACGCGTCGCTGCGCCGCACGACACCATCCGCATCCGCCCGGGTCGCTACCGCGAGCCCACCGTCGTCGTGGACCGTCCCCTCACCCTGCTGGGAGACGAGGGCGCCATTCTGGACGGGGAGGGCAGCCGAGCTCTCCTGGTGGTGCGCGCCGACTCGGTGACGGTCGCCGGGTTGAGCTTCTTCGACACCGGCATCTCCTTTACGGAGGACCGCGCGGCGTTGCTGGTGGAGAAGGCGCGATTCTGTTCCATCGAGCGCAACGACTTCCGGAACACGTTCTTCGGGATCTACCTCGCCAATGTCGGCGACTGCGTCGTGTCCGGAAACACGCTCACGGCCGACGCGGAGCGCGAGACCCGGGCAGGCAATGCCATCCACCTTTGGTACTCACTGCGGGTGCAGATCACGGACAACGTGATCACTGGTCATCGCGACGGGATCTACTTCGAGTTCGTGGAACAAAGCCGGGTCGAGCGCAATGACAGCAGCGGCAACCTGCGCTACGGGCTCCACTTCATGTTCTCCAACGGCTGCCAATACCGTGGCAACCGCTTCGCACACAACGGAGCGGGAGTCGCGGTCATGTACACGCGTGACGTGGTTCTGGAGGACAACGATTTCGATCACAACCGGGGCCTCGCCACCTTCGGCCTGCTGCTCAAGGACATCACGGACACACGCATCGCCGGCAACCGCTTTCGCGAGAACAGCGTGGCCCTTCACGCCGAGGGCGCCAACCGGGTGGAGATCCGGGAGAACGAGTTTCTGGCCAACGGCTGGGCCGTCCAGCTCATGGCCAACTCCGAAGACTCCCGCTTCGAGAACAACAACTTCGCCGGCAACTCCTTCGACGTATCCACCAACAGCCGCCGCACCCGCAGCTTCTTCGCGGGCAACTATTGGGACCGCTACCACGGATACGACCTGGACCGCGACGGCGTGGGCGACGTACCCTTCCGCCCGGTCCGGCTGTTTGCGCTGCTCGCCGAGCAGAATCGGCCGCTTCTGTTGCTGCACCGCAGCGTGCTCGTAACGCTGTTGGACGTAGCCGAGGAAGTTCTCCCCGTTCTCACCCCCGCGAACCTCGTCGATGTCCAGCCCGCCTTGGAGCCCAAGGCCACGCCCTGGAGGTCGTCGTGAACCTCGCCCACGCCGATCCGCCACTACGCCTGGATGGCATTCGTAAGCGCTACGGCCCCTTGGAGGTGTTGAAGGGGGTTCGGGTGGAGCTGCACGGCGGTCGGATCACAGCCCTGTTGGGGCCCAACGGTGCCGGCAAGACCACGCTGCTCAAGATCGCCTTGGGTCTGGTGCGTGCCGACGCCGGAGAAGTGATCCGCGAGGGTCAGGACGTGCGCGGCACGTCGGAGTTCCGGCGGAGCATCGGGTTCATGCCTCAGCTTCCCCGCTTCCCCGCCAACCTGTCGGCTCGTGAGCTGGCAGCCATGCTGGACGACCTGCGTGACTTCCGCGACACACCCGATGAGGAGCTCTTCGACACGTTCGGGCTGGCGCCGGTGCTGGACAAGCCGTTCCGGGCCCTTTCCGGGGGAACGCGTCAGAAGGTGAATGCGGCGCTGGCCTTCCGCTATCCGACTCCCGTGCTGATCCTCGACGAGCCCACCGCGGGGCTCGATCCGGTAGCGGCACGCGTGCTCAAGGAGAAGATCCGCAAGGTGTCTGACGCGGGTCGAGCGGTGCTGCTCACCTCTCACGATCTCGGACAAGTGCAGGCGCTCGCAGACGAGGTCGTGTTTCTGCTCGACGGCGTCGTGCGCTACGAGGGCTCTCTGCGTCATCTGTTGAACAGCACCGGTCAGCGTGAACTGGAGGGCGCAGTAGCGACGCTGATGGTCCGGGACGCTGCGACGAGCAAGCCGGGCGATCCCTGCACCGAGGAGGTGGCCTGATGAACGGTCGCTTTCGCGGCGCCACCAAGATCCTGCGCTACACGCTGAGAAACGCGCTGCGGGGGCGGGCGCTGCTCGGCTACGGCTTGTTCTTCCTCGCCGTGAGCGGAGGCCTGCTGCGGTTCGGCGGCGGCCTGGAACGCGCTCTTCCGTCGCTGGCCAGCGTCACGCTCCTCATCGTACCGCTGGTCAGCCTCGTCGTGGGTACCGTGTCGCTCTTCGACGGCAGAGACTTCACCGAGCTGCTGCTATCCCACCCCGTGGGGCGCGACGCGCTGTTCCTCGCGCTCTATCTCGGCCTGGCGCTCCCGCTCTCCGCCGCCTACCTGGTGGGTGCCGGTCTGCCCTTGGTGTGGTATGGGGCGTTTGGCACGTCCAGCACCGCCGTGCTGCTCCTCCTGCTGGGTGGGGTGCTACTGACGGCGATCTTCACCGCCCTGGCCTGCTGGGTGGCACTCTCCTTCACGGACGCAGCGCGGGCTCTCGGGGCGGCCCTCCTGCTCTGGTTGCTTCTCACGGTGCTCTACGACGGCGTGGTCCTGCTGGCGGCTCACGCTCTGGCGGACTGGCCGCTGGAGCGCCCGCTGCTGGCGGCCATGCTGCTGAATCCGGTCGACGTGGCGCGCGTGCTGGTCCTCACGGGGCTGGACGCTTCGGTGCTGATGGGGTACACCGGCGCCGTCTTCGAGCGCTTCTTCGGAAGCGGTTTGGGCACGGCGGTCGCGCTCACATCCCTCTCGCTGTGGGTGATTCTGCCCGCGTGGGTGGGGCTACGCCGCTTCCGCCGCATGGATTTCTGAGGTCCATCCGAACGCAGGACCCGCTCACCCCGGCGGCCCGGCCGGATTGGGCTCGCAGCGCTGGGGCGCTCGCTCCACCGTGTAGAGGATGGTCAGCACCCGCCAACGCCCCCGCTCGCGCACGAGCTGGAAGGTGTCGATCCCACAGTGGCTGTAGGTGTCGTCCCAATGCAGGTCGTACGGCGTCCAGATGGTCGCGATGTCGTGCCGGACGCGCACCTCGGGGTCCCACATGCGCTCGATGGGCACGCGCGCCGCGTTGGCGATCTGGGTGAAGAACTGCGCCCGCGTGGAGACCCGGACCGTGCTCGAGTCAGGCCCCGGCACCGTGGCGACCAGAGTCAGCCCGGGGTGGGACAACGCCGCCAGCTGCACGGTGTCGCGGGCCGCCATCGCCTGAAAGAACCTCTCGCCGGTTTCGCGCACCGCCGATTCCTCGGGGCCGAAGCGCGCCGCGAACGCTGCGACTTCGGACGGCGTCCACGCGCGGTCGAACACCAGCAACTCGTCGATGGCACCCACGAAGGGCATCGTCTGGTGAACCTCGTTCCCCTGATGGGACTCGAAGCCGGCATAGCACGCATCCGTGGGATAGAGCTCACCGGGACTCCAGCGCCGCGCGGCCTGCGCCGCTTCGTTGCGCAGATGAGCGTCGGCCACCGCCGGCCGACCGTCGACCCAGATGGTGACGAGGTCGGCATCGATCGGGTCTCCCACCGTCCCCCCCATGACCAGCACCACACTGGTCCAGCGGCCAGGGCGCACGGAACCGGGCACGGTCGAGACCCCGCCACCTCGCGTGTCCCCCAACCGGTAGCGGTCGTCGGGCGTGATCCAGAAGGCCCATTGGTCGTCACACGCCAGAACGTGCTGGTGCAGCCCGAGTGAATCCACGCGCATCCAGGCCGCGATGGTGAGCGGCCCGTCGAGCGCCAGATCTGCATGCTCTGCGATGTGGATGCGCTGTGCGACCGACGCGAACGCCTGGGCACCTCCCAACGGACCGCGCGCCAGCAGCGCCTCACCCAACTCTCCATGGTGTCCGCGGCCGCTGAAGTCGCGAAGCAAGCCGTCCGGCGTGAGCGTCTCCATGTCCCACGCCAGCACCAGTCCCCGCGGTTCGATCGCAGCGCTGCCCGTGGGCCGCTCAGCCGTGATGCCCTGGAAATGAGGCACTTGAGCCGAAGTCGACCGAACCGTAGCCAGGAGGGCGCTGACGGCGGCGAGCAGAGCGGGCCAGCGAAGCCAACGCCTGCCCACTGCCGGACGGAACCTGTTCATCGACACTCCTCCGAGGTCAGCGCGCACGAGACTGGAACGCCGTGTCTCGCGTCTGGATCATGACACAGATCATACGGCGAGCGGGTTGCCGCAGCACCTCGACCTGACACGCGTGCCGTACTGCGCCCGACCCACTGCGCCCGCCACCTCGCGGTGGCCAGGGAGGTCGCCGATCGCCATGTTGGGCCGCGCGGGGAGCCAGGTGGCTCCCACGTCGAGGACGCCATTCCGGGAGATCCATTCATGCGCCCCCTCATCCGCTCCCTCGCCCTGGCGCTGCTGCTGGCTCCGCTCCCGGTCGCCACCGCCGCCCAGGTGTCGCAGGACGATGCCGTGCGCGAGGCCCTCGAGGTGGTGGGCACCTGGTTGGACGCTCAGATGGCCTACGAGCAGATCCCGTCGTTCCAGGCTGCCATCGTGCATGACCAGGAGCTGGTCTGGAGCCGGGCAGCGGGATTGGCACACCCCGACCGGGGCGGGGCCGCAGACGAGCACACGCTCTACAGCATCTGCTCGATCTCGAAGCTGTTCACGTCCGTCTCCGTGATGCAGCTGCGCGACCGCGGGCTGCTCGACCTGCGCGACCCGGTAGCGAAGCACCTTCCCTGGTTCGATCTCGAACAGCGCTTCCCGGGGTCGGCGCCCATCACGGTGGAAGGCATCCTGACGCACTCGGCCGGCCTGCCCCGCGAGTCCAACCACCCCTACTGGACCGAGCCCGATTTCGCCTTCCCCACCAAGGACGAGATCATCGCCGGGCTCCATGAACAAGAGACGCTGTACCCGGCCTGGAAGTACTTCCAGTACTCCAACCTCGGTCTCACCCTGGCGGGGGAAATCGTGGAGCAGATCTCCGGCATGCCGTACGACGCCTACGTGAGAGAGAACGTGCTGCGGCCGCTGGGAATGTCGGACACCTATCCGGAGATCCCGCTGGAGCATCGCGAGGGCCGCTTGGCCACCGGCTACGGCTCTCCGACCCGAAGTGGACGACGGGAGCCCGTCGCCTTCTTCCAGGCCAAGGGCATCGCGCCCGCTGCCGGCTATGCATCCACCGCGCGGGACCTCTCGCGTTTCGCGTCCTGGCAATTCCGCCTGCAGGGCGACGCCAAGCAGGTTCTGCAGGCCCATACGCTGGCGGAGATGCAGCGCGTGCACTACGTCGACCCCGAGTGGAACACCTTCTGGGGGCTGGGCTTCAGCATCAGCCGCCGCGGCGACAAGACCTTCGTGGGGCACGGCGGCAGCTGTCCGGGCTTCCGCAGCCAGCTCACGCTGCAGATGGACGAGAAGATCGCGACGGTCTTCATGGCCAACGCCATGATCGGGGCGGGTACCTACACGAACGGGATGTACGATCTCGTGTCCGAAGCCATCCGCGCGGCCACGGGGTCCGAAGACCCGCCGAACCCGAGCGTGCCCCCCCCATCGCCGCCCCAGGCTCAGCCCGGACCGCCGCTCGACCTGACCCCGTTCGTCGGCACGTACTCCGGGCAGCCCTGGGGATCGGAAACCGCGGTGGTGCGGTGGAAAGGAAGCCTGGCACTCCTGTCGCTGCCCACCGAGAACCCGCTCAGGGGGCTGACGCGGTTGAAACACGACTCGGGCGACGTCTTCTACCGCGTGCGCTCCGACGGGGAACGGGGCGAGGATGTGGTCTTCCACCGCGACGCCCAAGGCAACGTGACCAGCTTCAGTGTCTTCGGAAACCACTCACGAAGGATGCGCTGACGTGGAGCCTGCGCCGCTCAAATCCCGCATTCCCTACGATGTCTTCGCCCAACTCGACATTCGTGTCGGCACCATCGTCGAGGTCAGCGACGTGGAGGGGTCGTCCAAGCTTCTGCGCCTGCGTGTGGACTTCGGCGACGGGGTCCGCACCATTCTGTCCGGAATGAAGAAGGAGCGACCGGATGCACAGGCGTTGGTGGGCGTCCAGACGCTGTTCGTGGTGAACCTCGAGCCTCGCCGCATGGCCGGGGAGGTCTCCGACGGCATGCTGTTCGATCTGGGGCATGCCGACGGAGTCACACCCCGCCTGGCCATTCCCGAAGGGCCCATCCCCAACGGCGCGCGGGCGGGCTGAGAAAGCACCCTACGTCATCGGGAGCACACAGCTACGTCATCCGGCATGGCCGGTCTCGGGCCCGCACCTCGCCATATCCAGGTGCAAGGGCCGACGAGCACCTCTTCTGCCTGCCTGGAGATCGACGTGAAATCAGCCGCTCTCACCACCTGTGCGCTCCTCGCGCTGGCCGCCTTCACGCCAGCGACGCCGGGGAGTCCCGCCACTCCCGAGGAAGAGGTGCTCTCGCCCCTGCGCCAGCGCATCGACCGCCTGGCCGCCGAGCTGGCCCGTGCAGACTCCGTCTACCGGGCCGACGTCGAGCCCATCGAGCGCATGCTGCGGCCCTTCTCCACAGACTCCCTGCTCGTGCGCCGCGTGTCGCTGGCGCTGGTGCGAGAGGCACGTTCCACTGGGTTGGCTCCCGGACTGCTGACCTCCGTCCTGCTGGTGGAGAATCCCTGGCTCGACCCGGCGGCGCGCAGCTTCGTGGGGGCCGTGGGCCTGATGCAGGTGATGCCCTTCCATGCGGGAGAGTGGGAGTGCGAGTCGGACGACCTCGAGAACATCGAAGCCAACATCTGCCACGGGTCGCGGATCTTCGCCCGACTGCTCGACCGCTCCGACGGCGACGTGGAGCGGGCGCTCCTCCGCTACAACGGTTGTGTGCATGGACGCAACACTCCGGACTGCCACGAATACCCTGCCAAGGTGTACGCCAGGGCAGGTCAGGCCTTGATTCGCGGCTGGATCCAGGCGGTCCCCTCGCCTTGAGGCGGGGGGTGGCATATCGTCTGCTCGTGAGCACCGACCAAGGCACCGGCCGCACCCCCGAACCAGGAGTGCCGATGGATCGCAGACAGACCGATCGGCGGGCATCCCACGTCCTGCTGTCCGACTGGCGTTGGGCCTGGCGCGGACGCCGCCGGGGTGGCCGTCGGGCAGGCGAGGTACTGGAGAGTGGCGTCGACTGGCATCACCCCTGGTTCCTGGTGCTCACCCTGGTGGTCATGGCCCTGAGCACGCTGGACGCCATCTTCACGCTCGAGCTGATCGCGCGCGGCGTGGTGCGGGAAGCGAATCCGGTCATGCGCTTCCTCATGGAGCTCGACGTGCAGCTCTTCGCGAACTTCAAGGTGCTGTTGACCGGGTTCGCGATGCTGATCCTGGTCGCCTGCAACACCAACTCGGTCCTCCGCCGCGTTCCCGTGCGGGGCATCCTGCACGGCATCCTGGTCTTCTACGTCGCTCTCATCGGCTACGAGGTGCACCTGCTCGGGCTGTCCTGACGAGCCGCCACCCGGCGCGCTTCGTCACTCCAGAGCCGCACCACCGCTGGCCCCCGCCGCACCGGTCAGGGGGACAGCCCCGGCTGGTAGTAGGAGATGAACTCGAGGAAGCGCGCGACGGCGACCATATCCGGGGCGGTCATCCGGATGGTGTGCGCATCCTTCAACTCGATGAACGGCAGGTAGGCCAGAACCTGCGCCTGGCGGTAGTGCTTGAACGAGATCTCCAGTTCGATGGGCCCGTTCAGGCGGTAGGGGCGCAGCGAGCCGTGCCTGCGCACGCCCGCCTCCACCTTCTCCCGGATGAGCTGCTGCGCCGGGCGGGGCATCATGGTGGTGGCCGAATGGAAACCCAGCGCCCACTTCACGGTGGCACCTTCGATGTCGCCCAGCAGGCCCTGGGCCTCGGCCACGATGGCGTCGTCGCCCGAGATCGCGACCACCGGGACGCCGAAATGGCCGGCGATGGCTGCGTTGATCCCCGCTTCCGGCATTTCCACACCGTTGAGGCGCACGGCGGTGAGGTTGGCACTCGACATCGTATGGGCCCGCACACCTTCCGTGTTCGTGGTGCTCGAGTGGTAGCCGATGAAGACGGCGGCATCGAACGTGGAATCGATGCCTTCCATCATGGCCAGGGGCCGGGGCCAGGAGCGCACCAGCAAGACGTCGTCCGGGAGTCGTTCGATCAAGATGTTCTGACCGTTCCCATGCGAGTCCGCCACCACGATCTCGGTGGCACCCGCCGCCCGAGCACCTTCGATGGCGGCGTTGACCTCGTCGGTCATGAACTCGCGGAAGCGGGCGTACTCGAAGCCACCCGGACCCAGCTGCTCGTCCGTGACCACCCCGGTGATCCCCTCGAGGTCGGCGGAGATGTGGACCTTGAGCCCCTGGGCCGAGAGCTGGGGAGCGAGACCGGCCAGGATCAGGAGTGTGGCGGCGGTGCGGACCATGGTGCCTCCGGAGCGAGATCTGGAGGCGTCAGTCTTCGCTGCGGGTGCCGGTCGCGCAACCGAAGGAGGCTCGATGCATCCCCGGAGCGGCCCTCGTGCGGCGCGGGTGCCGCCCGAGAGGGACACCAGCGCTCGAGAACAGGCCGGCCGGCCTAGGCGGCTCGCGCCGTCCCCCCGGTGGCCCCCGGCCGCGCGCGCAGTTGTGTCACCATCCATACGGACACGCCCAGCAGCACCGCCGAGATGACCTGTGCTTGCGTGAAGGTGCCGAACAGGAAGCGGTCGCTCTTCAAGCGGACGATCTCCAGCAGGAAGCGGTTGACCGCGTACAAGCCCATCCAGGCGCCGAACATCCAGCCTGGCCGATGGGGAACATGCCGGAGCCGCAGCAGCAGCACGAAGATGACGAGCGAGGTGACCATCTCGTAGAGCTGGGTGGGGTGTACGGGGATCACCTCACCGAAGCGGGCCACCAGCGCGGGATCGATCTCCACGCCGAAACGGTCGCGCAGCACCGTGACCGTGGTCGGTGGTGCTCCCTCTGGGAAGGCCACGCCCGCCCAGGACCCGGTGGGGCGCCCGTAGTCGTCCCCCGCCAGGAAGCAGCCGAAGCGCCCCACCAGAATCCCGATCGGCATGCCCATCGCGATGGCGTCGAAGGTCTTTCCCACCGGAAGCCGCGTGCGGCGCATGTAGATCCACACCATGAGCGTGGCCAGGATGAATCCGCCGTACCACGTGAAGCCCGTGCCGGAGAACAGCGCGGACAGGCCCCGCCCACCGGACTGGGGCGGATTCGCCAGCACGAAGTAGAGCTTTCCGCCGACGATGCCCCCGACCAGCGCCCAGAACACGAGGTCGCTCATGCGCTCCCCGTCTTCGCCCAGCCGGTTCAGCTCGTGACGAGCCACCACTCCCGCGGCGATGAACGAGAAGAACAGGAGGATGCCGAAGGACTGCACCTCGGCTCCCCCGATGATCGGAAAACCTTCGGGGATTTGGAACAGGATCGGTCGCACGAAAAACCCTCCGTGACCCTCAGCGCGAAATGCGGGTGAACTGCACGTGGACCGTGAAGTCCACGGACGGACTGTTGGGCGGCACGTCCTCGACGAAGCCCACCTGCCACCGCCAGACGCCCCGGGTCCCCGCCACGCCCAGCGTGAGCAAAGTGGCGGCATGGTCGAGCTCGCTCACCCCGGCCCCGACCAGGTACGGGCTCGACCCCGCGAGCTGTGCCAGCAGCGCCACCGACCCCAGCGAACGCTCCCCGGCGATCAGCGCGTAGAATGCCGCGGAGCGCGTCCAGGGCCGGGCCCAAGCCGGCGCGTTCAGGGTGGATACGCCGCTCAGCGCGTGCAGGTGCCAGCGGGTCCAGGATCGGCGCCAGAGGGCCTCCACTCCCAGATCGCCGCGCCCCGTTCCCGTGCCCTCCACCCCCGTGGGCAACTCTACCGTGGCGCGCAGGGACAGCGCGCTCCCTTCACCTGCGCGCACGGCCCATTTCGCGAAGAGCTGCACGTCCTCGGGGCCGAACCTGCGCTCCGGCACCCGGAGCAGAACCTCTCCATCGGAGTCCCAGAGGACGAGTCCATACTGACCGTTGGGCACCTGCTCCCGATCGCCGTTGGGGAGGTTGAAAGCGCCGTGCAGTCCCTGGATGAGCGGGTCGAGGAAGCCCGCCCAGTTGGTCTGGAAGCTGATCCGGCCCCCGAGCTCCCACCCTCGTCCCATTCCCCGGCGCACGGTCACGGTCGTGGTCAGGCGCTCGAGATCGAAGTACTCCTGGAGGGCGTCGCCCTCCCGACTCTCGAAGATGTTCGAATAGGCGAACGCCACGTCTGCCCGGGTGCGACTCCGCGCCAGCACGTCCGCCCCCTCGGGGATCGGCACGTAGAACAACTCATAGACGGGGTTCCGCTCGCTGGTGCCCAGCGGCCCGAACGCAGGCTGCTGCGCCGAGACCCGGAGAGGCAGGAGCAGGAACGCAGCGAGGGCGAGGTGGAGGGTGGCGGGGGACACCCTTCAAGATAGAGCAAGGCGCGATGGGGTCCAGCGTGAGCGGGAGCCACCGTGGTCGTGGCTCCCGCTCCTTGGCAGTTCAGCCCTGCAGTCGGTACCGCTCGATGTATTGGAGGTCCATCTCGTCGAAGCGGATCACGTAGGCGGTGCCGTTTCCGAATCCGACCAGCCGCCGCGCGGGCTCCAGCTCCACGCTGCCGATCCGCTTCCCGCTGGCGTCGAACACGTCGTAGAGCGGCGGCTCACCGGCGCGCCGGTAGCGCCGCACCCAGGCACGACCACTCGGGTCCACCAGGACATCGCCGGGATCGAAGGCCGGCTTGGTCTCCGGCCAGGTGTAGTCGTTGATGTCCGCTTCCGCCCCCAACCCCCCGCCGCGGGCGAAGCTGGTCCGCACCTGGCTGTTGTTCATCTCCACGGAGATCCCGATGCCACCGCCGCGCTGCGCGCTGGTCTGCACCCACTCGTTCTTGTCCGCCGTGCGGATCGGGATGGGGTCGTAGGGCACAGGCGTCCCGGGATGAACGGTCCCGTCGGGATCGATCCAGTCGACGCGGTAGGGCTCTCCCATCCGGACCAGGGCCACCCGACCGTCCGCGCCGACCGCCCACCCGTCCGCGGCCGAAAGCGGGATCTGACGCACCATACGCTGTTGAGCATTGGGCCCCCCCGACGAGCGGTCCTCGCGGGCGGGCAGCTGGGCCTCGCCGAGCTCGACGATCTCTCCGGTCGCCAGGTCCCAGCGCTTTACCTTGGCGTGCGTGGGCAGCGCTCCACCCGGGGCGAGTCCGACGGTCTGATAGTAGATCCGTCCCTGCCCATCCGCGCCCGCGGGAATGCGGGGCTCGAAATTCCCACCCGGGCCCGGCGTCCCGGTCGCCATCGGGTGGGTCTCCCCGAACCGGAGATCGGCCCCGAGCTCGGTGAGCCGGGCGTTGCCCAGATCGACCAGGAGGCTGCGGCCCCCCGGCAGCGCATAGACCGCGTCCGGCTGCCGGTACTCCTCGGGGCCTTGGCCCTCACGCCCGAACGGCTCGACGCGGCCCTTGGCGAGGTCCACGACCTGGAGCGTTTTGGACAACGGATCCGCTACGACGAGGCGGCCGTCCGGGAGCTCCCTTACGCGGTTGACCAACCCGAAGCCCTCGTCGAGGGCGGCGTCGCGTACCAGGCGGGGGACCCCCTGGGCGCTTCCCGCCTCCGATCCCATCCCGATTGCCGCCACCACTCCGGTGACCGCAAGTACCGACCTTCGCATCAGCATCCTCCGTCTGGCAGGCGACCCTGGGGCTCCACCCGCGGTTCGTCGCAACGTGGCTGGGACGTTCTGGAACGGCCCCACGGTTGCTCCGGGCGGACTGGTACACACAGGCGGCGGGGATGTCCCGCCTGTCGCGAGGACCACTCCGGCGGGCCGGAGGGCCTTCCACTCCTGGGACGGTGGAGCATCCGGAGGTGCGTGCGAACCTCCGTGCCCGGCATCCACCGCCGTAACATTTTGGCTCACCTCAACTTCCGGCCAGCTCCCGCGCCCCGGGGCGAAGCGGTGCGCACCCTTTGGCGGCGCGGCTCTTGCACATAGCTTTCGGCTCCACCCCCACGTCGCAGCAGGCTTTTCGAGCCGCACCACTCAAGAGCGGAGAGGCGGTCGGGGCGTGATCGACACCTATCAGGGCAGCCCGCCGACACTCGAGTTTGCTTCACCCGGCGAGTGGGCCAGGCCTCAGCCCCACCCGGCCACCTCATCGGGCGCCTCGCGTCCGCTGAGGGTGCTCCTATTGGCCTTCGCGTACCCGCCCTTCCCCGCCTCGGGGTCGATGCGAGCGGAGAAGATCGCACAGGCGCTGGTGGCGCGCGGCCACGAGGTGAAGGTGCTCACCGCGCCGGCGCGAGCCGGCGAGCGCGGCATCCGCATCGAGGATCGCAGCCTCGAGGTGCGTACGCTCCGCTACCCCGGCAATCCCCGCCACCTCTGGATCCGGGCCCGGCAGCTGCTGGGAAGAAGCAATGGCAAGGGGAACGGACGCTCCGGCGGGGGAGCGGGCGGCTCGTCCGGATTCGCCTCGCGCAACGGCGGGGGGCCCTCACAACTCATCCGCGCCCTCCTGTTCCTGCCCGATGATCAACAGGGCTTTGGGCTGGCCGCGCTCACGCACGGGCTCACCCATGCGCATGCGTCGTACGACCTGATCTACTCGACCGCGCCGCCGTTCTCGTCCCACCTCGCGGGCTACGTGTTGCACCGTCTCACAGGCACCCCCTGGGTGGCGGAGTTCCGCGATCCCTGGACCAACAACCCGGTCAACCCCAAGCCTCGCACGGGTCTGACCGACGCCCTGGAGGATCGCTTCGAGAGCGCGGTGATCCGTACCGCGGAGCGGGTGGTAGTGGGGACGCGTCGCTTGCTCAACGAGTTGGCCGAGCGGCATGGCCCCCAGAATGCGCGTAAATTGCTCCTGGTTCGCAACGGGATCGACACCATCGCGGAAGAAGCCCCGACCCCGCGCCCACATTCAGAGCTCCTGCACCTGGGCACGCTCTACGGGGCACGCTCGGCCGAGTTCCTGCTCGAGGGCTTGGCGCGTGTGCTGACCTCGGATTCCGATCCCGAAACGCTGCGCGTCCGTTTTGTGGGCGTCGATGACGACGAGCAGCGTCAGGGGCTGCAGGCGTTGGCGGAACGGCTCGGCTTGGCCCGCGCCGCCATCTTCGAAGCCTGGCAACCCCGCGCAGAGGCTCTGCGTACGCTGGCCGCCGCCGACTTCCCCATCTTGCTGGCCATCAACCAGCCTGCGCAGGTACCGAACAAGCTCTATGAGTACCTCGGCACCCGTAAGCCCATCATCGCGCTCGTGGACGAGGACGGCGAATCGGCGCACCTGCTGCGGCGGGCGGGGCGGCACATCCTGTTGTACCAGGACACCGCCGACGCGTGGGAATCCGCGTTCCGCCGCGCAACCGCGCTCATCCGAGACCACAGCAGCGCCACCAGCTCGACGGACGCCTTGAAGCTGTGGAGCACGGAGCGGCAGTTCGACCGCCTCGTCGACGTCCTCGAAGGCAAGCCGATCACGGACGAGTAGGTCGGCGCCGGCGGGGCTTTCCGAAAGGCCCAGGCACCTCAGCGCCGGACTGCGGTCGCCTCCAGCACACGCTCCCGAACGCCGTCGGCCAGGCCGCGGGCCGCGAGCGCCTGCCACAGATGGACGAGCGCCTCCTGGTCCACCAAACCGGCCGGCGCCCCGGCAGCCGCAGTGGAGAGCCCCTCGTCCTTCCGGAAGCGTTCCACTGCGTCGATCGCCGCGGGGTCGTAAAGCTGGCCGGCGGCGTCCAGCTCCGGCGCGGGCCCGCTCAGATACCCGAGCGCATGCAGCATGACCTTGAGCTGCCAGACGTCGTTTCCACTGATCGACTCCAGCACACGGTAGCCCAGCGTCTGGCTGATGGTGTCGTAGATCCGCCGCAGTTCCGCCACCGGCTCAGGGTGTTCACAGACGTTGATGTTCGCGGTCAGGCCATCGGAACGTCGAGAACGCCCGGGACGTGGATCGGCCACGATCACGGCCGCCGACTGCTTGCGGCCGTGTCGCGCGTCGCCTCCCACGGCGTGACCCGCGGCCAGCGCTTCGATGAGCCGATCGGCGAGGTGACGGGGCGATCCTTCGCTGGCCTCGAACGTCCGCGCCACGGCTTCCAACACCTCGGGTCCCACCAACACGTTGCCCTGGGTGGCATAGTTGAGGCCCGCCCGCTGCCCCTTCCAATCGTTGGGGCCTGAACCCGTATGCTGCGCGCTGCGCCCCGACAGGTCGATGACACCCACCTGTCTTCGATCCCGACCTTCGTCCGCAGCCAAGGCCTTGCTCAGGGCCTCGTCGGGACTCATGCCCGCAGCCAACATGTCGAGCAGCTCATTCCCGTACTCCGTGCGCGTGTTGGCCTGGGTGGCCACCGCCCCCACGCCGGCCCGCACCCAGGGCACGCCGTTGCCGACGCAGGGCACCCGGGTCGTGACCGCTACGCCGCTCTCGCCAGTGCGAGGGTCGACGGCAGCGATCGAGAACGTGGAAAACACCGCGTCCACACCGGTGCCCCAGAGAACCGGCTCCTGGCCGAGTGCGCCGGCGGGCGCGAAGGCGAGCAGACTGGCCGGCACGAGCAACGACGGCGCGACCTTGGAAGAGCGCATGGGCGATCTGACGTGAAGGGGGAAAGGCGCGGGTCTCGGCCCCGCGAGCAGCCGCCAAGATAGGGCGGGCCACCGGCCTTCGCCTCCCCCGGAGGCGAGCCTCTACGATGCGGTCGCGGGCCAGCGCACCAGCGGCGGGCGTGCTGGCCGGGAACCTGCAACGTGCATCGGTGGTTGGGACGGTGATGAGTCGATGATGGTCGTCCGCTCGACGGACACGCACCTGGACGGAAGGACCCCAGCGATGGATGCGGTGGACACGCGCAGCCTGACGGAGTGGTTCGAGGGGGCCCAACCCTTCGAGCGCTACCTCGAGGGCACGCTCAAGAACCACGAGCTGTGGTTGGATCTCTACGCGCGGGCTCGCCTGCCCGCCTGGGTTGCGACCCTGCCTCGTCGGCCCGACCTGCGCTTCCTGGTGATCGCCGAAGACTGGTGCGGCGACGCCGTGAACACGGTCCCCTTGGTGGCTCGCCTGGCGGAGTGCCTGGGCGTCGAGGTTCGCGTCCTGGCGCGGGACCAGAACCTGGAGCTCATGGACCGCTACCTCACCGGCGGCCATAGTCGCTCCATTCCGGTCGTCATCGTCATCGACGCGTCCGGGAACGAGGTCGGGTGGTGGGGTCCTCGCCCCCAGGAGCTGCAGGATTGGGTGCTGGGCGAGGGCCAGCAGCTCGACAAGGACTCCCGGTACCGTGAACAGCGGCGCTGGTACGCGCGCGATCGCGGGGAGACCACGTTGCGTGAGCTGACCCGCCTCTGGCTCGCCCAGCCTGCGTCGGCCGGCTGACCGCTCGGCCACGACCCGCACGCACAGCGGTCCCCGCGGCGCGCACGACAACTACGCGGAACTGGCGCCTTCCAGCAAATCGAGCGCGCGCTGGATCTGCTCGTGACTGCCGAGCAGGAACAGGACATCGTCCGCGGCGAAAACCCACTCCGGCGGCGGATTGGGCTCGGCGGTACCCGAGCGCACCACCGACACGACGGTGGCCCCCGTCAACGCGCGCAGACGGAGCTGCGCCAACGTGGTCCCCACGGCGGGGCTCGCCGGCGACAACGCCACGGTCTCCGTGGTGGCGGCCGCCAACGCCCGCGCCAGGCGGTCGGTGAGGCCTACCTCTCCCTCCGCACGGCGCAGCATGTGGTAGCGATCCGCGCGCAGCAGGCGCTCCTGAGCCCGCACGACGTTTCCCGGAACGTGGAGCCGCCTCAACAGCCTGGCCACGATCTCGATCGACGTCTCGAACTCTTCCGCCACGACCTCGTCGGCTCCCGCCTGGGTGAGCTGTGCGATCTCCGCCATGCGCGCGGCGCGCGCGATGATGACCACATCGGGGTTGAGTCTACGGACCGCGCGTACTGCGCTGACGGAAGCGGTGGGATCGGACAGTGCCAGCACCACGACACTCACCTGGCGCACGTCGGCCAGGACTTGCACGTCAGGTCGCGTGACGTCGCCGAAGACCACACGCGTATGGGGACCCTGGGCGCGCGCAGCGCGGCGGCCGTCGATCTCGACCACCACCGTGGGCACCGAGGCAGAGCGCAGTACGCGAAGCAGGTTCTCGCCGTTGACGCCGTAGCCTCCGATCATCACGCGCGCGGCGGGCGCGGCGGGAACCTGGGGCTCGGCGGGGGCCCCGGCCGCCACGCGGTCCCACCCACTCGCTACCGCGTGGATGAGCAACGGGGAGAGCAGCATGGTGAGCACCGCTGCAGGCACCAGCAGCGCGAAGGGCCCTTGGCCGCCACCGGCCACAGCGCCCGCCCCCAGCAGTAGAAACGCGAACTCCCCCACCTGCGCGAGCGCGGCCGCGCTGAGGACACGGGCGCGTCCTTTCAGTCCGAGCAGTGCGGCGGCCACGACCACCACAAAGCCCTTCCCCACGATGGCGAGCGCTGCGAGCCCGAGCACGGCCGCCCAGTGCTCCAGCGCGAACCGGATGTCGAGCAGCATTCCCACCGAGATGAAGAACAAGCTGGTGAAGACGTCCCGGAACGGTCCCGTCTCGGTGAGGATGTGGTAGTGGTACTCGGAGTCAGCCAGCAGCAGCCCCGCCAGAAAGGCCCCCAGCGCCGGCGACAACCCGAGCGATCCCGTGAGCAGCGCACCGCCCAAGCACACGAACAGGGCCAGCAGCACGAACAGCTCGCGGATTCCCGACTCGACGATCTGCTTGAGCAACGCCGGCGTCACGACACGCCCCACCAGGAAAGCGACCGCCACGCCCACCAACCCGCCCAGGATGCGGAGCCCTCCGCCGGCCGAGCTGTCCGCACCGGCACCCATCAGCAACGGGACGACCAACAGCAGCGGAACGAAGGCCAGGTCCTGGAACAGCAAGATGCCCAGCGTGACGCGCCCGTGCGACGACCGCAGCTCGCCGCGATCCGCCAACACCTTGAGCGCGATCGCGGTACTGCTCATACCCAGCGCCAACCCCGCCACCAGTGCCGGACCAGGGTCCAACCCCATCAAGGTGGCGCCCAACCAGCCCGCGCCCGCAGTGAGGCCGAACTGGAGCGAGCCACCCACGAGCAGGAAGCGTCCCAGCTCCCTCAGCCTCGGGAGCGAGAGCTCCAGCGCGACGATGAAGAGCAGGAAGACCACACCCAGCTCGGCGGACGCTTCGACCTCTTCGACTTCTGCGATCAGCCGCAATCCGGACGGGCCCACCAAGGCACCGGTCAGGAGGAAGCCGGCCACGGCGGGCAACCGCAGACGCCGACTCAACAGGAGGACGAAGAGCGCGGCGCCAAAGAGTACGACCACGTCGGCGAGCAGGGTCCCGCCGTGCATGTCAGCCCTCGGCCAATCCCAGGAGGCACGCGTCCGGATGGACGCGGTACGCTGCGACCTCCGCGGGCGTGGTCACCGAGCCGAGGAACTCGAGCGCGCCGGGGCAGCCTTGTTGGACAGCCGCCACGTCCCGCACCACCTGGAACTCGCTCCCCAACAAGAGCACGACCGTCACCTGGTCCGCCTGGACCCGACCCGCCAGAAACGCCCCGGGCCGCTCGAACACCGTCCCCCCGACATCGGGCTGGGCCGGCTCCGCGTTGACGCCCTGCCGCCCCGTGTACAGGAAGAGGCTGGCCGCGAACGGCGCCAGCAGGCGGTCGTCCGGGCGGGTGTTCCGATCCACCCAGGCAGCGGCGGTCACCAGCGACACCGAGTTGGCCAGCAGATACCGCGACGCGTGGTACGTGACCCGCGTGTCCGTCGGCTCCAGCACTCCTGCCCGGATCTGAACCTGGCGCACGCCCACCACGGCGGCGACGGCCACCAGCACGCCCTGGCCCACACGCCGTGCGCTCGAGACGGCCCAGAGCGGTGAGCCCGCCGCCAACAGCCCCATCACCGGGAGCAACGGTGCGTAGAAGCGATCCTGTGCGAAGGGCCAGATCGAGAGCAGCGCACCCTGTGCGAGCAAGGCCAACCAGACCGCCGACGTGACGCGAGCACGTCGAGCGATGGCTGTTGCCATGTATACGACCAGCACGGCCAGCACCGCCCACCCGAGGAAGACGGCCGGAGCCAGATGATCCGGTAGGAACGTGGCGTACCCGCGTGCGTTGTGGCGGATCACCGAGGCGAAGTAGGCGATCCGCTCCCCCAGGGTTCCTGCCGGGAACCAGGATTCGTAGGACGCCTCGTCCGGCTGGGTGGTTCCGGGCCCCAGGCGCAGCATGCGCGCATGCCACATCCTCCAGACGAGGACAGGCAGCGCAGCCGCCCCGCCCACCAGGATCGCGCGCAGGCTCCCCCGGCTCCTCGCTCCATCCAACCACGCGATGGCCACCATGAACGCGGGGACGAGGAAGAGCGCCTGCGACCGGAACAGCGTGGTGAGGCCGAGCACGGACCCGAGCCAGAGTGCCCTGAGGACCCGCCCTTCTGCGGCCCAGGGAACGAGAGCCAGCGCGCCGGCCCATCCCAGCAGGAACCAGGGCTCGCTCACGGCGAGGTTGAAGAACTGGACCGCGGTCTCGATCAGGAAGGCTCCGACGCACAGCACGGCCAGAGGGAGGGCCTCAGCCCCCAGGCGGACGCGCCCCGTCCACCAGAGCAACCCAGCGGCGGTGGCACTGGCCAGGGTGCTGGAGAAGAGTGCCATCGACTGCACGCGGGTGAGCCCGCCACCCACCGACCAGAAGAACGCATAGAGCAGCGGTAGTCCCGGTGGGTACTTCGCGTGTACAGGGCTCCCCACGGCGTAGATGGAGCGGTACCCCTCCCCCTCCGCGAGCGCCTTGCCGAGCGACACGTAGATCGCGTCGTCGGAGAGGGCGCCCAGCGCCAGGTAGGGCGAGACCCTGAGCAGCAGATACGCCACCAACACGGCCGCACCCACCGCGAGCGCTTCCTGCAGGGACCGGCGGCGGGCATCGGGGGCGGCCGGACCAGACCGCTCCGTGGACAGTGGCTACTCCTCGGACACGATGGCAGGAAGTCCACGCTGGCGCAGCAGCGCGTTGAGCGCCTCCAACCCACCGTCCACCAGCGCACGGTAGCGCTCCGCGGCCTCGTCCAGGCGGACCTTGAGCTCGGTGTGCACCTCGACCTGTGGGGTGGTGGGACGGAAGTCCGCGCTGGACGCACCCACGTCATTGGCCAGCGCGCTGTAGCGACCGTAGAGCTTCATCGGGTTACGGAAGGCGTCCTCGCGCGCACCGGTCAGGTAGATGTCGAACAGGCGCGCCTCCACCTCGATGGCCGCGCGCTCCGCCTTTTCCGCCTCCTCCAGGATGCCCTGCGCGCCGGGATCGCTCCCGAGTCGCGACTGCACGTCGTCCACCTGCTTCCGGGTCCATTCCAGGTCGTTGATCATCGTCACGATCTGGTCGATCTCGTCACGCAGTCGCAAAGAAAGCGCCACTTGTTCCTGGATGTCCGCAACGGTCCCCGCGGAGTGGGGATCCTTGAGCACTTCGAGCGTTCCGCTGGCGCTCCGGTCTCCCACCGAGACGGACACGGTGTAGGTGCCAGGCACCACGCGCGGCCCCAGCTGGCCCTGGTTGAGATCCAGATCCCACGTGCGCAGCGGCCGCCAACCATCCGGCCCCATGGGCACCCACTCCATGTCGGGGGGAGGCGTGCGCAGCTGTGGCGTCTTGCTGCGCTCGTAGCGCAGGTCCCACCACGTACGGTTCACGCCGGGGCGCGCGGCCACTCGCAGCGTTCGCACCGTATCCCCCGCCGCGTCCGTGATGACCACACTGGCGCGTCCAGCGCTGCCCTCCCCGACCCAGAAGTTGAGGTCGGCCCCCGAAGGAGGGTTCCGGCCGGTCACGTACGAGCTCTCCGTGTGGATGCCCTGCACCGAGTTGAAGCGGTAGGCGGCGCGCGGCGTGATCAGCGCGAGCGCGTCCCCGTCCCGGCGATCGAGCGCGCGCAGGGGTTCGATCCCGTCCATGATGTAGAAGCCGCGACCGTAGGTTCCCACGACCAGGTCGTCGAAGCGCTCCTGCACCGTGAGCCAGTAGACCGGGGCGGGGGGCATGTTGTTGCGCAGCGGATTCCAGGTGGCGCCGTCGTCCAGGGAGAACCAGACGGAGTTGTCCGTCCCTGCATACAGCATCCCCTGACGCTTGGGGTCTTCGCGGACGATGTGCACGAACGAATGCGGCGAGGACGGGATCCCGGACGAGATCTTGCGCCAGGTACGCCCGTAGTCCGCGGTCTTGTAGATGTGCGGTGTGAAGTCCGCCTGCTGGTGGTTGTCCACCGCGATGTAGGCGGTGCCCTCCGCGTAGCGCGAGGGCTCGATGCTGGCGATGGTGGCCCAGTGGGGCAGACCCGGCACGTTCTGGCCGACCTCGGTCCAGGTGCCGCCCCCGTCCCTCGAGAGGTGGATCAAGCCATCGTTGGAGCCCACCCAGAGCAGTCCTTCGCTGAGCGGCGACTCGGCGATGGAAAACAGCGTGGCACCGTCGAACGTCATCAGGTTGTCTACGGCGACACCGCCGGAGCTTTGCTGGTGGCTCTTGTCATTGCGCGTGAGATCCGGGCTGATCACGTCCCAGGTCTGGCCCGCGTCCGTCGTCCGGTGGACGACCTGGCTCCCCACGTAGACGGTCTCCCGCTCGGTGTGCGGCGAGATCCAGATGGGGAAGGTCCAGTGCCACCGGAACTTGAGGTCCGCGGGCGTCCATCCGTAGGCTGCCTCCGGCCAGACGCGCACGTTGCGCGCCTGCCCCGTGCGCCGATCGTAGCGCTCCAGCCCACCGTCGTAGCAGCCCGACCAGACGATGTTGGAATCCCGGGGCACCGGGATGGAGAAGCCAGATTCACACCCGCCCACCGCTTCCCATAGCCCGAGTGGGATGGCACCCTGGCGACTGTTGGAGGGACCGCGGTACGAGTAGCCGTCCTGCCGATTCCCGTACACGTTGTACGGGACCTCGTCGTCCACGTGCACGTGATACATCTGTGCGATGGGCAGCACGATGCGCTCGAACGACCTTCCCCGGTTCAAGCTGATGTTCAACCCGCCATCGTCAGCCACCATGATGCGATCGGCGTCGGTGGGATCGATCCACACGTCATGGGTGTCGCCGCCACCCCGCGGCCCGTTCTCGACCAGGGAGGCGCCTCCATCGATGGAGAGGCTGAAGCGCACGGACGTGAAGTAGATGCGATCCGGATCGGAGGGATCGACGCCAAAGCGCGTATAGTAGGGGGCACGCTCGGCGATCGTGTGGTTGCGAAGCACCAGGCGCCAGGTGTCTCCTCCGTCGTCGGAACGGTAGAAGCCGGGGCTGGCCTCCTCGGTCAGCACATAGATGCGTCGCGGATCACTCGGCGCAACGGCGACCGCTACCTTGCCGATGTGCTGCTCGGGGTTCTCAGGGAGTCCACTGCCCGTGTGGTCGAGGCGCTCCCAGGTGTCCCCGCCGTCCCGCGAGCGCCACACACCGCTGTCCGGTCCGCCCGAATCCAGCCCCCAGGTGTCGATCTGCACATCCCAGAACGACGCGTACAGCGCGCGCGGGTTGACCGGATCGATATCGAGGTCGATGCAGCCGGCGTCCTGGCTCACGAACAACACCTGCTCCCAGGTCTTGCCGCCGTCGGTGGTGCGGTAGACGCCCCGGTCGGGCTGAGGACCGTAGGCGTGGCCCAGGGCGCACACGTAGGCCACGTCCGGGTCGTCGGGGTGGACTCGGATACGGCCGATGCGACCCGTCTGCTCCAGCCCCATGTGCATCCAGGTGGCTCCGCCGTCGTTGGAGCGATAGACCCCGTCTCCCATGGCATGGGCGGGGCGGATGACGAAGGTCTCACCGGTGCCCAACCAGACGACGTTGGGCTCGCTGGGCGCCAGCGCCAGCGCAGATACAGAGGCCACGTCGAAGTCGTCGAAGATGGGTCGCCAACTGACGCCCCCGTCCTCGGTCTTCCAAGCGCCACCCGACGCCGCACCCACGTAGACCACGGAGGAGTTGCCGGGCTCTCCCACCACCGCGATGGCCCTGTTCCCGTCCGGTCCGATGAATCGGTAGCTCAGCGCGGCGTAGCGCTCGGGAGCGACCTGCTGGGCGCCGACACCGGACGCGAACAGAAGGCCGGCACTGGCCAGCAGTGGACGAAAACGACACGCGAACCTGCGACAGCGACTGGGCATCCTGCTCCTCCGGAAGATCCTGGGTCGCTGGCAAAGTCGGTCCAGGACCGCCGTGGGTCCAGGGTCCGGCACGAAGCTGGCTGCAAACGGGGGAAGGGCCTCCGGTGGAGGCCCGCATGCCTGCCGGCCCGGCATTGGCCGGCAGCCGGTCCCCCTCTACCTTCGCCCGCATGAAACGGAAGACCTGGATCTCCTGGCACCGCTGGCTCGCCGGGATCGGCGGCGCTCTCTTGATCGCGCTCAGCATCACCGGCCTCTGGTACCCCCTGCAGGTGTACTTCCCGGCCCTCCGCGGCCGCGTCCCCGAGGTGGGGGGCGAAGCGTCGCTGGACCTCTCCCAGGTCACGGTGTCGGCTGCGGAAGCCGCGCAGCGTGCGCTGGACGAGCTGGCCGGCGATGCCGAAGTGCGCACCGTGCAACTCACCATGATGGGTCCCCACGCCGTCTACGACATCCGCACGAGCGCCGGGCGCAAGATCGTGCGGGCTTTGGACGGGGAGTCGTTCCGTCTCACCCAGCAGGAAGCCGAAGCACTGGTGCGGCAGCGCTACGGCCTCGGGGAGCAAACGCTGGAGGGGGCGGTGCAGGAAGGACGCTCACTGGCCTATTGGGGCGACGTCGGCCTGCCGGCGTACGTCTTCACGGTGGCGGGCAGCTCCTCACCGGTGTGGGCGGTCAACCCCATCGATGCACGGGTTCACGCGGGAACGCTCATGCAGCGGATCAGCGAGGGGCTCATGCGAGCGCACCAGTTCTGGCCGATCGAGGAGTTCGCAGGGCGGACGCTGCAACGCGCCGTGCTCGTGTTCTCGGGGGTGCTCAGCCTACTCCTCGGCGTGACCGGCTACTTCCTGCTCTTCCCGCTTCGTTGGCGACTGCAAAGAGGACGGAGCGGCGGCTGAGGGAGGGACAACTGGCGCCGCGGTGTTCAGGTAGCCTTCATACCGACCACCACGCTCAGAACTCGAAGCGCATCCCGTCACGTCCGGCGACGACGGGAACGCGCGTCCGGGACCGGGCCGCCTCCACCAGCGCGTCCAACTGGTCGTCGGACCGCCACGGGTCGTGGTGCACCAGCACCAACTGACCCACCCCGGCCGCATCGGCCAGGGCACAGGCGTCTTCGATACAACTGTGGCCCCAACCCGCACGCCGCGGCAGCTCCTGCTCGGTGAACTGGGCATCGTGGGCCAGCACGCTGGCGCCCTCCGCGAACTGGACGAAGTCGTCGAAGGGGATCCGTTCGGGCGACGTGGATGCGAGCTCGTTGTCGGGCATGAACACGAAGTCCCGCCCGGGCTCGCCGATCCGGTAGCCGTAGGTGACGCCCTGGTGGTTGCAGCGTTGGCGCGCCAGACCCAGGCCCTGGCCCGCCAGATGCGGGATGGGGTTGCCTGCGATACGACGAGCATAGGCGGGCAGAGCCGCCGCCCGCACCGGAAAGTGACGACCATCCAGCAGGGCCAGAGGGCTCCAAGGACCTTCGTCGGTATCTGCATCGAAGATGACCACGGTACGGTCCTTCTCCCACAGGGGTCGGAAGAAGGGGAGCCCCAGCACGTGGTCCCCGTGGATGTGGGTGAGCAGCACGCTCACATCGACGTCGCGACCCGCCAGGTCCTGACCCAGGGGCCGCACCCCAGTGCCCGCGTCGATCACCAGGACGCTCTTGTCCCATTCCACGGAAAGGCAGGACGTATCCCCACCGTGTCGGACGGTGGCAGCCCCTGGCACCGGAAAGGTGCCGCGGGTGCCCCAAAGCGTCACGATCATAAGGTCACCTGGCCCACCACCCCGTAGTACACCACGAGGAAGAGCAGAACACTCGCCACCAGCGCGATCATGAACACGGTGTACGAAGTACGCAGCAGTGTGTACTTCCTCTGCAATACGCGCCCCAGTGAATAGATATCCCGCATCATGTTGGTGTAGAGACGGTCCGTGTTGGTCAGCAACGACTTGAGCCCCGCCACGAAGTCATCTTCGGTCAAGCCCACGAAGTTCCCGAAGAACAGGATGTTGGCCCGGTTGGACTCGACGTCGTCCAGCGTGAGCTGCCGGTGGGTGATGCGTGGACGCGCCGCCAGAACCGCGAAGACCATCGACGCCGCGCATCCGAGCAGCAGGACCACCGTCGGGACCAGCAGCCAGGGATTGCTGTCGATCCTCGGCGAGATCGAGGCGATCACCACCGAGATGATGATCCCGTTGATGGAGATCATGATGTTGGCCTTGTTGTCGGCCATTGAGCTGAGATTGAGATGCGACTGGTAGGACGTGCGGAACATGGTCTCGATACCGCGAGAAGACCCCAACCCGTCGTCCTTGTGCTTCTTCTTTTTCTTCTTCTTCGGCTTTTCGTCGCCAGACACGACTTCACTTCCGCCATCCCAGCCAGCCGCGGGATGCTGTACCTCGGAGCTCGTGCCCGCGGGCCGGGGCGGGTGCGGGGTCTCTGCGACGGGGTCCTCGGGGTGGGAGTCCGAGGTGGACATTGGCGCGCTCCTGTTGGCTCGGATGGGTCTGAGCCCTGAAGCTGGGTCGGGGGCGCTGTGAGGGAAAGGCTCCCCGCCACCCTTCACCGCGCCCGCCTACGCCCTGACGCGGGCCGACCCGGCCGCGGCCACCCCCCGCGCCCCGTCCGGACGCGTGTCCGGCGCGACGGACGCGATGCCAAGGCGCAGCGCCCGCAGGCCCCGCACGCCCTGCATATCCTCGAGCTCGTGCTCCTCCACCGGCCCCGTGTAGTAGCCGGACGCGATCAGGTACTCGAAGTACCTGCGGTACTCGACGCCCTCATGCGCGTGCGAGTAGACCACGGCCAGGTAGCCCGGCTGGGTCAGGCGCTCTCCGGTCGAGCGGATGTGCGCCTTGTCGATCCGCTTCTTCACCAACTCGTAGCGGATGTTGTAGGCACCGTCGACGTCGAAGCGTTTCTCGTCGACCCGGAAGCGGATAGCCAGCGGCTGGTCCTGCACCAGGACCAGGTGGGTCGGGGCGAGGTCTACGCTCAAGGTGGGCCGCACCCGAGCCAACTCCCACTCGATGCGCGCGATCATCTCGAGCTGCCACAGCCTCAGGTTGTGCAGGTGGAGCTCGCTGAACCCACCGTGGCGGGCGATCGAATCTCCGACGTAGACGTTGTAGTCGACGCCGTCCGACTGGAACTTCTCGAAGAAGTGCGGAAACACGGCCTGTGCCAGCTCCTGTTCCCGCTCGAGGACCTGCGCGACCGTTTCGTTGAAGCGGGCGACGCTGTGCTCGAACGCCTGCCGCCGCCGGTAGACCACACCGAGCCGTGGATCGAGGGCCTCCCGGTAGGCCTCCACCGCGCGGGCCACATCGGGGTCCAAAGCCGCCAGGTCATCCAGCAGCGGCTCGATCTCCTGACCCAGGAAGGTGAGGGCCGCCGTCTCGTCCTCAGAGCGCAGCTCGCTGCGGACCCGCTCCAGGCACTGCTCCATGCGGAAGGCCAGCTGATCGAGGACAGGGAGAGAAGGGCGCCGACCCGCAGCTTGTACCGCGGCGAGCCCCAGCTCGAGCTGCTCGACCAGGTCACCCTGAATGGCCCGGCTCCGCGTCTCGGACGAACCCCGAATGTCGGTCAGCCCGTAGACCGGATAGACGCCCGGAAATACGATGGGCTCCGGCATCTCCTCCTCGTCGCCATCGAGTACGCGGGCAGCCGCCTCGCGGAAGCGCCATTCGACCGACGGGTGGATGGCGGTGTACTTCCGTTTGATGATGGACTGCAGGAGCACCTCGCGCTCGCCCAACCTCCGCTCCAGGGCCGTGGCGAACGGTTGCGCCACTTCGCTCAGCTTGAAGGCGCTGAGCGCACTCATGGCTCCCTCCCGGGGGGAGGCCACCTCCAACAGCCCCAGCAGACGCTGCCCCACGAACAGCGGCTGGAGGAGGAGGCTCTTGAACCCCTGCGCCATCAGGGAGGCCTCGAGCCCCGTGATGCGACGCGCGTGCTCGAGGTCGCTCACGATGACGGCCGCACCGCTGGTGAACGCCTCCGCGTAGTTCGATTCTCCCCGCTCCGGACACTCGGGCAACGCACCGCTGCAGAGCAGCAGGCTGCGCCCGACGGGGAATGCGTAGTCGAGCTCGCTCACGTCACTGGCGTCACCGAAACCGATCACACCCACCTCGACATCGGGCGCTCCTAACAAGGTGCGGATGCGCTGCTGCCAGCGTTCGACGTGGGCCGGCGAGGCCATGGCGTCGTGCTGGAGCAGATCGTCTTTCAGACGGGATACGGCTTCGCGGACCGTCACGTCCGTAGCACGCACGATGCTCAAGCCTCCAAGCTCGAAGCGCTCTGGTGGTAGCACCTCCATCCAGAGCGCCAGGTTGGTAGGCTCCGCGAGCAGGCGGCGCAGATCCGCATCGCTCGGGTGCAACTTGGGACCCCGCGGTGCCACCTCCACGAACGCCGAATCCCATCCGACCTGATAGTGGCGCAGCAGCCCTGTCGTCGTGTCCGTGCGGGACATGAGCATCGGGTAATCGAGCTTGGCGTCGATCCCGTAGCAGCGAAGCAGGACGTATTGGTAGGCCGCGATGATCTCTCCGCGCTCCAGCACATCGCCTCGCAGGGACAGGCCATCCCGAAACGCGTCTTCACTGAAGACGCCCGTCCGTCGCGCCGCTGGCGTCTCGTAGATGTTGGTGTAAGCAAAGGGCGCACCGACCGCGCCCAGGGCCTGGGCGTCCGCGGTCGGGAACAACGCCGACAACAGAGCCTCGACCAGGGACCGGTGGCGCTCGATCACCACCGCATCGGCGATCCGCCCGCGGAGTTGCCCCGTGCCCTCCGCGCGATGCAGCAGCGTGCGCGCGTGCGCGCTGAGCGCATGGCCTGGATCCTGGCCCAACCCCCGCCAGAACTCCAGGACACCTTCCAGGCTCAGGTACGTGGAGAATGGGAAAGCTGGTCCCCGCAGATGTCCCATGATTGGTCCCCTCCCCTGTCGCGAACGGCAAGGCGCCCGGTACTGGTGCTCGCCGCGAACCTAGGCTAACCCGTGCCGTCGACGGCCGGTTCCCCCGGTGCCCATCGTCGGCGCAGGCGGGAGTGCCCGGCCGGGCGCGTCAGCCCTCGATCGCGTCGAATGCAGCCAGTTGCGAATCCACACGGGGGCTGCCCTCCGGAACGAAGCGATTGGTCTGGTCTGCGTCGATGACCCGGGCCCGCACGTTGTCGCGGAGCTGGCGGTCCAACATCTCCGACACCTGGCGCCGCACCTCCCGGTCGTAGAGGGGAAAGGCCACCTCCACGCGCCGATCCAGGTTCCGGGTCATCCAGTCCGCCGAGGCCAGGTACAGCTGCTCCTCGCCGCCTGCCACGAAACGGTAGGCGCGGGAATGCTCCAGGAACGGGCCTACGAGGCTACGCGCCCGGATGGATTCACTGAGGCCCGGCACACCCGGCTTCAGGCAGCAGATGCCGCGCACGATCAGATCGATCGGGACACCGGCGGCACTCGCATCGTAGAGGCGCTCGATCATGGCTTCGTCTTCGAGTGCGTTCATCTTGAGCGTCATGCCCGCGGGCCTGCCCCGCACCGCGGCGTCGATCTCCGCCTCGATCCGTTGCTCGAACCCGCTGCGTAGCCCCCAGGGCGCCACCAGCAGGTGCCCGAAGGTCGGTCTCGAGCCCATGTCCTCGCTGGCGAGCGCACGGAAGACCTCCGCCACGTCGTCGGTCAGCCGCGGATCGGCCGTGAACAGCCCCAGATCCGTGTAGAAGCGCGCAGTGGACTCGTTGAGGTTGCCGGTGGCCAGGTAGGCGTAGCGCCGCTCCCCGTCCGCGTCCTGCCGGGTGATCGACACCAGCTTGCTGTGGACTTTGATCCCAGGCTTGCTGTAGAGCACCCGCACGCCCGCGTCTTCCATGGCTCGTGCCCAATCCAGGTTGGACGCCTCATCGAAGCGGGCCTTCACCTCCACGAAGGCCACCACCCGTGCGCCGCGGCGGGCGCCTGCCATCAATGCCGCTGCGACCCGCGAGTCGGCGGCGACCCGGTAGAGCGTGGCCTGGATCTCCGTGACCTGTGGATCGGCAGCTGCAGCCCCCAACACGTCGAGCACGGCGGTGAAGGACTGATACGGCAGCTGCAGGAGCCGGTCCTGGGCGCGGATGGCCTCCCACGGCGTGTCGGGGCCTGCGAGGGCGCGCAGGGGCCGCGGCGACGGGAGCGGAGCCCCCTGCACCGCCCGGCCGAGGGTGGGGAACGTGCCCAGGTCGTGCAGATTGTGGTACCGCCATCCCGCCACCAGGTCGTCGTCTTCGAGAGCCAGGCGGTCCTTGAGGTGCTGCACCAGCGCCGCCGGTGCAGCGGCATCGTAGAGGAAGCGGGCCGGCACGCCCCTCCCCCTCCGCTCCAACGCGGACCGGACCTTCTCCACCAGATCACCCGAGAATTCGTCGTCCACATCGAGGTCGGCGTCCCGGGACAGCTTCACGGACCAAGCCGCCTCGACACGGTGCCCAGGGAACAGTCGGGGCAGATGGAGGCGGATCACGTCGTCGACGAAGAGCACTCCACCGCCTGCCTCCGTCACCTCCACGAAACGCGGGAGAGGGCCGACCGGAACCCTCAGGATCCAGACCTCGGACTCGGACAGCGGCACCGCCTCTGGGTCGCGCAGCACACACGCGAGATACAGGCTGCGATCCTCCAGAAAGAGGGGCGTGTCCGCAGTGCGCAGCGGCACCGGATCCAGAAGGGGTGCGACCCGCTCGTCGAAGTACCGGCGCAACGAATCGTGGGTGGCAGGGGGGGCCGTCCGTTCGTCCCACAAGGGCACGCCCCTGCGAGCGAGCTCCGGCAGGATCTGCTCCCGGAGTGTGCGGCCGAATTCGGACTGCTGACGGAGCACCGCCTCGTGGATGGCACGCAACCGCTTGCGCGTCTTCTGAAAGCCCAGCTCCGCCCGCTTCTTCTTCTTGAGACGCAGGGCGCTGCGCAGCGACGCGACGCGCACCCGGAAGAACTCGTCGAGGTTGGACGAGACGATGGCCAGGAAGCGCAGCCGATCGAGCGGCGCCAGTTCGGACCGCTGCGCCTCCTGCAACACCCGACCGTTGAAGCCCAGCCAGCTCAGCTCTCGATCGTGGATGCGGTCGGTGCGGCTCATCGCTCGGCGGGCACGGGGGGGAGGGTGCCCGCGGTGGGCAACGCGCACCGGGGATGATATCATCGGAGCGGCGAGGCCGCTCGGCCCCGCCCCTTCCTTCCAGGAGCAGCCGATGCCGAGTCGACGGGAGTTCATCGCCACGGGAGCTGCCGCGGGGGTCACGCTGCTGGCCAGCCCATCAACGGCTCTCGCCGACACAGCCGTGCGATCCATCCTTCCCCCGGGCCGGCACCCGCTCCGCATTCTCATCCTGGGGGGAACGGGCTTCCTGGGGCCCCACACCATCGCCTATGCGCTGGGCCGCGGCCATCAGGTCACCACCTTCACGCGGGGCCGCACCGATCCGACGGTGCACCAGGGCCTGTTCAACAACGTCGAACAGTTGGTTGGAGACCGTGCGACGGACCTGTCCGCGCTCCGGGGCCGTCACTGGGACGCCGTGATCGACAACTCGGGGCAGCAGGCCGCCTGGACGCGTGCGTCGGCGGAACTGCTGCGCGATACGGTGGATCTCTATCTGTACACCTCGTCCACAGGCGTCTACTACCCGTACCTGGGCAGCGACCTCACGGAGAGCACCGAGCTGGTCATGGAAGTGCCGCCCGGCCTGGAAGGGGACGCGGCAGCGTCCTACGGGTACGGGGTGATGAAGGCCAACTCGGAGCTGGAGGCGCGCCGGATCTTCGGGGACGACCGCACGATCGTGGTGCGTCCCACGTATATCATGGGCCCCGGTGATCGCACCGATCGGTTCACGTATTGGCCCGTGCGTCTGGCACGGGGCGGAGAGGTTCTGGTGCCTGGCCACGCCGACGATCCGGTCCAGTACATCGACGTGCGCGACGTCTCCGAGTGGATGGTCCGCCTCATCGAAGGTCGCGTCGCCGGTACGTTCAACGCCGTGGGCCCCGCTTCCAACACCGGCATGCACCAGTTCGTATACGGCGCCCACGCTGCGTTCAGCTCGCGGGCCACGTTCATCGCGGTGGACGACTACGACTTCCTGATGGAGCACGAGCTACCGTTCTCCATTCCCTGGATCATCCCGTTGAACGAGTACGTGGGCTCGGCACTCGTCAACAAGGAGAGCGCGCTGGCGAACGGCCTCACCTACCGGCCGCTCGCCCAGAGCGCGCACGACATCTACGAATGGTGGATGTCCGACGCCGTGGAGCCGGAGCGCCGCGAGCGCATGCGCTCCGGCGAACGCTCGCTCATGGCCCGGGAGGGCGAGTTGCTGGAGGCCTGGAAGCGGAGGGGCTGAGCGCCTCCAGCGCACGGGCGACCCCGGCCATGCCGGAGGGGCCTGTGCCGGCCTCCAGCAGTCGAGCCAGCGCCCCGGTGGCGTTGGCCACCGCGAAGCTGATGCCGTGCACGTTGAGCGCAGCCGGCACCCCCGGAATCGACCGGGGAAGTCCCACGGATTCGGCCCGGATTCCGCCCGCGCTCGTCGATGTGAAGCGCACCGTGAGCGGTGGGAGGTCGGTCGCCACTCGCACGCCCAATGCATCCGGCAAGCCGCCGGGAAGCCAGCACACGCCTTCGTGCTCGGCCGCGGAGACGACCAGCACCCCGGCGCTGCGCGCACGGGCGAGCGCCGCTTCCAGCGCGGGTCGGTGCGCCTGCGCGGTGGTCCCGAGGCTCAGGTTGACGAGATGCGCCCCCCGGGCGATCGACCACTCCAGTCCAGCCACGAGACCGTCGAGTGTCGTGGCGAGCCTGTCGCCGAAGATCCGCACCGCCCAGAGCTCCGCGTCCGGAGCGTGATGCTTGATCGCGGCCGTGACCGCCGTGCCGTGCCCGAGCCGGTCGGTCCAGTCGTCACCGAGCGACCCGTCGCGCAAGACGTCCACGCCGCCTTCGACGCCCCGCACATGGGGGTGCCAGGGATTGACGCCGCTGTCCAGCACCGCGATGCGCACCCCCCGCCCCGTGCGGCCCACCACGCGGGGAGTCTCCGGGCCCACGCACATCGGTTCCATCGGGGTCACCGGCTCGTGAAGAGGCGGCGCAACGGAGCGCTGTCGGCCTCGAGCTGCGACGGCGGGCCCTCCGCTCGGATGCGACCGTTCTCCAGCAGCACGATACGGTCGGCGAGTCGCGCCAACTCGGGCCGGTGCGTGATGATCACCGTGGTACGGTCCGCCAACACGCGCGCATAGGCCGACCACAATTCGGCCTGACTGGCGGGATCCAGGGCCGCGGTGGCCTCGTCCAGCACCAGCACGGCCGGGCGAGCCAACAGCGCGCGCGCGATCTGGACGCGCTGACGCTCGCCCGCCGAGAGCCCTCGTCCGCGCTCCCCCACGGGACCGTGCGGATCCGGTCGACGGTCGCGGATCCGGTGGAGGCCGGCGGCGCGCAGCGCGTCTTCCAGGTCCTCGGGACTCGCGTCCGGTCGTGCGTAGCGCACGTTCTCGTCGATCGACGCGTTGAACAGGAAGGGCTCCGAGTCGATCACCAGGACCTGCGCTCTCAGCTCTGACAACGCCATCGTCGTGAGGTCGCGCCCATCCAGCAGCACCCGACCGGCGTCGGGATCGATTTGCCGCGTGAGCAGGTCGGCGAGGGTCGACTTGCCGCTCCCGCTCGGTCCCACCAGCGCGACGGTCTCTCCACGCGCGACCTCGACGTCCACGCCGGCCAGGACCGGCACGGTGTCGTGCGCGAGGTGCACGCCCTCCAGGGTGAGCCGTCCATCCACCCGGCCCAAGGGCGGCGCCTCCGCTGGGGATGTCACCTCCGGCGCTACGGAGAAGACCTCGGCCACGCGGACCAACGAGGCCCGAGCCGTAGCCAGCCCCGCGTAGAGGCCCATCAGTCCCTGCACCGGTGACAGCAGCCGCATCTGGTAGGCCATGAAGGCGGCGAACGTCCCGAGGGTCACGGTGCCAGCGATGACACGGAAGCCACCGTACAGGAACACCACGGCTGTGCCGAGCGTGAGCAGCAGGGCAGGCAGGCCGCCGGCGAGATAGGTGAGCCAGCGCATGGACAGGAGCGCCTCGACGAAACGGTCGTTCTTCGCTTCGAAGCGGGACAGCTCGCGGTCCTGAGCGTTGCTCGCGACCACCAGGCGCATCCCCAGCAGTGTCTCGATCAAGAAGGAGCCGATGTCGGCGCTGCGCTCCCGCACCCGGGTCACGCCGGCCTCCAGCCGGCGGCGATAGATCACCAGGGCCAGCAGCGATGGCGGTAGTGCCAGCAGCCCGATCAAGAACAGGCGGGCGTCCAGCCACAGCATCACGGCCACCGTCCCCACCAGATAGAGGCCACTTCCGATCCAGGCCAACGCCGTCTCGGCCGCGACGCGTTGGATCTCGCCGATGTCGGAGTTGATACGGGAGACGATGTCGCCGAGCGGGGTGCGCGCGTAGTAGCGTGGCGACAGACTCTGGAGATGCCGGTAGAGGTCCCGACGCATGGCGAAGAGAATGTCTGCCGAGACGTGCGTGTAGCGGAGGCCGGCGGCGACGTTGAGAGCGAAGCCCAGCACGCCCAGCAGCGTGAAGGCGCCGACCGTGGTGACGAGTGCCCGCAGGTCGCGCCCCAACAGGGCGTCGTCGACGAGCCGTCGAGTCAGGTAGGGCAGGGCCAGCGACGCCAGCGTCGAGGCCAGGCTCAGGCCCACGACCAGAACCAGGCGCCGCGCGTGGGGGCGAACGTAGCTCAGCGCCCAGCGAAGGCCCTCCGGTCGGGTGCTCAGGACAGGCTCAGTCCTCCGGCGGGACCAACACCCAGCCGATCATGTCGGTATCGAGCGTCACGGTACGGAGATGCTGATACGTCTCCGCGTCGTACACGTCGATGGTGGCTCCAGCGGTCGCGATGTAGAGGAGCTCGCCGTTGGTGCTGGCAGCCAGGCGCATGCGCGGGCGACCCGCGAACTCCTGGCGGCGCGCCACACGCCGATTGGCCAGATCGAAGGTCCAGAACTCGTACCGTCCGATCTCCGAGTAGAGGCCATAGCCCGTGCGACCGTCCGGGGCCAGCGTGAATCCGACCGGCTGGCTGGGCCCCAGCGTGTAGAAGTCGACATCCTTGGCGGCCAGGTCCACGCGCGCGATGCCCATCAGGCGGCGGTGCTGCACCGGATCGGTGGTGCGGAAGAGCCC
The DNA here is from genome assembly GCA_041390105.1 of Gemmatimonadota bacterium. Classification (NCBI taxonomy): domain Bacteria; kingdom Pseudomonadati; phylum Gemmatimonadota; species Gemmatimonadota bacterium. The sequence continues at coordinate 1,854,435 of JAWKQO010000001.1, forward strand.
CGTGTAGATACCCGGCGCCTCGTAGAAGCTCTGAGAGAGGCCGAACGACGCCTGGCCCAGACCGGGCTCCAGTGGCCGGGACAGCGCCCAGCGGTCCGCCTCCCGGAACGTCTCGGTGTCGAGCGCCACCAGGTCCTCCCCAAAGACCCAGAGCAATCGCCCGTCGGGTGAGAAGATGGTGGCACCACCCGGCGCGTCGGGGCCGTCCGGCCAGGGAATGGTATCGGTCACCGCGTGCGTGCCCAGGTCATAGCGGACCAGCACTGGCTCTCCGATCTGGAAGCGGTCCCTCAGCTTGGTGTACGACTGGATCTGCAGCGCCAGCCAGCTGTGATCGGGCGAGAGCGCCACGCCGCCGATCCGCACCTGCGTGTTGCCACCATCCAGAGTGAAGTGGTCGACCGAGCGTCCCGTGGCCCGCTCGATCAGCTCCACGTTGCGAGTGGTCACGTCCGTGATGATCAGGAGCGAGCGGTCGTCCGAGAGCGACACGCGCGCGGGGATCCCGATCTGGGAAGGCCAACGCTCACGTACCGTCAGCGTGGCTTCGTCGATCACGTAGACGTGCCTGTCGTATCCCGCCAGGTAGAAGGTGCCGTTCCCACCGCTCCGGGGCGCCTGCGCAGCGATGGGCGCGACGAACCCGAGCGCGGCGCACAGCACCAGCGCAGCCGACCGCGCGTGCCCGCTCACGGGAAGATCAGGTCGATCTTGCGCCAGTCCTTCTGGGCCGAGGCGCACTTGCCGGTCCAGTCGGGCGCGTAGTTGAGCTGGTCGGGGACGTGCGCGGGCCAGAAGCAACCGAGGTGGCAGTCGAACAGGTCCCGCTCCACCGGCTGACAAAGCCCCGCGGTGCCACCTGAACTGTCCGCTTCCCATCCCGGGAAGAACACCAGCGAACAGCCGATGGGAAAGTGGGGGCCGGACTCGACGCTTTGCAGCGCCACCACGTCCAGCTCATCCTCGCGCACGAATCCGTCGTCCGCGCCGATGCCGGCCGAAGGCTGGGGGTCGGCATGCTCACCGGCCTCGGCGAGACGCTCGATGCGCGCCGCCTTCCTGTTGATCGCCTTGATGTGTTTCACGGGCTCTCTCCGGCGGACAGTCCCACAAAAGGGACCACCCGCGCTCGCTGATCTCCTACGCCGTAAGCGGGAGCGGTTCGTCGAACAGGGCGAGTACATCCGGCCGTCGCTCGGCCAGCTCGCCGTAGATCTCGAGACACGTGTCTGTCCAGGAGCGCACCCACTCGCAGAAGTGCAGGTTGGCGTGGCCGGTGTCCCCGTAGCGGACGTGCGCTTCGTGGTAGCACCCGCCCGCACACAGCGGGCGGGCCCAACAGGTGCTGCAGTCGGTCTTGTTGACCATGTGGTGCCTCTTCAGGAAGTCGTACTTCCGCACCTCGTCGACGCCGTCGAACACGGACCCGATGCGGTGGTCGTCCGATCCGGCGAACCGGTGACAGAGCGCCACGTCTCCATCGGTGGCGACCCCCATCAGGCCGAGGCCAGCCCCGCATGGGAACGCCTTGCTCACGCCCTTGTGGATCTCCTCCAGCGTGTCCTTCACATTGGAGAAACCGTGGGGACGACCCGCCAGAGCCGCGTGCTTGTATTCGTCCGCCAGGGTCTCGAACTGGCCGAGCATGCGGTCGAATCCGGTGCCCTCGATCGCGAAGTCGCGTTGCGACGCCGTGGTCACGGGAGCGAACCCTACCTCCTGAAACCCGATCTCTTCGGTCAGATGCCGGAAGATGCCCAGCACGTCCAGATTCTGTCGCGTCAGGGTGACGCGCGCGCCGATGGGGCGTGAGCGATGGCGCTGCAGCAGCTCCTTGATGCGGGGCAACACCGTCTCGTAGCTGCCCTGCCCGTTCTTGAAGACGCGGGACTTGTCCTGGGCGTCCTGGGGGCCATCGATCGAGATCGTCACGCCGATGCGGTTGTCGGCCAACCACTCGATGATGTGCGGGCGCAGGAGCGTAGCGTTGGTCGTGAGCGAGAAATCCACCTGCTTGCCCAGCTCACGCGCTTTTTCGATCGCATAGGTGTGCGTTGACTGCAGCACCTTGAAGTTGAGCAGCGTCTCGCCGCCGAAGAACGTGAGCAGCACACGATCATTGGCCGAGCCTTGCTCGAACATCCAGTCGACGCTCTGCCGCGCGGTCCCCTCGCTCATGAAGCGCGGCTTGTTGGTCTCAGGGACGATGGCGTCCTCGCCATACTCGTAGCAGTAGGTGCACGCCAGGTTGCACTTGCTGGTGACGTTCAGGACCATGGTGGTGAGGGGAAAGCCGCGCGGTGGGAGCACCGGCAACGCCCGCTCGGGCTCGGCCCGTGTGGGCCCGATGGCCCGCACTTCGAGCAGCTCGCCGATGGCCCCGTCGACGGCTTCGCTGCCGAAGCGATCGGCAAGGGCACCCACGACGTCCTCCCGGGCGCGGGGTCCGGCGTCCAACGCGTCCAGCACGGCCGCCGACGGCCCGTCGAGTCGCACTACGCCCGCGGACGGCACCAGATACAGGAAGCGCTGCCCTGCCGCTTCGAAGGCGTGGAATTCGCGCAGGCCGATGGTGCTCACCGGCCCTCCGTCCACGGGTCCCAACGCATGTAGAGCGGCACCGTCACCAGCAGGTGGGCGCGTGCGCGCAGAGGCGCTCGGCCTCCGTCGGGTGCGTACGTGGCGACGGCCCACACGTCGCCCACGTTGTTGCGGTTGCCCGGGCGCTGCGGGTTGGGGCCGTCCAGCGCCGGCGTGAACGTCCCGTCCGCGCCCAGCGCACCCACGTAGGCGAGATCGTTGTCGCCCAGGGTGGCCGAGTACTCCTCCAGGCTCCACTCGACGTCCACCGGCCCCAAGGCCACGTCGTCCCCGGTGTCGGGCTTGCCATCGGGACCGTTGTGGTACCCGAGCGCCTCGAAGCGCTGGAAGCCTTTGGGGAAGTTGCCACCGCCCAGGCGCGCCATGCCCCAGGCCGGCGAGACTGCGATGCGATCGACGCCGTCGGCCACGGCCAAAGCTGCCGCGCGGTTCTTCCCGGCCACGAACAGGTCCCGCGGTCCGACCGCAGCGTCGGCGTCCACATCCACGCGTATGCGAACGCGCTCCGCAGAGAGCCGCTCCAGCGCGCGGACCTGGACGCCTGCACCCAGGTCGACATCGGCGGTCCCGAGCGTGGCGGGCAGCTCCGTTCCGTGTACCTCGACGGTCTGGCCCGTTCGCCCGCTCACCAGCATCCGCGGCCAGGCGCCCAACACGGTGGGGCCGTCGCTGCGGGTGAGTTCCACATCGATGCCCAGCTCGTCGTAGGCACCGGTGAACCAGCGGCCCGACATCGACTGCCAGTCACGCTCGACGAACATCACCTCGCGAAGGGCCTCGTCACCCTCACCGGTGCGGCCCCTCCACTGATAACCGGTGTAGACGGTCGCGCGCCCGCGACGCGTGACGGTCTTGCCGTCCCTGGCGTACCGGTAGGTCACTTCGGTGGTGAACTCGTCCTCCGCGCCCGCGACGGGTGTGACCGTCACCCGACCGTACAGCGGCCCTCGACCCAACTCGTTGCCCGACAGCGCCCAGGTACCCGCCAGACGGGGTGGACGCATCGACGCACTCCAGGCGGTCCACTCGGGCGTCTCCAGCGGATAGCCTTCGGCCAGGTGGTCGATGGCCTTGTCCATCGGGTGGCGGGGATCCTCGCCCTCCTCGGCCGGCCCTCCGCGCCGGAAGGCCTGGAAGTCGATGAGCGGATAGTATCCGCGGTGCATCGCCACCAGCAGCGCCCACTCCTCGCGCGTGCGGCGTTGCGTGAGTGCGCGCGCGGCCGAGTGGCACCCTGTGCAGGTGGGCTTCAGGTCGTCGGCGAACTCACGGTCGTCCAGGCGCCGCTCCACCTCGTAGGAGACCGGGCGCAACTCCTCCGGAGCCAGGCCCTGTTGATTGGAGAGGTAGCGCAGAATGCGCCGGGCCATCGCCGGCTCCAGATCGACCTCGTTCAGCGTGACCATGCGGCGGAGGGTGAGCTCCCACCCTTCCGGCGTCTTGCGGGAGAACGAGATCCGCGACATGCGCCCATCGTCGCTCACCGCGTGGCAGCGCCGACAGCTCCGGACCACCGCGTCGTCCTGGATGGGAATGCCACCCTCGGGAATGCGCTCGTCGGGGGAGGTCTGGGCACCCAGGCGCACCGGCAGGGCAATCGCGCCCAGCAGGACGACCCGTGGCAGGATGGTGCAGGTGAATTTCGTTCGCATCAGCGGGTTTTAGCACCCCGGCCCGGTGGGGCACAAGGACAGCACGCCCTCGGCCACCAACACGGAGAGCGCACCCGTGAAATCCGGAAGGATGACCGGCTCCGACGTTCGACAGTAGCGCTCGTACAGGTCCGGGACGCCGGGGTGCTGGGGAGCGAGCTTCGCCAGCTCCAGCAGATCCACCCCCCGCAGGTGACGAAGGCCGCGGGGCCAGCGCCGCGTGACCAGGCGGTCTTCCCAGGCGATGCGGGTGCCGACGACCGTGGGCCTGCGGACGGTCTGCAGGGTCGCCACCGCGAAGCGCGCCGTAGGGACGCCGCGGATCTCCTCGAAGGCAGCCAGCACCGCCGGATCGGAGCGCAGCGCCTCCACGTCGGGATCGAGCTCCGCCCACGGGGGGCGGTCCGTGTCCGCACGCACCCTCCAGAACGGCTGGGCGTGCGTGCGGGCAGCGTCGGCAGCGAAGGCCGCAGCCGCGCTCCCCAGGTGCTCGGGGATCGCCCGCTCACGCTCCGCGTAGAGGTCCAGCGCCGCGCCGGTCATCGCATCGTCGGCCAGGCAGGTTTCCACCACCGCAGCCGCCAACCAGGCGGAGGCCAACGCCTTCTTCACTCCGTAGGAGGTTAGGGGATCGAGCGCGCTGGCGGCGTCTCCCACCAGCAACAGTCCCGACCGGGCGACAGGATCGGTCCAGTAGGTCGTGGCGTCGCAGGCCCAGGCCGCGCTCTCCTGCACCGCCTTCCCCAGCAACTCACACAACCGCGGGGCCGCAGCCAGGCGCGCCCGGTAGAGCGTCTGCAGCGATCCTGCGTCCCGAGGCGTGTGGCGGGGATCTAGCATCACGCTCACGTCCCGCACGTCCGGAGCCAGTGGCACGGACCAGGCCCACCCGTCTTGCTGGGACTCGATCACGGTGTCGGCGCCACCCGCACCCGGGCCCCAGGCACCTTCGGAATGCCAGCGGGCGCTGACCGCCAGGGTGGAAGGACCACTCTCGCGCTTGGCCAGGCCGCTGCGCACGGCCAGCCCGCTCCGGCCCGTGCAGTCGAGGACCCAGTGGGTCCGAAGGGGTTCGCTGCAGCCTTCGATGCGGACGGCCATGCGCTCGCCTTCCGACTCGATGCGCAGCGCGCGGCCGGGCTGAATGCGACCGGGCGCCGTCCCAGCGGCCTCGCGCAACGCGTCCTCCAGCGGCCCGGCCTCGCAGATGCGTCCGCTGGTACCCGCAGCGAAGGGCTCGCCGCGGGTCACGCCTGCCCAGTGGACGGCGTTTCCGGTGGTCGGATGCCAATCGGTCCGCTCCCAGACGGCCCCCAGGCCCGCTCGGTGGAACAGCGAGGCACAGCTCGGAGGCAGGGACAGCGTAAGCGAATCGTGCGCACGACGAGGGCCCGGCACCCAGCACACGTCCAGACCACGCTGCCGTAGCAACTGAAACGCGGCCGCTCCCGCCGGTCCACCACCGACCACGAGAGCATCGTGCTCGGACATGGCGCGCCTCTCAGATTCGCTGATCGGAGTCAGCGCCGCCGTAGCGGCATCCGCGGTCCCCGCCGCGGCGCCTCGATCCTGGCCGCATGGATCAAGCGCACCACTCGGTAGCCCAGCCCCTGGAAGGGCTCCAGCAGCTCCAACATGCGTGCGTCCGAGCCGCGCGGCTCACCCGCCAACGCCCAGGACACCGTGTGCGGCAGATGCAGGTCGCCGACGGGCACCGGTTCGGGACGGCCCAGGCGGGCACCGAGCACGACCGCGGCCGTCCAGGGGCCCACGCCTCGTACGGACTGAAGCAACGCGGAGGCCTCTCCGGTCGGCAGCGACTTCGCCTGCTCGAGCAAGCGCGCCGCCCGTGCCACCGCGAGCAGCGTCCGGGCACGTTGGAATCCGACGCCGAGCTGTTGCAGGCCCTCCGGACCGGCCGCTCGAATGGCGCCGGGAGTCGGTGCCAGGCGCAGGTCGCCGATGGGCCCGGGCGCAGGCGCTCCCAGTGCGCTGCATAGCCGGCGCCAGGTCAGGGCGGCCTCCTGCCACGTCACCAACTGCTGTAGCACGATCGTCACCAGCGCCTGAAAGACATCCCGGGTGTCGGTGGCGCGTAGGCCGCGATGTCGTCGCAGAAGCCGATCGGTGACCGGATGGGGCGGCAGCGCCCAGACCGGGTCGTCGAGCCCGATCCAGGCCGGCACCTCGCCGATCGCGTAAGCCGCGCCCGGCCCCCAGGCTTGGGCGCACACCTGGTCGCCGACACGCAGGCGCACCGTGGCAACCCCCTCCGGTGTGTTCGCCGTCCGCCACAGCCCGCCCGGCTCCCGCCGCACCGTCGGATCCCACGCGCCCACCCGGAGCATGCGTGTGGTCTCCAAGAAGTCGTAGGGACGGGGCAACGGCCACGCACCGGTCGCAGCGGGCGCAGGGCCCTCCGCCTCCTCCGCCCCCACTGCGGCCTCCGCGGGTGCATGGGTGGCGCCGACCATCGCGCGATCGACACTCGCCCCTGGGCGCACCGTCTCCTCCGCTCCGCCGCCCACGTCCCTAGTGGCTCATCCCCATGTGACTGGGGGGATGCTTCACGACGCGACCGGCCAGCATCACGAACTGCACGTCGCGGGTGACCGAGATGTCGTCCACGGGGTTGCCGGGCACGGCGATGATGTCCGCTAGCATCCCTTCTTCCAACACGCCGCGGTCCGCGGTGTCCAGCAGGTCGGCCGCATAGAGGGTGGCCGTCTGCAGGGCGCGCGCTGCAGGCATGCCCCACTCCACATAGACTTCCAATTCGCGCGCGTTCTCGCCGTGCGGATACACCCCCGCGTCGGTGCCGAAGGCGATCTTCACGCCTTCAGCGATCGCCCTGCGGATGCTGGCCTGGGCGAGCGGGAGCACGGTCTGCGCCTTGGAGCGTACGAGTGGAGGCAGCACGTCCAGATTGATCCGTTGCTGCAGGTAGACGGTGGGCACCAGATACGTGCCGTGTCCCCTCATCTCGGCGAGGATCTCGTCGGTCAACATGGAGCCGTGTTCGATGGAGGCGACGCCGGCCTTCACGGCAGCCAGGATGCCTTCCGAACCATGGGCGTGCGCCGCCACCTTGATCCCATGGCGGGCCGCCTCGTCCACCATGGCCTTCAGTTCCTCGTAGCTGTACTGCTGAGCACCGACCGGCCCCTCCAGTGAGAGCACCCCCGCGGTCGCGCAGGTCTTGATGACCTTGGCTCCGTGCTTGATCTGATAGCGCACGGCCTCGACCACCTCCCAGGGACCATCGGCCACACCGTCCGCGGGACCCAGCTCGCGCACGCCCGGCGCAAAGCCCGTCACGTCACAGTGTCCGCCGGTGATGCCCAGCGCGTTGCGGGAGGGGATGATGTGCGGCGCGGCGATGTCGCCTCGTTCGACGGCCCGCCCCAGCGCTACCGTGGCATCACCACCGAAGTCACGCACCGTGGTGAAGCCCGCCTGCAGCGTGGTCCACCCGTTCTTCACGGCCCCGAGGGCCGCCTCCTCCGGCAACATCGTCACCGGTTCGATGAAGCTGTTGGGGCCGATCTCGCTGACCAGGTGCGTATGCGCGTCGATCAGGCCCGGGAGCAACGTCACGTCACCCAGGTCCATGTCGTGTTGCGTCTCGGGCACCCTGCTGGGGTTCACGGCCGTGATGCGGCCTCCCTCGACCACGATCACGGCGTTGTCGACGATGCGTCCGGCTCGAGCATCGAACATCCGCGCCGCGCGGATCACGTGCGGGCCCTGCATCTGCATGGTCGGAGCGGCGGGGGACTGGGCGGAGAGGCGGGGGCAAGCGAGAAGAGTGACCAAGGAGCACAAACCAGCGTGCACCCACGGAGCTGACGTACAGGTGAGACGGGTCATCGGGAGTCGATCGCTGAGGGGTTCCAGAACACCGACGGCCGCTCAAGCTACCCGGAGCTCGCGGCGCGTGCCAGCGAACTCCGGATAGCCCAGCGAGCCGTCCCGCCCGAAGTCCTTGTGGTGCAGCCCGTCCCCTACTGGACCGTCACGCTGAACGGCCCGAAGGACCGTTCGTCCACGTCTTCATCGTGGCCCCAATCCACGGTGATCGTTCCGGTGCCTGGGGTGGCTCGCGCGGTGACCGCGAACGCGAAGGTGCGCCCGGCCACGGGGGTCGTGGTGGCAAGGTCCGCCGGGCTGAACACAAATGCCGCGAAGTGCTCATCCTCGAGATCCTCGATGAAGGTCCCCTCGTCGTCATAGAAGCGCGCCTCGACCTGGACGGTCTGTCCTGCTGCCAGAACCACGTTCGGCGTGAGTTCCGCTCCGCCCACGATGTGGAGTGTGACGGACACCGGGTCGTGTTCGTCCTCCGGGCCGACTTCATCGGAGCTGCACGCACCGATGAACAGGGCCGAAGCAATGGCGAGTGTGGTGAATGTTGCGATGCGGACCGACGTTGGAGCAGCCATTGTGACCTCCTTGGGATCAGTGGGATGGGACCGGAGCTGCAGCACCGAATCGCAACGCGACGCGCAGCGTGCGCGGTGCGCCCGGGTTGATGAAGCCCGAGGCACGAACCTCGGGGTACCGCGTGCCAGTCAGATTCTCCAGCTCGATGTCGAGCACGCCGTGCGCTGGTCGCGCGGGCAGACTCGCGCCCAGATCGAGCACACCGTAGGCCTGTGTCCGGACCCTGGGCTCGCCGATCGGGGAGAACGGCCCCGAGAACCGCCAGGTCACCCGCAGCGCCGATGCCTCGCCCACAGGCGCCTCGACGCCGGCGCGCCCGACGTACCTGCCCACGTTGGGTACGGGATCGCCGGGGCGGAGGGGCACGAGATGGAAGAGGCGCAAGGCAGCGGTCGTCGGCGCTACGCCTCCGTTCAACCCGTCGAAGCCGCCTGCGAGCGGCGGCTCCGGGAACGTGATCTCTTCCGCGATGTACGCATCGTTGTAGGTCAACGATCCGAAGAGCGACATGCGCGCCGACGCCGCCCAGGCAACGTCGACGCTGAGACCCTGCCGCACGGATGCACCCTGGTTGGAGATGACGCGCGAGACAGGATCCTGAATCCGCTCGTTCGTCACATCGAGTCGAAAAGCGGCAAGGCGCGCGGTCACGGAACTCGCCAGCAGCTGCAGGCCCAACTCGCCAGCCCACGCAGTCATCGCGGGGCGCTGCGGATCGGTCAACACACCGGGGGCGCCCCGAAACCCGCGACTGAAGGAGCCGAGGGCAGACCAGCGATCGTCGAGCGCGTAGCGGACGCCGATCTTCGGGCTCGCCAGCCAGACGTGGTTCGTCCGGGGCGACGCGCTTTCCGGATCGTTCAGGCGGTCCACGCTGGTGTAGTAGAGCCCATCGAGTCGTCCACCCAGGTCGAGCGTGACGCGATCATTCACCCGTGTGCGCCAACGGGCGTACGCCGCCACACTCGTGTAGTCGCCGTCGAGCCCGGTGGTGGCGCTCTCCCGCTCGCGCTGGTCCGTCGCGAACAGTCGGTATTGGCTTGCGTCCCGCCGGACCTCCGTCCCCAACGTCGCGTCGCCGCCCCGAAGGTTCCACAGCGCTTGCACCCGACCGCCGGCGGCGACACGCTCGTCCCGCTCCTCGCTCTGCGCCAGCACCCCGTCGTCCGGAAGATTGAGAAACACGAGGGAACCCAGCGTCTGGGCCCAGGCAGTAGCCTGCACCCCGCCGCTCCCGATCACGCCCGTGTAGCGCCCGTGCACGATCAGGCGATGGGCGCGCCCACCATCCGTGGGATCGACCGCCTGGCGCAGCTCCCCCGCATTGTACTGATCGACGCTGACGAAGCTCGGCGAGTTCCAATCGGAGAGATAGACCGACGCTCCCCCCTCCAGACGGCCGTCGCCTAGGGCCCGCCAGCCGCGAGCCAGTCCCCTCCCGAGCCAGAATCCCGAGTGCTCGCGCCAGCCCTCGTTGCGCTCGCCGTCTGCCGTGAACAGAAGCCCGCCCCGTTCCCCGCGGCGTCCTCCTCGAAACCAGGCGGTGGCGCCCCCCTGGCTCGATGTGCCAAGGGATCCCGACGCGACGTCCTCGTCCACCTCGGTGAACGCCTCCACCACACCCCCGAAGGCGAAGTCGCCGTAGAGTGGACTGGCCGGTCCGTGGATTACGCGCAACTCGCGCAGGGCCGGCGCCACCAACATGAACCAGTCCGAGTATCCTTCGACGTGCCCATGCACCGGTAGGTTGATCGGCACGCCGTCCACGACGAGCAGCACATCGGACGAATGATCCGAGGTGAATCCGCGCAGCACCGCGTCCGCCGCGAAGCCGGGGCCCTGCCCGTGCTCGTGGACCTCGATCCCCGCCAGCCGACGCACAAGGTCGTACGGAGTATCTGCTTGCGCGCGACGGATCGCGTCGGCCCCCACCGCGATGGTGACGACGGGAGGTGCGACCGTCCCCTCCCGAACCACCGTGACCTCCAGCGGTTCGAGGGGCAAAGGCTTGATCGAATCTGGTATCTGCGCTGCGCTGGGCACCGCCACGGTCCACAAACCGAGGCAGGCGCAAACCAAGCGTCCGCTCATGGCTCCCTCCCGTCCCTGATGAAGCAGTCCGCCGTGGACTGCAGGCGGGTGCTACCGTTTGGTTCGGATCAGGCGGGAGGGGGTTGGGGGAGCGAAACGGCAAAGATGAGCGGCCGGGTCGGGGCGACTCCGTGAAGTCGTTTCAATCCCGTGGAACCCAGCGTCGCGAAGGCAGCCGTCAGCGTGAGGGTGGTGGCTGCAGCCAGCAGAGTAGGCGGGCAGCAAGAGGCCCCGGCGCCATCGCAGCAGGGCCGCGACTCGCCGTCGTCCCTGCTTCTTCCCGGCGCGGTAGGTCCGTCCTCCGCGCTGGCCGGGTGACCCGCATGTGTCGTCTGGAGTGGGGGTGTGGATGCGGGCCCGGCGTGAACGTGGGCGGGCTGAGGATCCTGCGATGCGCCGGAGGTCGCCCCATGCATGCAACCCGAGCCCGACATGGGCATCGCGAACCCGGCGACGAGCCAGGTGATCACGATCGCGCCAGACACGACTCTCAGAGGCCCACTCCGCATCGACTTCCCAACCCTCCTCGGCCGCCTTCCGGCTCCACGGACGCAGTAGGGAGGGTACCACGCCCCTCTTCGTTCCGACAGGGCGGCCAGGCGGAGCCCCAGCTCCCTTGGTTGCAGGGGAGTCATCCGAGCCGCGGGCGCGTCATCGCCCCTGGTCCATCGCGACGGACAACGCGGGTCTCGACTGCCGCTCCGCGAAAGCACGCCCGCTACCCTACGTACGTCCCCAAGAGCACCACAACCCACCAAGGAGTCGCGGCCCGAAGACGTGCGACACTCCCCCTCCCAGCATCGTGCCCGTGACCGGCGAGTGCTGCGCGGCGCACTCATCGCTTCGGTCGCCCTGCACGCGGCCCTGCTCGGCTGGGTAGGCTTCCGCTATGCAGACGGCCGCCGCCCCACCGAGGAGGCACCTGCCGCTCCCGTGTCCCTCCTCACCGCCGCCGGATACGTGAGCGTGTTGTTCGGGCCCCCAACGATCTTCACAGCCGACGGTCGGGGTCGCACCGAGCCCAACGATCGCATCCTGGAGGCCGAGCGGCTCACCGAGCTGCCGGTCTCCTGTGGAACCAGGCGCGCACGTGCGGCCTTCCCCGTCTCTGGCACCGTGCGCTTGTCCATCCGAGCCTCCGGCGACGCCGACGTGATCCGCATGGCGGAGTCCACGGGGAGCGCCTGCGCGGACGACGTGATCCGGACGGTGGCCAGCGCGCTCCGCTACCACTGGCTACCGGACGAGCGCTATCCCGCCCCGGTGCAATTGGTGCAGCCGGTAACGGTGGCGGAGGTCCGCTGAGGCGCGAGCCGCCTCACCCCCGCTTGGGCCGCATCCGCAGCTGCAGCATCCCACCGACGTGCGGGTGGTGCGAGACGATCTCGAGCGGATAGCGGCGTTCCATGCCCGCGAAGAGCGGGATCCCGGAGCCCAGGGCGATGGGCGCCAGCGTGATCGTCAGGTCGTCGATCAGGTCCGCTTCCGCCGCCTGCCGGATGAGCACACCCCCGTCCAGGTAGACGTCCTTGCCTGCGGCCGCGTCGCGCGCTTGAGCCACCAGCTCGTGGATGCTGCCTTGGACCGCTCGGACCGTCGCGGGTGGATCGTCGTCGAGCGGGCGGCGGGTCGCGACCAATACCGGGCGGGATCCGTACGGCCACGGAACGCCGAATCCGCGCACGACGTCGTAGGTACGACGCCCCATGAGCAACGCGCCGATGTCCTGGATGAACTCCGGATAGTCCAGGGCACCCGGGGGCATCGTCTCGCCCGCAGCGTGCGCGACGTCCGCGCTGTCCAGCCAGGAGAGGTCGTGGTCGGATCCGGCGATGAACCCGTCCAGGGAGCTGGCCAGATAGATCCGGACGCGCGGGTCGTTCATGGGTCACCTCGGAGTGGGACAATGCAATCCCCGACCGCGGTCGCGCTGCATGGATCCGAGCGCGACCGGCGCCGGCCGCTGAATGTCGCACGCACGCGCCGGTTGCACGATCCCTGCATCGTGGGGTAGGGCGCAGCCGTCCCCGACTACTCGACCACGGCACATGGCAACACCTCCCCTCGCTCCTCGGGTCTCCGCGGAGACCACGCTGGCGACGCCGGACGATCCGCGCTGGGCACGAGGCGTGGTGCGCCCCCCTTGGGCACGCGAGTGGGCCGGAGCCGGCGTGGGGCTCGTCATCCTCGCGGGTTTCGGGGTCGGCGCCTGGAACGCGGCCTGGGCGGGCATCGATAGCGCCAACCCCCTCTGGATGGCAGGCGCGTCGCTGTGGGCCGTCGGCTCGGCGGCGTTCGCCTTGCAAGCCTCGATTCTCGGGGGCCGCTGGCTTCGCTTCCGCGGCTTGGCACTGCGGTTGGACCCCTTCCCCGCCAGCCCTGGCGGGCAGGTGGGGGGCTCGCTCGAGCTCCCCCTCGCGCAGGCGGAACCACGCGACTGCCGGGTTCGGCTCACCTGTACTCGCGTGGAATCAGACGGCGATTCGGTCAGCCACCGGGTACTCTGGGCCACGGAGGGGCATCCACGACTCCAGCGCTGGCGCGCCGGCAACCAGCGCTTGTCGTTCACCTTCGACGTCCCCGCGGACCTGCCCGCGAGCCGGCCTCGGAAGGTCGACGGGTGCGACTGGCACGTCGGAGTGCAGTACCGTGGTGCGGGGCCGAATCTGGATGTGGCGTTCCTGGTGCCGGTGCTCCCGTCCTTGGCACCGCGGTTCGCTCAGGAGCCGAGCCCGGTGACAACTCTGGGCTCGAACAGTGAGCCTCACCGCAAGGTCCGCATCCACGCGGCCGCCGAGGGCCTGCAGGTGGAGCTCCTGCGCGGACGCAACGTCGGTGTGGGCGTCGCGCTGGGCATCTTCGGACTCCTCTTCGCGGGTTCGGGCGCCGGCTTGGGTATCGGAGCCTTCGGTGCGTTGCGCCAAGGTGGTCTGGCGATGGTGCTTGGTGGCCTGACCGGTCTCATGGCAGCGATGTTCGTGCTGATGGGCGCGCTGCTGATGCTCGTAGGCCTGCTCCCTATCGTGCGCCGCGGTTCGTTGACCGTTCGCAAGGCCCACCTCGAGCTCGGCAGCTCAGAGCGCCGGATCAGTGTGGAGGAGCTCCGGTCGATCGACGTCACACCGGACGCCCAGATGGGTCGCGGTGCGTCAGGGACCCTGAGCTACCGCTTCACTGCGGTGCCGGTGCGCGGCAAGCCCAAAGTGTTGCTGCAGGGCGTTCCCGGTCCTGGAGCCAGCCAGGTGGTAGCGCAGCGCATCGAGGAGGTGACGGGCGTGCCGACCCGGTTCGTGGCCAAGGAGCTGAAGAAGCCGCGCAAGTCGGGCCACTGAAGTCGGGGACACCCCCCCTCCCACGCCACGATTCTCACCCACCATCGAGCCGGGCCAGCGGGCAGCTCCCCCCCTACCCGGCAAGACCAGGATCGAGGGACGCACGCAGGTCATCCCCCGCATGTCCATCCGTTGACTCCGATTGTCGCCTTGAGCGAGGTGCCCCGCTCAGCGGGGAGAGCCACCCTCTACCCGGAGTCCTCCGATGCGTCGCCCGTGGACGTTCTGTCTGCTGGGATTGTCCCTTGTCGCGTGCAAAGAACTGCCCACCGCTGTCGGAGTTGGAGGCCAGGAGGAGCCCCCCGCGCTCACCGCCGGTCTCGTGCCCACTCCCGTGACGGCTCCGACCCTGGCCTGTACGAAGACATGGACGAGCGGCGGATGGCCACATGACTGGAACGACTCCGACAACTGGACCCCGGTCGGAGCGCCACGCCCTTCCGACGTCGCCTGTGTCCTGAACGGGACCCTCCTCGATGTTCACGACTCGGTGAGGGTGCGCTCCCTCGAGGTCGGCGGGCAGGCATCGGTCACCTTCCATGAGAATGTCCTGTGGGTCCAGGATACCATCCTCGTGCGGGGGCGACTGGACATCGATTCGTCGACGGATGTCGACCTTGGGATGCTGATCAACCACGGCGCCCTGTGGGCTGACCGGACCGTCATCGAAGGAAACCTGGAGAACCACGGAGATCTCTATCTGGGGTACGTCGGTCCGATGCAATGGATCGGCGCACGGATCGTGAACAGCGGAGGGGGAACTGTGTCCAGCTCTCCATTCGACCCCTCCACGATGAGTGGAGACCTGATCGAATGGGACGGGGCTGGCACCTACGCACGGCTGAGAGCGGGGGTTCTGCTGCTCGGGTCGACGAACCTCTCCGGCACCTTCTATCTCGAGCGTGGAGATACCGTCTTCGGAGACATCGGAGCGGATGTAGCGCTGCGCCTCGGCGTGCAAGGGGTGACGGGACAGCAGTATGCCTTCCGGAAGAGTCGCACTGCGTTGAGCGGGACCGTGCTGAACGAAGGGGATATCGAAGTCGAAGACAGCCAGGCCCGCCCCGTCTTTCTCGATCTGTCTCCCGTCTTCGAGCAACGTGGCGAGCTCGAGGTCCGGAGCCCGACGACAGTGGTGGCCGGTCGCATCGTGAATCGGGGACTCATCTACGCGCCCTACGGCGGTCTCGATGTCGAGTCCGGCATCGTGAACGAAGGAGAGATCAGCGGGGCTAGCACCCTCACAATGATGCCCGGATCCGCATTCGAGGCCCGGCCCGGAAGCACGATGACTGGGAGCCTGACGCTCCTGAGCGCGACGCTGCGCGGGACCGGAGGACTCGGGTCCGTCACCGCTGTGAACACGATCATCGCCCCCGGCACAACGAACGCCCCGCACGGAACACTCACCTTCAATACACTCGAACTGGACGCGTTGAGCCGGGTCGACCTGGAAGTGGCGGACACGACGGCCGGTGGCTTCGATCAACTCGCGGTCGCGAATGCCGTGCAGTTGTTTGGCGATCTGCGGGTCACGACGGCACCCGGTCTTCAGGGCGGAAGCTGTGGCCAGGTCGTGCCCCTGATCACGGGCGAGGTCAGCGGTCAGTTCCAGACGACATCACTGCCTAGCCCCATTGGTCCTCGAGCCTGGCGCTTGCACGTGGGAGCCCAGGGTGTGGATCTGGTGGGCTATCGCCCAGGCAGCCCGTTCACATTGGACGCGGCCGCACTGACCGTCGAAGAAGGCGGCCCCCCCGTGAGCTACCGTATGTGTCTGGGAGCTGCTGCCCCCACCGCATCGGTGCAGGTCCTGCCGGTGAGCCGCGCCGGCGAGGTGTCGATCCGGGCGGCGGTCACCTTCGATCCGGCCGATTGGATGCTCCCTCGGACCGTGTCCGTGATGGCCGTGGACGACGCTGACGTCGAAGGTACCCACGCCGACACGCTCGGACATGCCGTCACGAGTACGGATCCGACGTATCGAAACGCGGTGGTGCCACGCCTTCCGGTGACCCTCTTCGACAACGATGAGGCGGCGGACCTCACCCTGGTAAAGGTGGCGCAGCAAGACAACCAGTTCCTGGGCGACACCATGAGCACCTCGTTCCGAGTCACGAACGCCGGACCGAGTCCCGCCACACAGGTACGTGTCACAAGCCTGCCGCTGGTCGGGCTGGAGTTGGTCGACGCCACGGGAGCGACCTGCTCGGTGCGCGGGGGTGGAGCGCTGGAGTGCGCGCTGGGCACTCTGGATCCGGGCTTCCAGGCGGAGTTCGTGGTCCGCTTCCGGGGCGCTGCCGTGGGGCTCCACACCAACACCCTGAGCGTGGGGGGTGGGCAGCCGGATCCCAACCTGACAGACAATACCGTGGTGTACACGCAGCGGGTGAATTGACGTCTTCTGGCGGAGATGAGGCCGCGCCCCGCGGGACGTCCTGCGGGAGCGCGGCCTCTGAACCGCATTGGACGCCCGCCCCTACGTTCTCGCCTTCCACTCCTCCAGCAGACGCCGCTCTACCGCAGCGGAGAAGCCCGGTCGCCGGTCCTCCGGCCAGTCGGGGAAGGTCTCCCAGTACCAGTCGAGAGTGGACTTCGCCGTGTCGGCCAGCGGCCGACGCGCAAAGCCGTTCGCCCAGGCCAAGGACCCGTCGATGGCGAAGGCACCTTCGCCACCGATGTTGCCGCCAAACGATCGCGGCCCCCAGCCGTTGCGTGCCGGCCACCAGAGCGGGATGTCCGTCCAGGGCTTCTGGTCGCGCTCCAGGAGGAAGTCCGCGTCCACCCAGGTGAACGACACGTCCGCCGAGGTCACGGCCCGAATTCCATGGAGCGTCTCTGCCCAGGACCAGACCGGTCCCACCGCGCTGAAGGCACCCGCAATGCGCTCCTCGGCGATCTGCACGTACCACGCCGCGAGATCGCGTACGTCTGTGACCTGCATGTAGTCTTCGGGCTCACCGGGAGCGAGTACCTCCCCACCCCGGTCGATACGCACGCACCAGTAGGTAAGCAGGTGGTTGTTGTCCCCCGGCCCCGCGATCCATCCCGGCCGCACCTGCGTGGAGTTCGCACCGTAGACCTCGCGCACGATGCGCTCACAATCGGCCTTGAGCGGGCCGTAGAAGCGGCTGGGATCCTCGGGGCGGGTCGACGACGGCGGATGCAGGGGGTACGACTCGTCCATGCCGACCGTGTTGAAGTCGCGGTAGGCGTCGATCGTCGAGGTGAAGATGTAGTGGTCGACCGAGCTGCGTAGCGCCTCCGCCGACGCCCGCACATGCGACGGATAGTACCCGCTGTTGTCGATGACGACGTCCCAGCTCCTCCCCGCGAGCGCGTCGAGTTGACCGTTGCGGTCTCCGATCAGCTTCTCGACCTCGGGAAAGAGATCGGTGTTGGTGCGCCCGCGGTTGAACAGGGTGACGTCGTGCCCACGTTCGAGCGCGCGGCGCACCATATGCGGACCGATGAAGCCCGTTCCACCGAGCACCAGGATACGGAGGGCGCGCCGTTCCTGGCCCACGGCGCTGGCGTGACCCGTTGGACGCGTGAGGGACCGCTCCAAGCCGGCCAACCCAGCGCCCCTCAGCGCCGCAGGACTGGCCAAGGCCGCACCCAGGAATCCTCGTCGATCCATGCCCGTCCCCTCCCTCCAGTGCGCGACCCGATCCCGAGGGAACGTATCGAACGTGCGGGGCAGCGTCGAGTCAGCCTCGGGAGTCGATACGCCGTCCACCCCGCGGATACGCGTTCGCGGTCCGGCCCCACGTCTCTGGCCTCCCATGGCGTCCCGCCCGCTCAGGCCGCACTCTACGAGCCGGCCGCACGCGACCCGCACGCTTTCGGAGACTCCACTCCATGTCCACGCCCGTTCCCGCTCTGAAGACCGCAGCGCGCTCTACCTGCCTGGCCTTGCTGGCCGCACTGCCCGCCCAGGCCGCGCATGCGCAACGCCAGGGCGGCGAGCAAGGTGAAGGTGCTCGCTGGGACGTCACGGCCGCTCACGGCGCCACGCGCGAGATCGACTTCACCACCGAGGACGGCACGCGCATGGCGGTGGACCTGTCACCGGACGGGACCTGGATCGCCTTCGATCTCCTCGGGCACATCTACCGCATGCCCGCCCAGGGCGGCGAAGCACAGGTGCTCACGCAGGACGCGGGCGTGGCGCTGTCGGTCCAGCCCCGCATCTCGCCGGACGGTCAGAGCATCGCCTTCATCACGGACCGTGGCGGCCAGTACAACCTCTGGGTCATGAGCGCGGACGGCAGCAATCCGCGTGCGGTCTTCAGCGATGTGAACGTCGCCACGTTCGAACCGGCCTGGACGGCCGACGGGCAATACATCGTGGTGCGCCGCGCCACGCGCGGTGGTCAGGGCGGGGGTGGCGGCGGTGGCAACGGCAACGGGCTCTGGATCTACCACAAAGATGGCGGCCGCGGCGTGCAGCTCGTGGGCACGCAGGATGGAGCTCCCTCCTGGCCCACCACCAGCGGGGACGGACGCTTCCTCTACTACCAGATCAATCGCAATCTCTCGGACAGCCAGCCGCTGAGCGGTGCCCAGCAGGTGAAGCGCTTCGAGTTCAAGACCGGGGAGATCGTCGACATCAGCTCCGGCGTGAGCGACGGGGCGGCGGCAGGGCGTCAGTCGAGCGGTGGGGCGGCCGCGCCCGAAGTCTCGCCGGACGGCCGCTGGCTCGCTTTCGCGCGCCACCTGCCCGACGCGCTGCTCACCTTCAAGGGGCACGAGTTCGGGCCCCGTACAGCCCTCTGGTTGCGGGATCTGCAAACCGGTGCCGAGCGGCTGCTCATGGATCCGATCGAACCGCTGATCGCATCGGGCGGGAAGACCCTGGGCGTGCTACCGCGCTACGACTGGGCCAGCGACGGCCGCTCCGTGCTGATCACGCAGGGCGGGAAGATCCGCCGAGTGGACGTGACGTCCATGGACGTGTCCACGATCTCCTTCAGCGCGCACGTGCACCGCACCATCTCCGAGATGGCACGCAAGGAGTTCCGGATCGCCGACGACGCCATTGACGTCACCTTCTTCCGCTGGCCCATCTCGACGGCGGACGGCCGCACGCTGGCGTTCCAGGCCGTGGGGCGCATCTACGCACAGCAAGGGAGCGGTCGGCCGCGCCGCCTGACGCCCGACAGCTTCGACCCGCTCGAGTATATGCCGGCCTGGAGCCCCGACGGTCGGTGGGTGGCGTTCGTGAGCTGGGACGACACCATCCGTGGCCACGTGTGGAAGGTGCCGGCCGCCGGCGGTGCGCCTCAGCGGCTGAGTCGCGACCCGGGTGACTACGCCAACCCGGTCTGGAGTCCCGACGGCCGCTCGGTGGTGGTCGCACGTGGCGAGGGCGCCACCGCGCGCCAGCGCACCATGACCGCCAACGCGTACTTCGACCTCGTGCGCTTCGCCGCCGCGCCGCCGGCCGGTGGCGATGCCGGCACCTACGTGGTCACCATTCCCGGCGAGGGCGTCGCTCGCCGGCAGCTGGTCGGTCCGTCGTTCGGCCCCGACGGGCGCGTCTTCTATCCCGAGATCCGCACGCCCCAGGGCGGCGGTCGCAGCCGTACGTCGTTGATGAGCGTGGCCACCGACGGCAGCGACAAGCAGGAGCACCTGAGCTTCCCCAACGCGGAGGAGATCGTGCCCTCCCCCGACGGGCGCTGGGTGGCGTTCCAGGAGGGGGACAACGTCTACGTGCAGCCGTTGGGTTGGGAGACGCTGGGAGGCGAGGTGCTGGAGGTGGACAAGCGCCGGGGCGCGCTGCCGGTGACGCAACTCACCCGGGACGGTGGGCTGTTCCCGCGCTGGCGAAACGAGACCACACTCGAGTACGGCAGCGGCCCGCAGCACTATGTGCACCACATGGACACGGGCGCCACCGACACCACCACCATGGCGCTCCAGGTGCCCCGCGCGATGCCCGAGGGCCGGGTCGCGCTCACGGGGGCGCGCATCGTCACGCTCAACAACCGTGAGGTCATCGAGAACGGCACCATCGTGGTGAACGGCAGCCGCATCGCCTGCGTTGGACAGTGCAGCTTGGACGGCGTGGACCGCACCATCGACGTCCGGGGCAAGACCATCATCCCCGGCTTCGTGGACATGCACGCCCACCACTACCGGGAGTGGCGAGGCATCCGGCCGCGGCACGACTACGAGCAGGCCATCTATCTGGCCTATGGCGTCACCACCACCATGGACGTGTCCATGTGGAGCCAGAACATGTTCCCCACCGCCGAGCTGATCGAGGCGGGGGAGATGATCGGGCCCCGGGGGTTCAGCACCGGAGACAACCAGTCGGGGGGGGATGGATCTCACACCAACGAGATCTCCAACCTGGCCGACGCGGTGGCCGCTGTGCGGCGGCTGTCGAGCTGGGGTGCCACCCAGATCAAGCAGTACGCCCAGCCGCGGCGGGACCAGCGCCAGTGGTTCAGCGAAGCGGCCCGTCAGGTCGGCGTGAACATCACGTCCGAGGGTGGCTCGTTCGTCGAGAACCTGGGCATGATCATGGACGGCCAGACGGCCTGGGAGCATGCCTTCAGCGAAGTGCCCATGTACTCGGACGGTGCCAAGTTCCTGGGCCAGGCGCAGGCCACCTACTCCCCGACCCTGGTGGTGGCCGGCCCCTCCTACTGGAGCATCGAGTACTTCTTCCAAGAGAGCGACGTCTGGAAGGATCCCAAGCAGCGCCACTGGTTCCCGTGGCGCATGTTGGTACCGCAGACGCGGATTCGTTGGTTGCGCCCGCCCACGGACTATTCCTATCCGCTGATCGCGCAGGCGATGGCCGACATCATTTCCGAGGGCGGCTACGGTGCGGTTGGGTCCCACGGCGAGCATCACGGACTGGCCACGCACTGGGAGACCTGGATGGGCGCGAGTGCCCTGGGCAACCACGGCGCGCTGGAAGTCGCCAGTCTGCACGGGGCCCGACTGTTGGGTGCCGATCAGGACCTGGGCTCGCTCGAAGTGGGCAAGCTCGCCGACCTGATGGTGCTCAATTCCAATCCGCTGGAGAACATCCGCGCCACCATCGACGCGCAGTATGTCATGAAGGGTGGAATGCTCTACGACGCCATGACGCTGGACCAGGTATGGCCGAATGCCGTGCCGTTCGGGCCGGCGTACTGGATCAATGACGATGTGTTCCGCTCGGATACGGTCGGGACGGACGTGTTTGATCGACGGGGGCGGTGAGGAGGCGCCGCAGCGAACTGCCACCGCCCCAGTCAGCGGCAAGCCGCCTCGCGGTCAGCGCCCCACCCGAAACAAATAGGCAGTCCTCGGCGCTAGCGAGTCCAGAGGCCGATAGCCGACGAACCGGCCCTGCTCATCGACGTCGAGGGGAGCTCCCGAGGGGCCGCCGATCAGGCCTGACGGTTCGTATTGACCCGACGGCAGCGTGCCTGCCTCCGACGTCAGCGTCACCTCGCGCAGTGCCCGGGTCGAGAGGTTGGCGATCACCATGACCGCCTCCCCAGCGGATCTCCGCAGGAACGCAGCCACCTCGTCGGTGCCGGACTGCAGCGGCACGAACTCCCCTGCCCCGAGCGCCGGCGTCTCCGCCCTCAAGTGGATGAGCTGCCGATAGTGGTTGAGCAGTGAGCTCCGATCGGCATCCTGGGCGCCGACGTTGGCGGTGAGCGAGTCGCCCTGCAGTGGCTGCCATGGCGCACCCGTCGTGAACCCGGCCGCTCGCCCACTCGTCCAGTGCATGGGCGTACGGATCCGTTCGTCCGGCTTGTCTCCGGTCATCCCGATCTCCTCGCCGTAAAACACGAACGGCAGACCCGGGAGCGTCAGCAAGAGGCTCGCTGCCAATCGGGCCCGACCGAGATCGCCCGCCAGCACCGTCATCGTGCGCGACTGATCGTGGTTGCGCAGGAACGGGGCCCATGTCCGACCGGCGGAGACCTCCTCGGCCTCGAGGACCTTCCGCATCAGTTGCGACGCTCCTCCGCCGCTCACGGCGGAGAGGATCGCGTTGGCCACCTCGAACCCGAAGTACGCGTCCAGCTGATCCGGATAGTAGGGGCGGAGCGCACTCGTAGAATCGAAGACTTCTCCAATGGTGAAGGCCTGCGGTGCCACCGACCGCACGTGCGCGCCCAGATCCCGGAGCGCTTCGTGGGTGCGGGTCACGTTGGTCGTCGTCAGGGTCCCGTCGCGTTCCTCCTCCGCCAGGTGGCGGACGGCGTCGAGCCGAAACCCGTCGACCCCGACGTCGCGCAGCCAGAAGGTGGCCACGGCTTTCATCTCGTTCCGGACCGCATCGCTGTCCCAGTTCAGATCCGGCATTCCCGACCAGAAGAACCCGTAGTAGAACTCGTCCCGCACCGGCGAACGATGCCAGTTCGAATCCCCGTACTCGTTGGCAGGACCCGGGCGATCGCGGAAGATGTACCAATCGCGGTAGGGAGACTCCGGGTCGTTCAGCGCATCGACGAAGTAGGGGTGCTCGGACGAGGTGTGGTTGACGACCAGGTCCATCAGCACGGCGACGCCGCGCTGGTGCGCCGCCCGGACCAGCGTGCGCATCGCCTGCAGATCCCCGTACTCGGGATCGATGCCGTAGTAGTCGGCGACGTCGTACCCGTGGTAGCTGGGCGATGGGTTGATCGGCATCAGCCAGATGCAGCGGACGCCCAGGTCGGATCCCGATGCGGGCTTTCCATCGTTGAGATAGTCGAGCTTCTCGACCACGCCGGCGAGGTCGCCGACGCCGTCGCCATCGCTGTCAAAGAAGGACCTCAGGAAGATCTCGTAGCAGGTGCCGCCCCGGCGCCAGTCGCCCGGCCGCGCGGAGTCAGTGCCTTCGGCGCCAGCGTTGGCCGCCGGGCCTCCAACGGAGGCAGCAGTGCGAACGGCTCCGCCCCCCTCACACGCGAAGAGGATCAGAACGCTCAGACCTACCGCCAGCGGCGTTCGAGTCGGCACCACGTCGACCTCTGGATGAGTCCAAGTGGCCAGGATGTCCGGATCGGCGGGCGCCAGCAACCCACCGGCTGGCACCTGACCCGCCCAGATCGTTGACGAGTCGAGGCTTCCGACGGGCGAGGTAGGCTCCATTCGGGGCCCAAACCGGCCGATACTGAAGGAATCATGCAATACCCGACCCCACGCGATGCCTTCGCGTCGGACGATCCCGCTCTCCGCGCCGAGGCGCTCAGGGACTTGTCCCTGCGCGCCCGCAGCGGCATTCCGCTGTACCTGGTGGTCTGGGTGATCATCGGTACGTGGGCCCACCTCCCCGCCCGGGCCCCCGCACTCTTCTATGGAAACGCTGCCGTCCTGCTGGGTCTCGGGTTCGCCCGTGGCCTCCACTACCTCCGGGTCGTATCCGCACGGCCACACGATACCGATCGCCTGATCCGGTCGCTGATCCTGCTCCTGCTCACCTCCGCTCTCCATTGGGGACTTCTGGCCGCGTGGCTGATCCACCACCGAGCCTACGGCGACCTGCACACCGTCATCGTCGTCTCGCTGCCCGCCTTCGCGATCGGTGGCGCGTCGATCCTCGGAATCTCAGCGGTCGTACGGCACGGGTATCCTGCGCTCATCTTTGCGCCATTCGTCGTGGCCACGCCGTTCGTAGGCCGGCCGGAGCACCACCTGCTCGTCGTTCTCTCGATCCTGTCGCTGGCCTACATCCACTCGGCAGCCCGTATCGCGGGGAACGACTACCTGATCGCGCTGACGAACCGACTCATCGCAGAAGAGCGGGCCGCGCGGCTCGACGAGCTGAGCGTGACGGACGCATTGACCGGCGTCGGGAACCGGAAGCACTTCGACGACCAGATCCACCGGGATTGGTCGCTGTGCGGTCGGCAGGGACTACCTCTGACGCTCATGGTCGTGGACTTGGACCACTTCAAGACCCTCAACGACACGCATGGCCACCGCTTCGGCGACCTCTGTTTGCGTGCCGTGGCGGGGGTCCTGGACGCGGGCACCCGGCGGGCGTCCGACTCGGTGGTCCGCTATGGGGGCGACGAGTTCGTGGTGCTCCTTCCCGGAACCCACGGTGAGGCGGCCGAGCGCATGGCCCAGTCCTTCGTCGACAGCATCACCGCTCTGCAGTTGCAGAGCGGTGGTCAACCCGTCGCCATTACCTGCTCGGTCGGAGTCTCCACGCAGGTCCCTGAGATCGGGAAGCATCCCGACCTCCTGCTCGAGGCAGCGGACCAGGCGCTCTACCGCGCGAAGGCCGAAGGACGCAACCGGTGGGCCACCCGGACGGAGCAGGGCGCAGACCGCGACGCAACCGGGTCCGGCCGGGTGAAGCCGCGCGTACGAGCGATCTAGCGCCGGAACCGCGGTCGTTGCGACACGCAGGTAGATGTCCTCTGCGGCGGCTGTGGCTCACCGCATCCCACCCTCCCGCGGCGGCCCGAAATCGGTGTACTTGAAGGCGCGCAGCGGCTCCACCCGCGGCCACACCATGTCCAGTGTGTTTCCATCGTACAGCTCGCCGCCTTTCATCACGTAGCGGATGGCGGTGCTGTTGCGGATGTCGTCCAACGGATTGGCATCCAGCACCACCAAGTCCGCCACCTTCCCCACCTCGATGCTTCCAAAGTCCGCCGCCATCCCCATGCCGGTGGCCACGTTGATGGTGCCGGCCCGCAGCGCTTCGTGCGGGGTCATGCCGGTCATCTGCAGCATCCAGAGCTCCCAATGCACGGTCAGCCCGTGGACCTGCCCGTGACCGCCGGCCGCGACGTTGCCGCCCGCACGCAGAATGGGCGCCGCGCCGGCGCCGCCCTCCAGGAAGTAGTACTCGTCCAATGCGTAGCGCTGACTGGTTCGCGATTTGTGGTCCAGCGCCTCATGGGTGAGGAAGCGCGCCAGCTTTTCGTTGGCGTGCACGTCGGTAGTCTGGTACCAGTACAGCTCGCCCTGGTAGGTGCTGGGTGATGCCACCACCAGGGTGGGCACATACATGGTGCCCGAGCGGGCGTAGAGCTGCACGACGTCGTCGTAGATGTTCACGACGTCGGTCGGTGCATGCTCGACGGCGGTGTAGCCGTCCAGCACCATGGACACCTCGCGCATCACGCCGCCGCCTTCGGCCGTGGTGTTGATGCCGAGATGGTCGGCCGCGAGCAGCATCCACTGCATCTGGCGGCGCTGGGGCTGCATGTACTGCTTGATGGAGATGGAGCCGCGGTCCACGTAGCGCTGCACGCCGGCCAGCGCGTCCTCGAAGCGGTCGATCTTCACGGCGCGCGTGGTCTGCGACGGCCCGGTCATGAAGATCCGCGGGCCCAACATCCGACCAGCCGCGATCAACTCCCGGTAGTGGAACTGGTCGGTGGACGCGTTCACGTCCCGCGCCATGGTCACCCCGAACGCCAGGTTCACCAGTGGCTCCGGTGCGATCTGAACCAGCACGTCCCGGGGCATGCCGCGGATGTGGGCATGGGCGTCGATCAACCCCGGGATGATGGTCTTCCCCGTGACGTCGATCACGCGGGCGCCTTCCGGAACTCGCACGGAGCCAGCAGGCCCCACCGCACCGATTCGGTTGTCGGTCACCACGACTGTCGCGTTCTCGAGGACCTCGTCCCCCCGCATGCTGACCACCCGACCACCGGTGAGCGCCACGGTCCCCTGGGGGTGCGGCATCGGCACCGTGAGGGCGATACGCAGGTTCTCGGCGCGCTGATCGAGCCCGGAGTCCGGCGCAGCGGGCCCGAACACGGGGTCCAGGGCCAGGTGCGAGAAGACATTGGCGAACACCCAGCTGAGCGTCTCGCCGCCGGCCGCCCACTTGAGGTCCTGGCCGCCGGTCCGCGTCACCCGCTGCACGGGACCGGGCCCGGAGCGCTCGGTGATCGAGACCGTCTCGGTGGTCGGTGGCAGCGCCGCCACGAAGACCTCCTCGCGCAGCGTGAACGCCAACCAGCGCCCGTCCGGCGAGGGCAGCATCTCGTCCGCACCCTCCACCTTGGCCAGCTCGCGCCGCTCCGTGCCATCCAGCCGCACCGAGACCAGAGTGCCATTGTCGGCGAAGGTGATGCGTGACCCGTCCGCGTTGAAGCTCAGCACGTTGTCGGAGGGCGCCGAAATCACGGACTGGGCCTCCCCACCGGCGCTGGGGAGCCACTCCAGGAAACCGACGTTGCGGGTATCCCGGTTGCGCGTGGCCCCCGCATCCTCACGGATGAAGGCGATCTTGCTTCCGTCCGGGGACCAAGCCGGGTTGGCGTAGTAGGCCGGGTAGGTGGTGAGGCGTTGCGGCGCACCTCCACGGGCGGACACACGCCACACATGCCCACCCTCGGTCTCGTGCCAACTCACGAAGGCGATGCTGGAGCCATCCGGAGAAAAGGTGGGTTGGTATTGCCCGCCGCCCCCCTGGATCAGAGGCCGGGGCGTACCGGCCGGTAGATCCATGACCCAGAGCTGATTGAGCGTGCCAAAGACCAGTTGGCGCCCGTCGGGACTCCGCTGGGCGTAGCGCACGTTGCGGATGGTGAGCGAGTCGTCGCGAAACGGCATCAGGTGCTGGATGCGCGGTCCGAGCTGCTGCTCCACCTGCGCGGTGAAGGCGATAGGCCGTACCGCGTGGGTGCGTACGTCCACCTCTTGGAAGGTGCCCTTGGTCACGAACACCACCGCGCGGCTGTCCGGTGTGAACGTGAAGCGGGTCCGGTCCTCCGGCGCCTCACGGTCGATGGGAAATGCGAGCCACTCGTCTACGTGGGTGACGAGGTTGCGGACGCGGAGCCCGCTCTTGGCATCCACGTCGGACGCATAGACCAGCCACTCCCCGTCCGGCGAGACCGCAGGCCGCGCGCCGCCGTTCGGCGTGTTGGTGATCTGGGCCACATCGCCCGTGCGGCGATCCAGTCGCAGGATCTGCGCGCGCTCGGGGATGCCGTTGCCGCGCTGCGCCGCAGTGGCCTGAGGGCCCTCCGTGCCCCGGAAGAACACGTAGCGCCCGTCCGCTCCCCAGCGGAACCCACCTCCCTGCGCGTCCTCGGACAGGGCGATCCCCCGGCCGCCGTCCACATGCACGAGCCACGCCTGCCGTCCGGTGTTGGAGGTGTCCTCGTCGTTCCTGCGGACCAGGATGTACTCGCCGTCCGGAGACCACTCCGGGTCGTCGTAGTGGAGGTTGCCCCGATCGTTGGTCACCGCCTGCGGGTCGGACCCGTCCGCAGCGATCGTCCAGAGGTTCTCGTTGCCACTCCGGTCGCTCACGAACAGGATGCGGCTCCCGTCCGGGGAGAACACCGGCTGGAGGTCCATCGCCATTCCGCTGGTCAGCCGGGTGGCGGCCCCACCCGCGCGGGGCACGGTGTAGAGGTCACCCAGCAGATCGAACAGGATGGTCTGCCCGTCGGGCGAGACGTCCACGTTCATCTGGGTGCCTTCGCTGACCTCGAATGAAAGCGTCCGCGTGGGCGCGATGCAGAGGCTGTCACAGGCGGTTCCCTGCCGGGCCGTCCGGTCCTGCTGAGCTTGGATCGGGGGCGCCACGAGCAGCGCGGCGAGCGTAGCGAGAAGGGTCAGAGGCAGGGTGATCGGATGGGCGAGATCCGGGCGCGGCATTCGTGGCTCCTCGATCAGAGGGTCGGGCACGAGCTGACCCGGGCAACCTAGACGGACCGGCCCAGGGGCGCAGGAGGCCGCGGCACGCCGTCGACTGGTAGATTCAGGGAGTCCGCCCCCTTCGCTCCCCACTGTCGAAGGTGCTAGACCATGTGCACCACCGATAGCGCTTCCACCCCCGCGCCCGTACCCGGCTTGATGCTGCTGAGTTTGGCCTTCCTCCTCGCGCCGTCTCCGGCGATCACACAGCAGCCGCCCGCAGAGGCCACCCGGAGAGCACCCGCCGTGCTCGTCACCGGCGCCAGCTCCGGGATTGGGCTGCGGACCACGGAACTCCTCTCTCAGAACGGCTTCCACGTGTACGCCGGGGCACGCGACCCGGCGGATCTGGAACGCCTGGATGCCATGACCAACGTCACGTCGGTGCGCCTTGACGTGACCGTCCCAGCGGAGATCGACGCGGCGGCAGACCGCATCCGACGCGAAGGCCGAGGCCTGTTCGGGCTGATCAACAACGCGGGAGTCGCCGTCATGGGACCGCTCATCGAGACGAGCGAGGCCGACTTGGCTTTCCAGCTCGACGTGAACCTGCTCGGCCCCTACCGCGTCACCAGGGCGGTCGCGGATCTGCTGATCGAAAGCGGGGGACGCATTCTGAACGTCAGTTCGATCGCCGGCATCGTGTCGGGGCCCTTCAACGGGGCGTACAGCATGAGCAAACACGGCATCGAGGCCTACACCGACGCCCTGTCTGCGGAGCTGGCTCGCTTCGGCATCACGGTCGGCGCCGTGGAACCCGGCAACTACAAGTCGCAGATCGTCGCATCCATGGTCGAGCGGATGGAGCGCACAGGGTATTCGGCGGAGGGCTCCCGCTACGGATCGATGCGCGACTTGATCGCCGGGCCCCTGGACCGCTCACAGTACCCGGAGCCCAACGCAGTCGCCGAGGCCGCCCTGCACTTCTTCACCAGCCCCGCTCCCAAGCACCGCTACATGGTCGTGCCGAACCAGGGCGAGGCCGAGCTGACCATCCGCCAGGCCCTGCTGGAACTCGTGCAGTTGAACGAGGCACACCCCTTCTCCTACACGCGAGACGAGTTGGTGCAGATGTTGGACGACGCGACGGGCAGCATGCGCCCCGCGGCTCCCGCGCCGGCACCGGCGGATGACATCCACGGGGCGGTGGTCGCCGGGGACCTGGAGGCCGTGCAGCGGTACATCGAGGGCGGTGGCGATCTCGACGCCAAGGACGCCTCCGGCGGATCGAGTCCGCTGATCCTTGCCGCGGTGTTCGGACGCCCGCGGATCGCCCGGGCGCTCATCGGGGCCGGTGCGGACGTGGACCAACAGAACAGCGACGGATCCACGGCGCTCTTGACCGCTGCACTCCTGTGCCGCTCCGAGATCGTCGATGCGTTGCTGGAGGCGGGTGCGGACAGGACCATCCGCAACGCGAACGGATCGACCCCGCTCGACGTCGTCTCGGTGCCCTTCGAGGCGGTCGTTCCCATCTATGACTTCCTCGGAGCCGCGCTGGGTCCGTACGGCCTGGAGCTGGACTACGATCGACTCAGGGAGGCCCGACCGCGGATCGCCGAGCGGCTGCGCTAGCGCTCGAGATCCGTGGGGTCCGGCCTGGGAAGGCCGACCTGATCCAGCAGCTCAAGGAAGCGTGGCTGGTCGTACAGAGGCGTCCATCCGCGCAGTTGCGTGGCGTGGTACGACCGGGCGTCCACCAGGAAGCGCGCGTCCTCCAGCGCGCCCTCGTCGTCGTCGATGAGCATGTGGAACAGGCCGGTCAGCGCACGGGCGTCGGGATCCGTCACCTCACGCTTCAGCAGCTCGAGAAGTCTGGCGACTCGATCCCGGCTCCGAGGGTCTCCGACCGACCGGTAGAGCGGCATGATGCTGTCCGCCTGCTTCAGCCCGTACGCCTCCCACAGCTCCTTGGCAACCGATCCCGACTCCTCGTAGCGGGACTCCAACAACAAGAGGATCGAAAGCGCAAAGCGTGCGGGCGAATGACCGGGATTCGCGGCGAGGAAGTCCTCGACCAGGCGCTCGGGCTCCTCGAGGCTCTCCCATTGCGTGGAGGCCAGAGCCGCGTTGGTGGCGCTCCAGGACAGAGGGTCCAGGGCCATCCCCTTCTCTGCCTGGATCCGCGCTTCCTCACTTCGGCCCACGGCATGGAGCAGATCGCTGTACCAACCCCGGGTCTCGGCGTCGTTCGGATTCAGCATGATGGCGCGCTGTAGCTCGCTTTCCGCTTCGGTCCAATCCCAATCGTACGCGAAGGCGATGTACCCCAATGCCGCGTGGGCCTCCGCCAGATCCGGGTTCATGGCCAGCGCCACCGTCGCCTCGCGGCGAGCGATGGCGAACTGCTGCGGTGCCGGCCGGTCTTCGAAGATCGGAAGGAGCATGTGCGCCTGGGCCAGTCCCGCGTGTGCGAGCGCGAAGGTGGAGTCCTCTGCAGCCGCCGCCTCGAAGAACCCGATCGCTTCCAGCATGGAAGGACCCCAGCGCGTCATCCACCTCGTGCGGCCCGCTTGATAGAGCTCATAGGCCGTCAGGTCGAGGGTCGGAGGTCGGGTGATCCGGTCCAGCTCGTCGCCGGTGACCGTGGCTCCGATGGCACCGGCCACCTGTTGGGCAATGTCGATCTGGATATCGAGGATGTTGGCCAGCGTCAGGTCCCGATCGTAGTCGTCGGCCCAGACCTGTACGCCCCGGGCGTCGAGCAACTGGAAGATCACGCGGATCCTCGGGGCGGATCGCTGCACGGTGCATTCGCCCACGTAGTCGACAGCCAGATCCGAAGCGATCTCCGACGTCGTTCTCCCGGTCTCTCCGTAGCGCAGAACCGACGTGCGACCGATGGACTCGAGAGACGACACCTTCTGCAGCTTCAAGAGGATTTCGTCGTGCAGCCCGGAGGCGCGGTAGGGGTCCTGCGCGTCGGGGCTCTGGTTCGTGCACGGGAGCACCGCCACGCGCGGGAGGCCTGACGTCCGCGCCGTTGGTGAAGGCGCCCCCGCGCCCGACGCCGGCGGACCGGGCGCGAAAACGGAGAGCGCCACCCCCGCGGCGAGGGCCAGGCCTGCGACCAGCAGCAGCTCGGGCCCGCTGACTCTCTGACGACCCTTCTCGCCGTGGTACCACGCCACCACGAGGGTGAGGAAGAATCCAGCCACGGCCAGGATGGCCGCCCCTCGCGGGATGGCGGAGGACCAGAAGAACTGGGCGCTGGCGAAGTCGATGATCTCGAGGACCGCCCAAGCCGCCGCCAGGTAGGCCAGCGACCATTGGACCAGGGCCCGCTCCTTGATGCGGCGCAGGATCGACGGAGTGCGCTCCTGTGGCTCGGTCATGGTTCGCTCGAACCTCGTGCTGTGCCGGCCCCCTGACTCTCGCAAGGGTAGCGCCGGCCTGGCCCGATCTCAAACCGTCGCGGACCGCGAACCTTCCAGAGACCGGGGCACCTACGAACTTCAGATCCACGCCAGGGCAGGCGCTCTTGACCAGCCACGCCGCTGTCCGAACCTTCGCCAAGAGCGCTCCGCATCGGCGGGTGCCCACCCACCCTCGCGGCCCGACTCCGAGGTGGTAGCATGCTCGATCCCCGCGCAGGTCTTTTCCTCCTGGCGACTCTAGCGCTGGCGTCCCCCCAGGTCGCCGGCGCCCAGGCTCGCAGCCGGGGCGACCAATGCACGGATCCCATCATCCTGCAGGGCCTCTCACGCCTCGCCCAGTCGTCTACACCGCTCCTCTACGACGGCGTGGCCGACTTGCGCCGACAGCCAGCCACTCCCGTCTCGTTCTCCGCTACGCCCGGTTGCGTGCTGCTCTCCGCGCAATTGGTCGAGCGCGGCGGGCAGTATTCCGTGGAGAGCGCAGCGCCTGTGGCCGTGTCGGGGCCGATGAGGGATCGTTCGCGGGTGGTGCCACCGATGGTCGCAGCCGCGACGCAGGTGCTGCGGGAGCTGATCAACCAGGATGTCTTTCCCCGCGCTCCCGACGGTACCGGTCGCTACGCGGTGGCCGTTCCCCTCAACACGGCGCACGCGCTCTACCAGGGCCATCCCACCGTAACGCCTCGAGTGGCCCCCGACGTGTCGGATGCACCACGCACATTGGCCGATCGCGGCTTTCCGGATGCGCGACTCCTCTCGGCGCGCCCAGGCCTCGCAGTCTATCAGCTCGCGGAACGGGGAGAGTGGCTCTACCTGGCGGTAGTGCGGGACATCGCTCCGAACGAGCCCATCCTCGACTTCCAGGACGCCCAGGGGCGGTCCGGAACGGTCCAGCGCTACGGGTCCGTAACCCGGCGCCGGTTCCTGGAAGAGATCGTGCCCCTCATCAGATCCTCCACCCGCCGCGCCCAGGCCGTCGACGTGTGGACGTACGCCACGGATGTCCACGTGCCCAGCCCGGCAGAATCGAGCTTCGCGTTCGCACGGGCCCGCCATCCAGTCACGGGCCGCGACGACGTGGAGATGCCCATCCAGATCGAGTCTTGGCAGGGCATCCGCCGGAGCGCCGCCGAGCCGTTCAGTTGGGACGACCGCAACAGCATGGGTGTGCGGGGAGCCAGGACGAACACCATCGCCGCCATCCAAGCGTTGTATGAGCGCGATGAGGTCCGAGCCGAGGCGGCGCGGCAGGTGTTGGCCGAGCGGGACGCACAGGAGGACGCTGATCGGCGGGAGCGCGCGGCGGAGCGAGCCGCGCACGAGGTGCTGAAGTCTCGCGCCTATGCGGCCGCGGGCCTCGACTACCGCGAGGACGGGTATTGGCAGCGCTACCGAATGGCCGCCGAGATCCGGGCCATCCACGAAGGGGAATTCCCCGGAGCGCGGCAGGCTTGGGAGTTCGGGCGCATCTACAAGTTCGTGATCGGCAACTACTCGGCGCGGTGTCGCTCCTACATCCCCCGCGTCGGGGCGTTTATATGGATCCAGACCTGGACTCGCAGGGACCCCAACGGGTGGGAGTGGATCACCGACCAGGACACCACCTACGTGCACCCCGACTTCATCCAGCCCTACCGTTGGTGGGACGAGGACTCGCCGCTCGCGTTGGTCGATGTGCCATCCGGGTTGACCGACCCGGACGCGTTGGGGCCGAACCGTTCGGGACAGGTTGGCGGACTCGAGGCAGTCGCGCTGTTGACCCGTACCAGCGTGGCGCTCCGCCAGGACATGGACGTGCTGTTCGACGGGGGCTGCGAGAACCCGATCCTTGATCAGGTGATGGAGAACATGCGCCGGTTGGCGTTGTTCTTGCCCACCTTGCAGGCCGAACACGTACCGGAGGCCCTGCCCGATCCTGCGCGGCCCACGCTCACCTTTGGCGAGTCCTGCGAGCGCTACATCGACGATGGCGGCTTCCTGGTGGACAGGGATTGGTGTCCTTGTCTGGAAGAGGTGCTCGTCCCCAAGACCACGATCGGAGAGCGCTGGGGCTACATCGGCGACTACATCCGGTTCTGGCGGCGTGTGCACGACGTGCCCGACGGTGGGCCCGACGACCCCGATTGGGCGTTGTACGAACCGGCGAATGCGTGTCGGCGCTGACCGCAGCCTTCAACTCCTCGGGTCCCTGATGCTTGACTTCGCCCAAGACCTCCGGACCACCGTCGAGCACGCCAGCACGGTTCTCTCGGCCATGCCCCCAGGAGTCGGCACCCGTCGCCCCGGCCCAGGCAAGTGGTCTCCAATCGAGATTCTCGGCCACCTGATCGATTCCGCCTCCAATAACCACCAGCGCTTCGTGCGCGCCCAGTTCCGCGAGGACCTCAGCTTCGATGGCTACGCCCAAGACGAGTGGGTGACGGCACAGTCCTACCGGGCGGCCACCTGGAGCGAGGTCGTCGATCTCTGGCGCGCGTTCAATTTGCACCTGGCGCATGTCATGGAGCAGACGCCCACCGCGGAGCTGCGGCGACCGCGCGCCGACCACAATCTGCATCAGATCGGCTGGGAGTTGGTCTCTCCCGACGAACCAACGACGCTCGAGTACTTCATGCGCGACTATGTGGGCCACCTCAAGCACCACCTCCAGCAGATCGACCCGGGACTCTGTGATCCACCGCGGTCTCAACGCGCCCCGAACGCGTAGAAGCTGAGGGCGGCACCCGTGGCGTTCGGGATCCCACTCCTGTTCCTGGTACTGCTCGCGGTTGCCGCGATGCGGCGCCGCCAGCGCCACGGCGCCGCTCGGCCCGGCCTCGATGCCGATCACATCCGTCGCATCGTCGAAGACGGTGTGCTCAGCTACGAACCGGATGAGCCGCTCGACGAGGCCGAGATTGCCGAGGCCGAAGAAGAGTTCTGGGAGGACGAGCGGTGGGATGAAGCGGAGGAGTGGTGAGGGGAGACGTGAGCCGCTGGCGACCCATCCGCGATACGTCGTCGGATCATCGGCTGACCGCCGCCTCGTATGCCGCTGCGGCGGACGCCCCCGTTCAAGGCAGACCACTGCCGCGCGTCAGCTCGGGACGTCGAGGAAGCGCCCCTCGCGAAGGAAGTGGATCACCTGGTCGGCGACGTCCTGACGGTTCATCAGGAAGGTGTGTGTGCCAGGTACCACGACAAAGGATGCCTCCTCGAGGCGGGCCCGCTGGACCGAGACCTTCCCGTCGTCCGGTCCAGGAATCAGCCAAGAGCCGATCGGGTTCATGCTCCTGCTTCCGGCGATGATACCAAGCTCGAACGCCGGCGGCGGCAGGCGCGCCGGTAGCGACATCGAGTCTGTACCCAGCCGGGCCCCGGCGGGGCCCAGCACCGCCCACAGCAAGGGAGTCTGCCGGAAGGCGTCGATGATCTCCGAGCCCTGAGTGGGCGGACCCAGCATGACCACGCGTCCTTGATGCGGCATCGGTTGCTGCGCCAGGTACGCGCGTACCAGGATCCCTCCCATGGAGTGCGTCACGAAGTGCACCCGCTCCGCGGACTCCGCACAGCAGCGCACCACTTCGTCGGAAAGCCGCTCCACCAAGAACTCGATGGGCTCTTGAGTGGATGGGTAGTCGAAGGACACAACACGGAATCCCGCCGCCTCGAGCCGCGAACCGAGGATCGCCAAGGACCCGGCACCGCGTCCCAGCCCGTGTACCAAGACGACCGTGTCCGCCCCAGGCGGCGGTGACTGGGCGCACGCGGTAATGATCGGGAGTGCGAGCAAGATCGCGATCCCCCGCATGCGGCCGTGCCACTCCCGGCCGCGCCTGAGTCGACGCATGTGGATCACGTTGAGGTCGGGTGGCTCTCTAGCATACTCGGCGGGCGGCGCCGGGTCGAGGTCCTCGCCCAAGGGCGGCACCAAGAGGGGGAGAAGGAGGGCCACCTGCGAGACCGCGCCCCGGACACTAGCTTGCTGCATGCGGACAAGCTGCATACCCAGAAAGCGTGCTTCTCCAGACCACCATCAGAACTACAGGCGCACCCCCTCCCACATCACCGTCAGGGCCTGCCGGGTAGCCCGCAGCGCCGCGCGGCCCTCCGCCAACACGCGGAAGTACTTCCGTGCCCTCCCCCCGCGCTCCGGGGTGGGTTCACCCAAGCGGTAGTCCACGTACCCTTTCTGTTCGAGGCGGTCCAAGGCAGTGTAGACCGCACCGTACGACACACTGCGGCCCGTCCGCTGCTCGATCTCCTCGCGCACCTCCATGCCGTAGGCCTCGTTGTCCAGGCGCAGCACCGCCAGCAGCACCAACTGTTCGAACTCACCCATCCCTCGACTCCAATCGGCGCGGTGCGCCTGCGGCGCGGATCGTGATCACCCTACTCTCGCAGATCATTCGGTGCGGAGCGCCTCTGTGGGTGGAACGCGTACGGCCCGGGCGGCGGGGATGGCCGAGGCCAGGACGGCGACCGCGGCCAGGGTCAGACATCCACCCAGCAGGGTGAGCGGATCCAGCGCCCGGATCTCGTAGACCAGCCCTTCGACCACGCGCGTGCTGGCCCACACGCCCAACAATCCCACCAGCACGCCGGCGACGGCCAGGCGTACCCCCCGCCGCACCACGAGTCCCATGATTCCGGTGTGGCCCGCACCGAGCGCCATGCGAATCCCGAGCTCCCGGGTCCGACGGGCCACGAAGTACGAGATGGTGCCGTACACACCGGCCGCCGCCAGGAACAGCGCCGCCGCGGCAAACAGGGACACCAGGGTGGTATAGAAGCGGCGCTGAGCGAAGCGACTCTCGACCCGGTCCACCATGGTGCTCACGTCGGACGGGGGCACTGTCGGGTCGATGGCGAGGATGGCCTGACGGATCTGCGGTACGAGGGGACCGGGATCCCCCTGGGTCCGCACCGTCAGGTACGCCGAGTAGCTCCATCCTCGGGTGTAGGGCGCATAGAGCTGCGCCAGTGCGGGCTGCTCGGGTCCCCACTGTTTCACGTCGCCGACGACGCCCACCACCGTCAACCAGTTCGGGGGGTCGTCCTCGAAGCTGAACCGCTTGCCCAGCGGATCGACCCCGGGCCAGGCCTGTTCCGCGAAGGTTCGGTTGATCAGCACGCGCGTCGCCGCCTGGGCCGAGTCCTCGGGCAACAGAAGCCGTCCCTGCAGGAGCGGGATGTCCAAGGAGGCGAAGTAGTCCCCGCCCACACTCACCACTTCGACCAAGGGCCCTTCGCTTTCACTGCGCCGTGGCGGCGTGCCTTCCACCCATACGCTGCCGTTGCTTCCCCCGAAGAGGGGCAGGCGCGACACCATGCCCACGTGGGTGACGCCGGGAATGGCGCCAACGCTGGCCATC
Source organism: Gemmatimonadota bacterium (assembly GCA_041390105.1). Taxonomy (NCBI): domain Bacteria; kingdom Pseudomonadati; phylum Gemmatimonadota; species Gemmatimonadota bacterium. The sequence continues at coordinate 1,890,911 of JAWKQO010000001.1, forward strand.
ACCTGGTCGAAGAAGGCCGCTTTGGCAGCGTCCCCTTCGTACCGGGGACCGGCAGGGTCCACGGACATGGTAGCCACGCCCTCCGCTTCGAACCCGAAGTCCTGGCCCCGGAGCGCGGCATAGCTCTGCAGCAGTAGAGCCGCACCGTTGGCCAACACCAGACCGAGGGCGAACTGGCCTACGATGAAGGCATTGCGGAGGCGCTCCTTGCTCGGTGCCAGCGTGGAGTAGCCGCCTTCCTTGACGCTTCGGGCCAGATGGGTGCGTGAGGCGATGAGCGCGGGAAGCATGCCGAACACCAAGGCGGTGAAGCCGGAGGCGGCCACGGCGAATGCCAGCGCCCACCCGTCGATCGCGACCTGTTCCACGCGCGGGATGCTCGGGGGTACCAGCGCCTTGAAGGCGTCGAGCGCCAACCAGGAGACCAGCACGCCCAGGGCGCCCCCGAGCGCCGCCAGGAGCAAGGCCTCCGAGAACAGTAGGCGCACCACCGCCCGTCGGGTCGCGCCCAGAGCCGTACGAACGGCCAACTCGCTTTCGCGCCCCGCCGAACGAGCCAACAAGAGACCCGCCACGTTCCCGCACGCGATCAACAAGACCACGGCCGCGGCGCCGAGGATGACGCCGAGCTGTTTCCCCACGGGTCCGAACAGGTATTCGTGGACGGTGAAGACCTTCGTGCTGCGACCCTCGTTGGTCTGGGGGTATTCGACCGCCAGCTCGCGCATCACCCGGGCCATGTCCTCCTGCGCCATGTCCTTGGTGACCCCGTCCGCGAGCCGGGCCACCACCGGGAAGCCGTGACTTCCCCGTTCGCCGTGGAGCCGCTCGTTCACCAGCGGGAGGTACAAACGGTGGCGCCCGAAGTGGGACCAGGGGGAGGGGACGTCGAACCCCTCGGGCATGACCCCCACGATGGTGAACGCGCGGCCGTCCAACTCCAGGGTGGTGCCGAGAACGTCCGGGCGGCCGCCCAGCGCGCTCAACCACAGCGGGTAGCTCAACACCACCACGTCTCCCGCTTCCTGATCCTCCGGAAGCAGCGCACGCCCCATCAGGGGGCTGACGCCGACGACGTCGAACGCGCTGGCCGTGGCATAGGTGCCGTACACGCGCTCGGGCTCGCTCGCTCGGGTCAGCGTGAAGGAGCCCGGATTGATCGCAGCCAACGATTCGAAGGAGCGCTGCCGTTCCACCCAGTCCAGGTAGTCGGGTCCGGACGCGGGCCCACAACAGCCGAACCCGGCCTCCTCCATGACCACCACCAGCTTGCCCGAATCCGGCAGTGGAATGGGCTCGAGGAATACCGTTCGAAACACACCGAACAGCGCCGTGGTCACACCGACGCCGAGCGCCAAGGTGATCAACACGGTGAGCGAGAATCCGGGTCTGCGCCGGAGGGCTCGGAAGCCCATCCGGAGGTCGGTCCCCCACGCACTCATCCTCTCCCCCTCCCGTTCCGGTCGACGCCACTCGTCGAGGGCACCGCGTACATGGTGCAGCAGGCAGGCAGGGAGGGACCTCAGCGCCTGGCTTCGGTACCAGCGGCGGGCAGCGGCGAGTCCGTCCCGCTCGGTGCGGAGGTGGAACTCCTCCTCCGCATCCCCCAGCACGGCATCGCGCTGCTCGCCGGGCATCAACAGCGTCAGCAGCCACGCCCACCTGCGGGGAACCTCCCCCCTCCCGTTCGCTCCGCCCCGACCCATAGTGCTTATATATTATACACTGTATTAAAAATAGGCGACCCCGTGCCCCTCATGACCAATCGACAGGCCGAAGGTCCGAAAGGTTGCTCAAGGGCTCGGGAAGCCCCCCCGAGGCAGGCCGGCACCCTGCCCGCGCGTGTAAGCACCGCGGCCCGTGAAGCGTTTCCCTCGAGGAACGTCGAGCGTCGCTGACAAGGTGTGCAGCAATGAAGTCAGGCCTTCTTCCGCCCCTCCTCGCCCTGGCACTGACCTCTCCCGCCAGTGCCCAGGCGCACGCATGGCCCCTGTCGCTCGGCGTGAGTGTGGGGATGGGCCCCCAAGCACCGTCTGCTCTCTCTGTCGACGGCTGCGTGCACGAAGCCCCGCTGGTCGGCGGACTTCGCGTAGGGTGGTCTCCGAGGTCGTTCGTGCGCGCCGAGCTGGAGGGATCGGTGTTGACCGGCATGAGGACCGGAACCTGCGATGCCATTCCGTGTCCGCCCGACGAGCCCTGTCTGCGGGACCGGGGCATCGGGGTCTCGCTGCAGCCGGTGGGTGCGCGCCTGGCGTTCGAGCCACGGATCAGCAGGCGGGCGGGCCTCCGCGTATCCGCAGGAGCCGGCTGGCTGGTGGGAGACGGAACCGCCTACGGCATCGGCAGCGTCGGAGCTCGCATGGGGAACCGGGCGCGCACCTCACTGACGCTCGAGCTGGAGGGGTTGTTCTTCGATGCCCCCATCCGGGTGCTCGACTACCAGACCGGTGAGGGCGCCCTGGTGGACCGGAGGTCAGTGGGCGCCCGTCTCACGCTGGTGCGGCTCGGAGTCGAAGCGCGACTGGGCCGGCGCGGACGATAGCCCCCCGCCACGGCCCTCCATCCGCCGCTTGGTGCGTCCCCGCCACAATCCCCTGGGGATCTCTGCGCGTAGGCTGGCTGTAGCATCCTGAATCGGGGCCGTCGACCTGGAGGATCCCATGCGCCGCCTTCGTCGTATCGCCTTCTTCGGCCTCCTGTCCCTCGCTCTCCCCCTAGCTGCCCAGGACAACGCCACGCCGGAGGTGGTCACCGTCTCAGCCACCGCAGAGCAGTCGGTGCGCCCGGACATCGCCGAGATCCTGTTCAGCATCACGGTCACCTCGGGTACGGCCGACTCAGCAGCCACACACGTGACGGAGGCGGCCCGCAGGGTCCTGGACGCGCTGAGGCGCTTCTCGATCGAGCCGCCCACCATGATCACCGACGGGTTCTCGGTCCAGGCGGGACGGACGGATCAGCGCACCGGGCTCCCCTTCGAGCACGTGGCCAAGAACGACTTCCGCGTGGTGGTAACCGGCGTGGAGTCGGTAGGCGATGTGATCGAAAGCGCGGTTCAAATCCCGAGCGTTCAGGTTCGAGGTGTTCGCTTCTCCGCGTCCGACCTGACGGCTGCCAGAGATCAAGCGCTGGCCGCAGCGGTGGCCAACGCCCAGAAGCGAGCCCGGCTCATCGCCGAGCTCGCCGATGTGCGCCTAGGACGTGTGCTGCACCTGGTAGTGCACCCGGAGGGGGACGACCCGGGGAGGATCGCCCTTCAATACGGGGTCCAGAACACACCACCGATCCGGCCTCAAGACATCGTGGTCACCGCGCGCATCACGGTGCAATACGCGGTCATCCCTGGCTGAGGACCCGGTCAAGATTCTGGTAGCTCGCCTCCATGCCTTCCGTCATGCCGGTGGACACGGCGGCGTCGCGGGCCTCCTTCGAGCCGAAGTCCATGAGGGTGGCCAGCGTGGTGATTCCGCCGCTCTCGGTAAGCGTCACGGTGACCAGGCACTCACCGCCCTCGCCCATAGAGCCGCCGACGTCGCCCGGATCGTAGATCTCGACGTTCACGATCCGGGCGGGCGGATCCACCTCCTGGAACGTTCCGTGGAAGCCGAACTGGCTGCCGTCCGTTTCGGACCGCCACACCCAGCGGTACTTCCCACCCACGCGCACGTCCATCTCGCACACGGGCATGGTCCAGCCCGGCGGGCCCAGGAGCCAACGCCGGACCAGCTCGGGCGTGGTATAGGCCTCCCAGACAAGCTCGCGAGGCGCGTTGAAGGACCGCGTCACCAAGACAGTGCTGTCGCCGGGCAGACTGACCTCGGCCTTTGGCATGTGCATGACCATGACGTGAACTCGGAGCTGAGGTGGATGCGGTGCGGGCCGGATCAGCCCGCGCGTGCCGCTTCGTCGAGGGCTGCGATATCGATCCTGCGCATGGCCAGCATGGCTTGGACGACACGGTCGACCTTGGCGCGATCGGGATCCCCGAGGTAACGGCCCAACGCATGGGGGATCACCTGCCAGGAGAGGCCATACTTGTCTTTCAGCCACCCGCACATGCTCTCCTCACCGCCGTCCGCGGTGAGGCTGTCCCAGTAGTGGTCCACCTCGGCCTGATCGTCACAGTCGATCATGAAAGAGACCGCATCGGTGAACGGGTGCTTGGGGCCCCCGTTCAAGGCCAGCAGTCGCTGACCGGCGACCTCGAAGGACGCCGTCAGCGGCGACAGGGAGACGACGCGGAAGTCTTTGAAGATCGAGGCGTAGTAGGCGGCGACGTCGTCCAGCGGTGCGTCGAACCAGAGGAACGGTGTGATCTTGGGCATGCGGTCTCCATGAGCGCACAGCTGTGCGGTGCGCGACAAATGTGTGCTCACTCTCGAGCGACGGTCAGTCCGGTTCGTTTCCCTTTGATCGAGACCGGCGGGCTTTCAAGGTCTCGAGCAGCGCATCGAGTCGCTGGAAGTTGGTCTCCCAGATCTCGCGGTAGCGCTCGATCCATTCGTTGGCCACGTCGAGGGCCGCAGGTTCCAACCGACGCGGGCGCCGCTGCCCGTCGATCCCGACCGACACCAGGCCGGCCCGCTCCAGGACCTTCAGGTGCTTGGAGACTGCGGGCTGACTCAGGGCGAAGGGCTCCATCAGCTCCGTCACGCTGGCCTCCCCCTCCGCCAGGCGCTCCAGGATGGCGCGCCGAGTGGGATCGGACAGAGCGAAGAAGGTGGCGTCGAGCTGGTCGCTGAAGTTCATGATTTATCGCCGATCGTTCATATAACCGATCGGATATTAATGAGACGACGAGGGGCTGTCAACGGCGGGCGGGCTCCCAGGACAGGACACGACCCCTGACAGCCCGCCCGCGCAGTCAGCGTCGGTAGCGGACCACGACGGGAATCGGATCCGTGGTGATGCCCCCCGGGGTCCGAGGGACCTTGCAGGCGACGAGGGTGAGCCCGTTCGCGCCGATCTCGGGACTGGCGGCGCCGAACAGCGTCTCGAGGCCAGGGCCCCCGAGAGCACGGCCGGGCTCCACCGCTACGCTCAGCGTCGGGTCGCTCGTGCAGACGAGGGTGCCGGAGCCGGCCTTGAGGAACTGCACCACGTAGGGCGTGGCGGCATTCCCGATGACATCCACCCCGGTGAGACGAGCCCCCGGGCCCGGACCGGGCGCAACGGTGTGATGAAAGAGCACCAAGCCTTCGTCCGGAATGTAGGGGTCCAGCGCGGTCGAGTAGGCCACCACGCCGGACGACCCGTTCCCCTGTACGTCACAAAGCGCCACAGAGCGGCCGGAGCGCCCGAATCCGTTCTCGGCCTCCACGGTGAAGCAGTAGGTATACGCGTTCTTGGCTTCGAACACGTAGCGCGTCACGCCGATGCCGTCCCGACTGCCGTCGTGGTCGGTGTAGAGGCGACGCTCACCCTCGAAGCGCAGCCGGTAGCGCTCGGCCCGCGGGGACCGGTCCCAGGCAAGCTCGATACGGTCGCCCATGATCGAAGCGACCCGGAGACCTCGCGGAGTGGCCGGTGCCTCCGCCCGGGTCGTGGCGCACTGCAGGTCGCCGTAGCGGGTCGCGAAGCGATTGGGCAACTGGATGCGCAGGCAGTAGGTCTCGCCCGCCGCCAGTCGCCCGACCACCAGCCGGTCGTCCCCGGCGCGGGCAACGCGACTGAAGCGCTCGCCCGACCGGGCCCGAACAAGGTCCACCACCTGTCCCCGAGCCCCGAAGTCGAGGTCGAGCTGGATCTCTCCGTTCTCCAGCGTGGGCCTGGCCGTGACGATCGAGGGCACCTCCGCGACCGTGGGGCCGAGGTCGGCCGGGGTGCTGCGCGGGCCGTACGGCGACTCGCACAAGCGTTCGGCTCCGCGCGGCCGGGCACTCCCCCGTGCCACTCCCACGCAGTAGAGCGCGCCCGGATCGAGATCATCGAACCGCGCCGACTGCCGCGCCTGCACCGGACTCCGGGAATCTCGGATGCGTACACTGCGGACCGGGTCGGAGAGCGCTCCGGACTCGTATACGTACACGCTCCACTCCGAGGTGCTGTCGGGGTCGTCGATCCACTGGACCGCGAGCACGCTGTCGGCGGGATGCGTGATGGTGATCAGCGCCGGGCCGCGCACCGCTCCGGGATCGGGCAGGCCGACCCCGAGGGGTCGCGTGCGCTCACAGGCGCCCGTCGACACGGACGAGCCATGGACGTTGTGGGTCCGCACGCGGTAGCAGTACCGAACCTCCATCTCGAGATCGCGATCGGGAAAGCGGACCGATCGGCCCCGGTCGGAGAGAGCCGCGAACGTTCGAATCGGTCTCCATTCGGCCAAGTTCGCCGTGCGACGCTCGACCACCAGGGAGTCTTCGTTGTCTGCTCCGTCCGTGAATTCGACGACCAGGTGGGTGGTGCGCGCCTCCGCCACGCTGACGTCTGTGGCCGGCTCGGGCGGCCTCACCGTGGTGTCGCCCGCGTCGAAGACCGCGCACCCCGCGGCTCCTGTGTCGTTGCTCCCTGCCCCCGCGCTGCTGCGGGCAATGATCTGGTAGCAGTACTCATGACCTACCTGGACCGCGAAGTCCTGGTAGGTGCGGGTGTCCGCGTCGTAGCGCGTGGTGGCGGACGCCACGCGTCGCCAGGCTCCCTCGGACCGATCCATCCGGAACAGGGACCGACGCACATCGCCCGGCACGCCGCTGTGGAGAACCACCAGGTGATCAGCCGTGCTGCTCACCTGTTCGACATGGATCGGAGGCGGCTCTTGCGCCAGGACGCTCGTCGCCCGGGCCACGAGCAGGGGAACGATGAAAGCCGAAAACGCGATGCGGGCGCGCATGGAGTTCTCTCCCCGAGGTCGCAGCCTCGATGGTGTGTGCACGGCGGGGGTGCACCTGGGAGAGCGATGGATGGGTGTGTCGGGGTCACCCGCGGCGGGTGCCGGGGGGAGCGTCCCGGCCCACCCTGGCCCGGCCGTCTACGAGGTGGGACCCGCTTCCGACCGCGGAGCCGCCGCGCCGGCCGCTTTGCGCTGCGCCAGCAGCAACTCGCGCATCACCTGCGGATAGGGCCTGGCGGGCACACCGATCACCCAACCGCCCTTGGGCACGTCCATCACCACGTTGGAGTTGGCGGCGATGACGGCGTCGTCACCCACGGTGATGCCGGCCTTCAGGAAGGTGGCCGCGCCCACGAAGACGTTGGAGCCGATCACGATGGGTTTGCTGCGGTGGCCCGAGTTCCCGAGTGGGTCACGGTCCACCACGGAGTGCTCCTGAGCCAGGATCACCGCATTGGGGCCCACACCGGAGTTGGTGCCGATGGTCAGTCCGCCCAGCGCGTCCAGCAGGACGTTGCGCCCGAAGCTGACCTGCTTGCCCAGGGTGAGGTTGTAGGTATTGGCGAACGTGCAGCCCCGGCTGATCCAGCAGAAGCCCTCGACGCGCTCGGCGCAGAGCTTCACGAAGAAGTAGCGCAGATAGACGCCGGAGAAGCCGGGCAGGCTCCGGACCATCCACCAGAGGTATTCCTCCGCGATGCGGACCAGGAGCTGCTTGAGAGAGAGGCTCTTGAGGGTCCGCCCGACATCCAGACCCGCGGCCTTCACTTGGCGGCGACCAGCGCTTCCGCCTTCTCGTAGATCGTGCCGACGTCGAGCATCGAGACGATGTCGTCGTCGGAGAACTGCACGCCCAGCTCCTCCTCCAATGCCAGGATGAGGTTCATGTGCTGGAGCGAGTCCCAGGCCTCGATGGTATCGGGGCCGGTGCTCTCGTTGATGTCGTCCTCCGGCACGCCGAGCACGCTGCTCACCACTCGCCGAACGGTGTCCCTCATCCGTCTCTCTCCTAGTTCGTTCCCACCGGGCCCGTCACCGTGACCGGTACGTCCGTGTGCACTGCCTTGAAGTGCTCGCGCCGGGGCGGGTCCCAGGCATCCAGCGAGCGGGTCCAGCGTTCCGCGCCCCCCTCCCCCGCCAGCGGCTCGAAGCCCCGCTCCGGGAAGAATCGGGCCACCATGCGGTTCTTGGGGCTAGGCCGGTACTCGCCGACCACCCGGCGGGCTCCCCGCGCCCTGGCCAGCGCCAGGCACTGGTCCAGGAACACGTCTTCCACCTCGCGCCCCAGCACCCGGCAGGACATCAGGAACGAGTCCACCCGGGCCTCCTCTCCCTGGTAGCGCAGCAGCGCCACACCCACCAGCCCCGTGTCCCCGAACCGGTCCTTGAGCCGAAGGCTCAACACGTCGGCGTCCTCCGCGTGGCGGGCGGCCGCGATGTCTGCGTCCGAGTATCGGATGGTGGTGAGGTTGAACTGATTGGTCTTCTGGGTGAGCTGCGCGATGCGGGGTGTGGACAGGTCGTCCGCCAGCCGGATCTCGACCTCCATCTCCAGGGACATCAGATAGCCGCCCATGTCGGTGATTTCGGACTGCAGCCGCTTCCGTCCAGCCTCCGCCCGATACATGGCGTTCCGTTGCCGGTCCTCCGCCGCCACGGTCAGCGTATCGAAGAGACCGCAGGCGGCCAGCGCCTCGCGCTTTTCCACCGCCTTGGCTACCGGCAGGTGCAGCACGTGCACCTCCGGCACCATCTCGCGGATCAGGCCCACCTCGAAATCGGAGTCGTCCACGAAGACCATGTGGTCGAGACCGATGTTGAGCTCGGCGGCCAGCTCGCGGAGGTTGCTGGCCTTGTCCTGCCAATTCACCCGCCAGGCTGCGATGTCGTCTCGCTTGAGCACCATGTCCGGGTGGCGGTCGAACACCTCCCAGACGTCCTCCTCGTTGTTCTTGCTGCAGAGCGCCAGGATCACACCGCGGCGGGCCAGGCTCACGACTTCCTGCTGGAACTCCCGATACGCCGACCCGGGGTGGGTCTGTCCGAGCTTGATGCCCGCCAACCCGTCCTCCCCGATGATCCCGCCCCAAAGCGTGTTGTCGCAGTCGAGGACCAGGCACTTCTTGTTCCGGCCACGGAGCGCGCGCACGAACTTCATGTCCTCGAGCGCGATCTCTCTCAGGGCTTCCCGGGTGTAGGGCGCGCGACCGATGTGCCAGTAGCGTGCGTCGTAGAACGACGGAGCACCCACTCGCGCGCGGCACAGGTCCATGTCCACGTAGTAGGCACTGGCGTGCTCGGCCAGCGCGGCGCGGAGCGCCTGATTGAGGCGCGCCACGGCCTCCGCCTGACCTTCAGGCTGGTGCGCGTCGACGACGCCATAGGCCGGGTGGAGCGGTGTCTCGAAGCCGTGCCAAAGGATCATCGCCTTGGTCTGCCGCCGGATGCCGGCCAGCACCGAACGGATCCAGTCCTCCACGCGTTCGCGCTCGCTGTGTACCGCATCCGACTCCAGGCTCGTGAACTCGCGAGCCAGGGCCGGAGAAACGCCCTCCAGTCGCACATGGACCAGCACGCAGGCCGTCTCACCGTTGAGCAACCGAGGTGCTCCGCCCACCGCCTCCTGAACGATGTTGTCGAAGTCTCCGAACCGGAGCTCCAGGCGTAGGCCCGCCTCCGCGCCCAACCACTTCAGGTAGGGCTCGATGGGCTCGGTGACCACATTGCGGAGCACGGTCACCGGAAAGGCCGGCAACCCCGAGAGGTCGCGGGCCTTCAGCTCCTGTTGGATCTCGGTGTAGGACTTCTCGAGCATGCGCCTGGCGCGTTCGGGGGCGTCGGTCGGACCCGCGATCGGTGCGGTCCAGCCCGGGTCAGGATCGTGTGAATCAGGACACGATGAAGGCAGCCACCTTGGGAACGATCTCCTCGGGTGGCGCCTCGTAGCCCTTCTCCTCCACGTAGTCGTGGACCTGGAAGCCGGCCTTCTCCAGCTGCGCGATCACCTCTTCGGGCTCCCAGTACAGATAGATGTGATCCGCGTTGGGCGCGGTGAGGGCCGCCGTGACGAATCCTACCCCTCCCTCCCTCAGCATGAGCCGCAGGTTGTCCAAGAAGATCTGGGGGTCGGAGAGGTGCTCCAACACTTCGATACACTGCACCACCGGGAGCGGCTCCAGGCCAGCACCGATGATGTTGGTTTCGCTGGAGGTGAACTGATTCCCAAAGCCCCAGCCGTTCACCTGGTTCAGCGTGAACTCCCGGGAATACGGGCTGATGTCGATCCCGATCCCATGCCAGGCCGGGTCGTGGCGGGGGACCTGCACCGTGAAGAAGCCCGTTCCGGTACCCACCTCGTAGAAGCGCTTGTCGTCGTACGCATCCAGGCGCGGCAGGAACTGCTCCTTGTAGAACTGGAACTGCCGGTAGTGGTGGCGCCACAGGAAGTGAGACACCAGGATCCCAGGCAGATAGAGGTTCATCATGTAGTCGCGGTTCATGTAGACCCGCTCCTTGGCCTCGTCGTAGGTCTGAGGCTCGTACTCGCGCTTCTGCTTGAACAGACGCTCGAGACGCATGAAGTCGATGGCGAACTTGGTGTACCCCTTCACCGCGTACAGATAGCGCTCCTCGTCCATGCCGAAGAGGTTGCGCAGGTGGAGGTCGAACTCCTCGCGCCAGGGCTGGCCGAACTCCTCCTCCACGCTGTCGAACGTCTTCCGGAACATGAAGGCGTTCTTGTACAGCAGCTTCTTGAAGAGCTCGAAGGCATCCAGGCTCATGACCGCTCCTTGGGAATCGTTCTGCATGACACTCGGTTCGTCGGGGACCGTGGGCGGTCCGTTCGCTTCGTCGCGGGTCCTCGCTCGGGCCGCGGCCACTTAGGGCCCGCGGCTCAGGTGAAGACGCAGTTGGCCTTCCCCTTCACGCACACCGTGCCATCGTCCTTCACGATGCGCAGCTCGAGCAGCACGGAGCCCAGGGGCTTGATCACTCGGGTCACCGTGGCCGTGTACGTCACGGTGTCCCCTTTGTAGACGGGTTCGTGGAAGTTGAGCTCCATGGAGCCGATCACGGTCTTCTCACCCGGCAGATCCATGCCCAGGATGCGACTGAAGGGCGTCGAGAGCAGGAAGCCGTGCACCACCAGGTTCTCGAAGCCCATCTCGGCCGAGTGCTCCCGGTTGGTGTGGATCCCCGCCGAGTCGCGCGTGAACGCGATGAAGGTCTCCATCAGCGAGGCGTCGAAGGTCCGGGTCTCCGTATGGACAGCCCCCACTTCCACGTCCTCGATGCGTTCGATGGCCACGTCGGCCCTGCTCCTTGGTCGAATCCTCAGGCTCGCTCGGAAGCTCGCCCCTAGAGGCGGAACCGTCCACGACGAACGGCCACCCCTGTTGCGATCCTTCCACAGGCTGAGGGGCCTGGGCTTCGGCCCGGTGGTCCCTCAGCACCGTCCGGAGCCGATATCGGTGGCTCCGGCGGGTCGGACCCGTCCTTGGAGCAGGGGGCGTGCCCGCGTTCCGGGAGGCCCACCTGGATCCCCCTTGGCTCCTCCAGATTGACCGCGGGCCAGCCGCCGTCCCACCGTCATGCAGGGGGGCTGGGGCACATCCGGGTGGGAGGAGGTCGGGATGGCTGGGATCGAGCACGTATCGGACACGGCCCGCTGGGTCGCCGTCTACCGGGCCATGGAGACGGAGCGCCCCGACGCGCTCTTCCAGGACCCTTGGGCCCGTCAGCTCGCGGGGGAAAAGGGCGAGCAGATCGTCCGCTCCATGCGACGAGGCCGGGCGGCCGCCTGGGCCATGATCGTGCGCACGCAGGTCTTCGACGAGCTCATCCGGGACGCGGTGCACCACCGAGGCGTGGACCGGGTCGTCAACCTGGCGGCGGGCCTGGACGCGCGTCCCTGGCGCCTGGACCTGCCCGCGGAGCTCTGCTGGGTGGACGTGGACCTGCCCGACATCCTGGACCACAAGCTCGCCGTGATCGGAGATGCGCCCCCTCGGTGTGACTACCGCGCCGTGACGGCCGACCTCGCCGATGCGGGCGCCCGCAGCCGCGTGTTGGCGGAGTCGGCCGCCGGATCGCGGAGCGCTCTGGTGGTCTCGGAGGGCCTGCTCATCTACCTGGACCCCACCGACGTGGGCGCGCTGGCCGCCGACCTGGCGGGGCACGCCGCCTACCGCTGGTGGCTGATCGACCTGGCCAGCCCCCGCCTGCTCAAGATGATGCAACGCTCCTGGGGGAAGGCCACGGCGGCTGGTCAGGCACCCTTCCGCTTTGCGCCGGAAGAGGGCACCGACTTCTTCCGTCCGTTCGGATGGGTGGAGTCGGAGTTCCGCTCCTCCGGAGAGGAGGCGCGTCGTCTACACCGGGCCCCGCGCTACATGGCCTTCTGGCGAGCCGTCTTCCGGTTCGCGCCCCGGCACGTGCGCGAGTCCGCGCAGCGGATGGCGGGAACGGTGTTGCTGGAGCGGAACGCCCCGCCATCGATGGCCTGAGCGCCGGCCGGCGGTTCGCCCCGCTAGTTCTGCAGGGCTTCGATCCGCCGCTGCAACTGCGTGCTGGTCGGGAACTCCTGTTGGAGTCCCTCCAACAAGGCCAGCGCACCGGCCCGGTCGCCCATGGCCACCAGCGCGTCCGCTCGGATGTACGCCACGCGCAGGCGCATGGGCCCTTCGCTCGCACCGGGAATGCGCTCGAGTTGCGCCAGGGCGCCTTCCGGATCGTTCCGGTCCTGCAGTGTGGACTGGGCGCTCAACAGCAACACGTCGGGGTCGGACGGCGAGCGTTGGGCCATCTCGTCGATCAAGCGCGCGGCAGCCTCGGCGCGTCCCGCCTCGCGGTCCTGCATGGCCTGATGATAGAGGCCGGCCCTGAGGAGCCGACCTACATCCTCTTCCTCGCCGGTGCGCGTCCCCACGCCCCCGGCATACGAATAGACCAGCTCCCCCCCGTGCTCACCGGTCTCGTACATGAAGAACAAGCCCACGGCCCCGATCGCGGCCGAACCGAACAGGAACGCGCGGCCGTAGCGCTGCTTCCGGAGCGCCAGGGCCAGCAGCTCCATGGCCGCAACCGCCAGAAAGATGTTGCGGGTCTTCTCCCCCAGCTCTTCGTGCTCGACCACCGCCGGGCGTGCCCCCGGGACACGTTCGGCCGGCCCATGCGCGTCGATCCCCGACTTGACCGCCACCATGGACGCAGCCGTCCCAACCAGAATCAGCAGCAGGGCCGCGGGCCCGGGAAACTGCCATTTCCCGAACAGCGACAGGATGCGGAGCGGCACCCCCACGAAGAGGAGGGCGATGGCGAAGTGGACGACGATCGGATGGAAGGCCCCGAGTTCGGGCATGGACCTGCTCCAGCGGAAGGCGGGAGACTGCGCGGTTCTTCGAGGAGGACAGCCTACGCCGGGCGGGTGTTTGGGGAAAGATCGGCCCCGCCCCAGGCGGCGGTGGACATCGGGACCGGCCAGACACCGTAGCTGGTGGAACGCGGGACCGCCCCCTAAGCTGGAAACCGCCCCCGGCGGAACAGGGGGCGGCGCGCAGCCTTCGACGCGACGGAGCAGGCATGAGCCAGACCCAGACCCACCTGCAGGCCCCCGGCGAGAAACAGTTCTTCGGGCACCCCCGGGGGCTCGCCACGCTGTTCTTCACCGAGATGTGGGAGCGCTTCTCGTACTACGGGCTGCGTGGTCTGCTGGTCCTGTTCCTGACCGCGGCCCTCGCCGACGGTGGGTTCGCCTTCGCCGACTCCACGGCGGGCGCCATCCTGGGGCTCTACACGGCGTCGGTCTACCTGCTCTCGCTGCCGGGCGGGTGGATCGCCGACCGCATCCTGGGCCAGCGCTCAGCGGTGTTCTGGGGAGGCGTGGTCATCGCGGCCGGCCACTTCACCATGGCGCTGGGAAGCAAGGTGCTGTTCTTCGTGGGCCTGTGCCTGGTGGCAGTGGGCACGGGGCTGCTCAAGCCCAACGTGAGCGCCATCGTGGGAGAGCTGTATTCCGACCGGGGCGCACGTCGCGACGCCGGTTTCTCGATCTTCTACATGGGCATCAATCTGGGCGCCTTCCTCGGTCCGATCATCTGCGGCTATCTGGGCGAGAACATCAACTGGCACCTGGGTTTCGGCGCCGCCGGCGTCGGCATGCTGGCGGGTCTGATCCAGTACAGAATGGGCGATGCCTACCTGAAGGAGGCGGGGCTGCTGCAGGAGGACGCCCTCGACAAGCGCTCGGGCGCCATCCGGGCGCTCATCGCGGGCGTGGCCGTGGTGACGGTGATCACGGTGCTGCTGTGGCTCCTGAACCGGGCCGGCACCGTGAACGTGACCATCGAGGCGATCGCGGGCGGAGCAGGCGTGACCATCGTCTCGATCGCGGTGCTGTACTTCGCCTACCTGATGGCGATGGGCGGGCTCGCCGCCGACGAGAAGAAGCGCGTCACGTACATCTTCATCCTGTTCATTGGCGCCGCCATGTTCTGGGCCGGCTTCGAGCAGGCGGCCTCCACGCTCAACCTGTTCGCGGAGCGCCTCACCGACCGTACGATCGGCTCGTGGGAGATGCCCACCAGTTGGCTCCAGTCGGTCAACGCGCTGTTCATCATCCTGCTCGCTCCCGTCGTCGGCTCCTTGTGGGTGCGGCTCGACGAGCGGAATCCGTCCATTCCGGTGAAGTTCGGGTGGGGCCTCGTGTTGCTCGGCGTTGGGTTCTTCGTGCTGGCCTGGGGTGCCAGCTTCGCGACGCCCGAGAACCCCGTCAGCCCCATGTGGCTGGTGGTCACCTATTTCTTCCACACGGTGGGTGAGCTGGCGTTGAGCCCGGTAGGGCTGTCCAGCGTCACCAAGCTGGCGCCGCACCGCCTGGTGGGTCAGATGATGGGTGTGTGGTTCATGGGGACGTCGCTCGGCAATCTGATCGCCGGGATGGCAGCCGGTCAGTTGGAGAGCCTCTCTCCGCCGACCCTCTTCACCACGGTGGGCGCCATCGCCGCCGGTGCGGGCCTGGTCTACTTCGTCTTCCATCGCCCGATCAAGCATCTGGGCCCGGACGTGAAGTAGGCAGCAGCCATGGCCGGTCTGTGGAGCAAGCTCAACCTCAAGGACCAGGAACGCGTCCTGATCCTGGATGCGCCCGCGAGCTTCGAGCGGGCCGTTGCCGAGCTCGAGGGGAAGGCGGTGCTCCGGCGTTGGGGGGCCGACGCCAGCGTGGACTTCCTGGTTGCCTTCGTGACGAGGCAGGCGGCCCTGGATGCGGTCGCGGGCAAGCTGCCGGCCAAGACGCGCGGCGATGCCGTGGTCTGGATCGCCTACCCCAAAGGCACGTCCAAGCGCTACGCCTGCGAGTTCAACCGCGACACGGGCTTCGACGCGCTGGGATCCGCGGGCTTCGAGGGAGTGCGGCAGGTGGCCATCGACGAGGACTGGTCGGCCCTGCGGTTTCGCCGCGTGGAGTACATCAAGAAGATGAAGCGAGACCCAAAGCGCGCGCTGACCGCCGAGGGAAGGAAGCGGACGGGGAAGCCGTGAGCCCGCTTCGCGCGCTCGCCACCTACGGCGCCATGCTCCTGGCCTTCCTGGCGCTCGATCTGGTCTGGTTGGGCGTGCTGGCCCGTGGGTTCTACGCCCGCCACTGGGCGAGCTCATGCGGCCTGAGGTGCGCTGGGGCGCCGCGCTGGCGTTCTACCTGATCTACCTGGGGGGCGTTCTGCTGTTGGCTGTCGTCCCGGCCGTCGCGGAGCAGTCGCTGCAGCGGGCGCTGCTGAACGGGGCCGTGCTGGGCCTGGTGGCCTACGCCGCCTACGACCTCACCAATCTGGCCACGCTCCGCGGCTTCCCTGCCGGCCTGGTTCCGGTGGACCTGGTATGGGGCACCGTGCTCACCGCGGCGGTGGCCGCGGTGGGGTTCGGAGTGGCGACCTGGACGACCGCGGGCTGACGCCCCGGGGCCGAGCCGCCATGTATCGCAGCTGCCTCGCCTGCCGGGGCACACTCGAGCCCAACGAGCACCTGCCGACCCTGCCCATCGGGCGCATGGTGGCCTTCGATCCGGAACGCGGCCGGTTGTGGGTGGTGTGTCAGCGCTGCGGCCGCTGGAACCTGGTGCCGCTGGAGCAGCGTTGGGAGGCCATTCAGCGCTGCAAGCAGCTGCACACGGAGTGGCCCATGGTGAGTCAGGGTCCCTCCCTGAGCGTGGCGCGCGGGACGGACGGCTTCGAGGTCATCCGGGTTGGGGACGAAGATCCTGAAGCGCTGCTTCGACGCCGCCTTCAGGACCGCTTGCACCGTCGGGCGCAGCTCGAGCTTCCTGCCGTGGTCACATGGCCCCGGCGACGACGCTGGATCCTGGGGGCCAGCACGGCAGTGGCGTCCGTGGGGCTGATGGGAGCGGGCATCGCCGCGGGTGGGCTCCTGGCGCCGCTGGCGATCGTGGCCCTGCTGCGCGCCGGGCTCGAACCCCCGCGCCAGGGAGTCGTGCGCATCGGAGCGCACACGCTCGACCGGCGCGCCTTGAACAACGTCCGTCTGGTTGCCACCGACGACGACTACGGATGGATGTTGGCCCTGCCGGGACGGTGGACGCTCTCCGGACGAGACGCGGTGCATGCCATCTACTCCCTGCTGCCGCTGGTCAATCGCTTCAACCCCGATCCCGAGACGATCGAACGTGCGTTGACGCACCGCGCCAAGAAGGGTCCCGGCTTCCACGATCAGCTCCGCGCGGCAGCTCGCCGTTACGGACCGGGAAGGTCCGCCCGCTTGGCCAAGCTCGCCCGCCACGAGCGTCTGGCCCTGGAGATCGGTGCGGAGGAAGCGCTGGAGAGTGGTGATGCGACCGACCTCGAGGCCGCCTGGGCGCGGGCGGAGGAGTTGGCCGCCATCTCCGACGACCTCCTGATCCCCTCCGCCGTGGAGCGGACGCTGGCGGCCTTGCGGCGCGAACGGAACCCGGAGGGGCCGGGCGCGGTCTGATCGGACCGGCATTCACCGGGATGCGCGAGCCCTGAGCGACCGGCGGTCCGTCCCCCACCCGACCGTTGGGAGGGCCCGCCTGTACAGCGCCCGACCTCTCCCGCACCTTCCCCAGTTCCGGCCTTCCCGCACACGGAGTCCTCGATGCGCCCGTCCCTCGTCCTCGCCCTGCTCGCGTTCGGCTCCGTCGCCGATCTGGCCGCGCAGCGGCCCACCACGCCCACGATACCACCCCCGAGCATCATCGAGTACAAGCCGCACTCGACGTTGGTGGTCCCCGAGCATCCGGTGCCGCGCGCCAGGTTCCCCGCCGTCGACTTCCACGGGCATCCGCCACTGCTGGACAACCAGGCGGCCATCGAAGAGGTGGTGGGCGCCATGGACGCGCTCAATCTCCAGGTGATGGTCCAGGCACGCGGCACGTCGGGCGAGCGTCTCACCCGTCAGATCGCCGCGGTGAAAGCTGCAGGCTACGAGGATCGTTTCGTCTTCTTCACCACCGTCGATCTGCGCAACGTGGGACCGGGATCGGGAGCTCGCATCGCAGCCCAGCTCGAGGCCGACGTGCGCGCGGGCGCCGTCGGAATCGGCGAGATCAACAAGGGTTTCGGGCTGGGTACCAATAAGGCGGATGGCACCCGTTTGGCGCTGGACGACCCGGAGCTGGACGTGGTGTGGGAAACGGCAGGCCGCCTCGGGATCCCCGTGTTCATCCACACGGGCGATCCGGCCGAGTTCTTCGAAGCGTTGGACTTCACCAACGAGCGTTGGCTGGAGATGGCGCTGTTCCCCAACCGGCAGTTCAACGACCGCTCGCGTTACCCCACCTTCGACGATCTGATGGCAGAGCGCGACCGACTGCTGGCCAAGCATCCCAACACCACGTGGGTGGTGGCCCACATGAGTTGGTACGCGAACGACCTGGGAAGGCTGGGAGCGCTGTTCGACCGCTTCCCCAACGTGCACACCGAGCTGGGCGCGGTGCTCTACGACCTGGGGCGGCAGCCGCGCTTCGCGCGGGAGTTCTTCACCAAGTACAAGGACCGCATCCTGTTCGGGAAAGACTCCTTCGCACCGGACGAGTATCCCTACTACTGGCGGGTGTTCGAGACCGAAGACGAGTACTTCGACTACTACCGCGACTATCACGCCTTCTGGAAGCTGTACGGCATCGGCCTCCCGGACGACGTGCTCAAGGCCGTCTACTACGGCAACGCACTGCGCATCATTCCCCGCATGCCCACGGGGGGCTTCCCGCGCTGAGGCGCCGAGGACCCGGGATCGGGATGTGACGCGCACGGCCGGGACGTAGCAGTGGACGCACCGTTCACCGCGTTCGTCGGCGACGACCGGCAGCGCCTGGTCGCCGAGCTGGCCGAAGCCTACGAGCGTGTGCGCGTCGCCGGGCCTTCACGCCTCTACGCGCTGTTGGCGCCCACGGGGTGGGGCAAGTCACGCGTCGTGCAGGAGGTGTACGCGCGGCTGGCGGCTGGCGGCGCCTACTGGCCGCCCCGTATTTCCGACGGAGCCTCCTCTTGGCTGCACGCGCGCAAACGCGTCTTCCCCGCCCCGTTCGAGGTTCCCGCGGATACTCCCATCCCCTTCCTCTGGCTGGGCATCAGTTGCCAACGCGACCAGATGGGACGCGAGTTGGCCGCGCTTCAGTACGCCGAGCATCAGATCCAAGCGCACGTGGGCTCGATGGTGGGGGCCTTGGCAGGTCGCGGCGACCGCTGGAAGACCAGGCTGGGCGCCCTGGGGGCGGTCGCCGGCCTGGTCGGGCTTCCCGACCCCGTGAACCTCGCCATGACGTGGCACGGCGTCGCCACCTCCACGTGGGGGCTGCTCAGCCAGGAGTGGTCCGCGTTCGCGGGTCGCCGGGCTGCCGCCCAGTCCCGCCACATCGACGTCGAGGGCACCCGCCGCGAGGCGGACCGCGCGGCGGAGCTGGCGGACCAGTTGGCGCACGTCAGCGGCGGAGATCTCCCGATCGTCCTGGTGATCGACGACGCGCACTGGGCCGACCCCGGCACGGTCCGGCTCGTGGACCATCTGCTCACCTCCCCAGGGCGAGTGCTGATCCTGGCCACGGGGTGGCCGGACCAGGTGGCTATCCAGAACGATGTACCCGGCACCTTCGGAGACGCGCTCGATCGCTGGACGCGCGCTGGGCTGGCCCGACGTCGCGAGCTGACGCGCCTGTCGGACGACGCGCTGGTAACCCTGGTGCGCAGCACCGCGCCGGATGCGGACCCCGCCCTGCTCGACGCCCTTTGCGAGCGAGCCGGCGGCAACCCCAACCGCCTACGAGGGCTGTTGTCACTGCGCGCGGTGCGCCGGGCGCTGGAGTCGGGCGGTGGCTCCCTCGACACCGCTCAGATCGCCGCGCTCCCCACCGGCGACGAAGAGATCGTCCACGCCATCTGGCGGGAGCTCCCCGAGCCGGTGCGGGAGGTATTGGCGCTCTCCTCCATCCAGGGACCCCGCTTCAATCCCGACTGGATCCCGGCCGCGGCCGAGCTGATCCACCTGACCGACGCCGACGAGGGCCTGTCCGCGGCTCGGGCCCCCTGGGGCTGGGTCCGCTCCGTCGATGCGGCGCTCGATACCTTCACCGAGCCCGGTCTCTTCGAACGGGCGCGGGGCGAGTCGCGGTCGCTCTTCCTTCCGGACGAGTTGGCCCGCGCGCGGGGCGCGCTCCTTCGCTGGGCCTGTCAACGCAAGCAGCAAGACGACTGGGATACGCTCTCCACCGCCGCGCGGCGCGCCATCCTCGAAGCGCACTTGCTGGGCGCGGACGAAGGGTTCCTTCCGCTCGACGAGGATGTGTCGGACTCCGTGCTGCAACTGGTGGAACACCTGCGGCAGGGCCTGGAGTACGCACGCCTGGTCGAGGTCGCCGACAAAGGCATCGACTGGACCGTCGCCGCCCCCGCGCAGCGGGACACCTGGTGGAAGCTGCGCCTGGCCCGGGCTCGCGCCCTGGGAGAGCTGGGCCGGGTGAGCGAGGCCCTGCGGGCGTTCGACGCGATGATCGCAGAGCATGCTGAGCAGGACGGAGACGGGGACTTCGACGCCCGCTACCTGCGCTTCATCCGGGCCCATTGGCTGGCGGAAGCCGGCCGCTACGACGAAGCCCTCGACGCCTACCGCAACGCGGTGGACGACTGGACGACCCGTCTGGGCTCCGAACACCCGTTTACGCTGGACGCCCGCGAATGCCTCGCCACGACGCTGCGCGCGACGGGTCGCATCGGCGAAGCGGTGGCGATGCAGCGTGCAGTGCTGCGGGATCGGGAGCGCGTCCTTGGTGCCCACCACCCCGACGCCCGCCGCAGCCGGAACGAGGTGGCGCTGAATCTCATGGCCCTGGGGCGGCCTGAGGAGGCGCTGCCGGTGCTCGAGCAACTCCTGGCGGACGAGGTCCCGGTCCTTGGTGAGGAACACCCGTCCGTGCTGGTTACCCGCCACAACCTCGCATCCTGCCTGGCGGGAGTGGGGCGCCTGGACCATGCCCTCCGGGAGGGCGAAGCGCTCATCGAGGCCAAACGCCGTGTGTTCGGTCCCGACCATCCCAGCACGCTCGCTGCCCGGAGCTCCCACGCGGTCGCGCTGGCGGACGCCGGCCGCATGCTGGAAGCCATGAAGGCGCACATGAGTGTGTTCGAGGATCGGAGCCGGGTCCTGGGCGCCGATCACCCCGACACCCTCGAGGCCCGCCACAACGCGGCAACGGCCTGGGCGGAGCTCGGGCAGTGGGACGAGGCGATTCCGATGTTGGAGGCCGTGGTCGAGGACCGAGCCCGGATCCTGGGCTCCCTGAACCCGGTCACGATCCTGTCCCTGAACAACCTCGCGTTCTGTTACCGCGAGGTGGGGCGCGCGGAGGAGGCCGAGGCGGCCCAGGAGCACGTGATCGCGGCACGCTCCCAGACCCTGGGGCCGGACCACCCGGACACGCTCCTGGCCCGGCGCAACCTGGCCAGCGCCCGCCTGCAGCAGGCACGGGGAGCCGGGGACCCCGAGGGCATCGCTGCCGGCCGGCGCGCGATGGAGGCCCTGATGGCGGATGAAGCGCGCGTGCTGGGGATCGATCACCCGCTGGCCACGGGTACGCGGGAGCTCTACGAGCTCCTGACCCAAGGCCTCGGCTAGGAGGCCAAGGCCGGGGCGGTCCTGGCCCGCCCGCGACGGGTCGATGGCAAGTTTCCGCCCCAGTGGCGTATCATGAAGTTCAGTTCACCAAACACCAGGAGAAGTGATCCATGCGTCCAACCCGCTGCTCGGCGCTCGCGGCCGCGGCTCTGCTGTTCTTGACGATTCCGATGGACATGACAGCCCAGGAAGAGGTTCGCGCCGTGCAAGGTGGAGGCATCTCGGTGGCGGGCTGGATGGGCAAGATCGACGCGGCCGAGGCCGGCCGCGGGGCGACGCTGCAGGATGCCAAGTTGGCCCAGGACGGTGACGCACTCCACGTGACCACAGGCCCGGCCGTGGCCTACTGGAACGCCTCCAACACCCTGAGCGGGGACTATATGGTCTCGGCGACCTTCACCGAGCCCCAGTACATGAACCTGAACAACCACCCGCATCCCTACGGCCTGTTCATCGGCGGCAACGACATGGGCACGGACCAGCAGTCCTATCTGTACTGCGCAGCGTACGGGAACGGGAACTTCATCGTGCGCGGGTTCGGACCGGAGGCTTTCCAGATGAACGGCCGCCGCGGCGAGATGAGCGACGCCGTGCACACCGCCGCCGGGCCCGGCGAGCAGGTGACGCAGGAGATCGCCATCATGGTCATGGGCGGCACGGTCTCCTGCCAGATCAATGGCACCACCGTAGCGAGCTATCCCGTTTCCGAGGTCGTGGGCGCCGGCAAGCTCAAGTCGACCGACGGCGTCTACGGCATCCGCTTCGGACACAACACCGAGGCGATGGTGACCGGCTTGCACGGCATGAAGCACTAGGCCACCCCGGAAGCTCGGGAAGGCAACACCTCCCGAGCCCGGGGTTCTGGCGTCAGTCGGGCCGGCTTCGCCCTCCGGGGCGAGGCTGGCCCGCTCGTTTTGCGGTGCTGGCCAGGGGGCGCCATTCTTGGGCGGCCCGCGGACCCAAGGGTTCCCCGCCCTGTCGGACCGCGCCCGTTCCCGAGACCGAGACCGACCATGCTGCCACGCGCCCTGCGACCCCCGATGCTCTTTCTCACGCTGCTGAGTGCGGCGGCCCTTTGCGTCTCTCCTGTCGCGGCGTTCCAAGCGCCGCAGGCCCGTGGCGGTGCCGGGGAGAAGGCCAAGGACCTTCCGTTGGAGCCTGGCCAGTCGCTGCGCTTCACGGCCAGCGAGGGAACCTGGATGTCCCTCGACGTGAGCCCCGACGGACACACCATCGTCTTCGATCTGCTCGGTGACCTGTACACGATGCCCATCGAGGGAGGCACGGCCACGCGCCTGACCAGCGGCATGGCCTACGACGTCCAGCCCCGCTTCAGCCCGGACGGCTCCCGGGTGGTCTTCGTGTCCGACCGCAGTGGCGCGGAGAACCTGTGGATCCAGTCGCTGGACGGTGCGGACACCGTGCAGCTCACCAAAGGGAAGACCGACGACTACCTCTCTCCCGAGTGGACACCAGACGGGGAGTACATCGTGGCGTCCAAGGGGCGCAACATGAAGCTCTGGCTTTACCACGTGGAGGGGGGCAGCGGCGTGGAGCTGCACGATGGAGGCAGTCCGCAAGCGCACATGGCCGGCGCGGCCTTCGGCGCCGACGGCCGCCACGTATGGTACGCCTCGCGCAATGGTCGTCACATGTACAACGCGGTCTTCCCGCTCTACCAGATCTCGGTCTACGACCGTGAGACGGGGACGTCCACCGCGATGACCTCCCGCTACGGCTCCGCGGTGCGGCCCACGCTGTCACCCGACGGACGGTGGCTGGTCTACGGCACGCGCCACCGGGGAGAGACGGGTCTTCGCATTCGCGACCTGAACACCGGCAGCGAGCGCTGGCTGGCCTACCCTGTACAGCGGGACGACCAGGAGTCGGTGGCGCCCATGGATGCGCTCCCCGGCTTCTCGTTCACACCGGACTCCAGGAATGTGGTCGCCTCCTACGGCGGGAAGATCTGGAAGATCGGCGTGGAGGACGAGACGCAGACGGAGATCCCGTTCCGGGTGGACGTGGACCTGGACCTCGGTCCGCGCGTGCGCTTCGACTACGCGGTCGAGACGTCTCCCACCATGGTGCTGCGGCAGATCCGCGATGCGGTACCCTCGCCGGATGGCAGCAAGCTCGCGTTCGTGGCGCTCGATCGGGTCTACGTGATGGACTATCCCGGCGGCACTCCAGCGCGGCTCACCGATCAGGAGGTCGGTGAGCACAATCCGTCCTGGTCGCCCGACGGACGGTGGGTCGCATTCGTGAGCTGGGACGACGCGACCGGAGGCCACGTCTACAAGGCCCGCGTCGACCAGCGCGGCCGCGCACCCCAACAGCTCACTCAAACGGCGGGCTTCTACCGGGAGACCGTCTGGTCGTTGGACGGGTCACGCATCGTCACGATCCGTGGCTCGGCACGCGACGTCCAGGAGAACCGGGGAGGCTTCAACGGCGGGCTCGGCACCGAGTTCGTCTGGGTGCCGTCCGCGGGTGGCGCGGCCACCCGGATCGGCCTCACCTCCGGCCGGAGCGGCCTGCACGTCACGGACGATCCGGACCGCATCTTCGCCTACCACCGCCAGAACGGGCTGGTGTCGTTCCGGTGGGACGGCACGGACGAGAAGGCGCACGTCAAGGTGGACGGGCCTCGGCAGCCCGGCGCGGAGCGCTCTCCTCCGGCCGATCGCGTGATCATGGCACCGAAGGGGGATCAGGCCCTCGCACAGGTCGGCATGGACCTGTACGTGGTGACCGTCCCGGTTGTGGGGGGCGACACGCCCACCATCCAGGTGGGCGGTGAGAGCGCGGCCTTCCCCGTGCGCAAGCTCACGCGCATCGGCGGTCAGTTTCCGGCCTGGAGTGCCGACGCGGCCCTGGTGCATTGGAGTCTTGGCAACGCGCACATGGTGTATGATCTGGCGCGGGCGCGCATCGTCGAGGACAGCGTGGAGGCGGCGACGAGCGAGCGGGGCGCCGGAGATCAGGCCGAGGAGGCGCAACAAGCCGAAGCTCCCGGCTATGAGCCAGCCGAGCAGCGCATCACCATCGAAGTGGCACGCGACGTGCCGCGCGGGACCGTGGTGCTGCGGGGCGGACGCGCGGTGACCATGCGTGGACGCGAGATCATCGACAATGCCGACATCGTGGTGCGGGACGATCGCATCGTGGCCGTGGGAGCGCGCGGCCAGGTGGAGGTGCCCGCTGACGCGCAGGTCATCGACGTCAGCGGAAAGACCATCACGCCCGGCTTCGTGGACACCCACTATCACACGCAGTGGCTGATCAACGACATCCACTCCAACCAGGTCTGGCAGTACCTCACGAACCTGGCCTATGGGGTCACCACCACCCAGGACGTGCAGACCGCAACCACGGATGTCCTGACCTACCACGACCGGGTGGAGTCCGGGCAGATGATCGGGCCCCGCATCTACCACACAGGCCCCGGCGTCTTCTCGGGTGAGAACGTTCGCAGCTTGGACCACGCCCGGGACGTCCTCAAGCGCTACAAGGACTACTACGGACTCAACACCTTCAAGATGTACATGGCGGGCAACCGTCAGCAGCGGCAGTGGCTGATCATGGCGGCTCGCGAACTGGAGCTGATGCCCACGGTAGAGGGAGGCATCGACTTCAAGCTCAACATGACCCATACGATCGACGGCTACTCCGGGCTGGAGCACTCGCTCCCGATTGCCCCGATCTATGGCGACGTGGTTCGCCTGTTCAACCAGACGCAGACCACCTACACACCCACGCTGCTCGTCTCCTACGGCGGGCCCTGGGCCGAGAACTACTACTACGCTACGGAGGAGGTGCTCGACGACGCCAAGCTGCGGCACCTCACGCCCTACGAGGAACTGGAATCACGCGCCGCGCGCCGCGGCGGCCCCGGCGCAGGTTGGTTCCGGGACGAGGAGCACGTCTTCTACAAGCACGCACGCTTCGTGAAGGACCTGGTCGACGCCGGCGGCCGGGCCGGCGTAGGCTCGCACGGTCAGATCCACGGGGTGGGGTATCACTGGGAGTTGTGGAGCATCCAATCGGGAGGGTTGTCCGAGCACGACGCACTACGTCTGGCCACCATCTACGGCGCAGAGGCCATCGGGTTCGGCAACGACCTGGGGTCGCTGGAGGCGGGCAAGCTGGCGGACATCCTGGTCTTTGATCAGAGCCCGCTGGACAACATCCGCAACTCCAGCAGCATCTCGCACGTGATGAAGAACGGACGCCTCTACGACGCCCACACCCTCGACGAGATCTACCCCCGTCAGCGGCCTTTGCCCCACTACTTCTGGCAGGACCAGGAGCCCAAGACCGGTGATGTAGGCGTGCGCTGAGGCGTATCCGCTACCGGATCTCCCAGGACAGAAGTTCCTGGACGATCCCGCCCGCCGTCGCCCGTCGAATCACATAGGGCGCGGCGGGCGTGGTCCAGTAGGTGCCGAACGGTCCAGCGTCGACGCGCCACGTGTCGAAGCGCTGGCCATTCACGCCAACCAGTGTCTCACGTCCCGCTACGGCGACCGGAATCCATGCAATGGTACAGGTGGAACGCCGCAGCAAGGGAAGCTTCACGGCGTAGCTCGGCGTGAGGGGAAGCTGGGCCAGGAGCATCCCCAAACCCACGCCGCTGTAGACGCCTTCCTCCAGCGCGCAGCGCACCGGCTCCGCAGCCCGACCGGCTCGCTCGATCGTCCCTTCGATGACTGCACCGCGGTACTCGAGTCGGACCTCGGCGGCCCCTCCTTCAGAGGGGGAGCGGCTCCACAGCGGGACGCCCGTTCGGCGTGAGAGAGCCACTACATCCGCGTACTCGACCGCCTCGCCGGCCCGCCGCAGGGCCGAGGTGAACTGGAAGGTGGGCTCGGCGCCTGTGGAGGTCGTGTCCACGGTGATCCGTACGCGGTCGCCGCCGGCCCCGTAGCGCGCTTCGAAGGGCAACACGTCCTGGAGTCCTTCGATGGTCTGCCCCGCGGTCAGGGCCGGGAGTGCCGCGAGCGGATCGCTGACACAGCGTCCCGACCCCATCACGAGCAGCAGACAGCCGAGGCCCACGGTGTCCCTTCTCACGAACATGTCCCTCTCCAGCTCGCGGCGACCCGCGCCCTATGTGTGCAGATACACACATCTAGGCTGCTTACGGTCGCGACGCCTCGTCGATTACAGCGGCCCGTTCCCGCTCCCTCCCGCAGCCGCCGGGGGCTCGAGAGCCGTATGCGAGCCCTGTAATGGTATATACATATAAGCGTAGGAAGCCGTGTGTCCTCCCCGTGCCCCGGGATCGATCCCGCAGACGGAACCATGCCCATGAAGACCCTGACGGCGCTGCTCCTGTGCGCCCCGCTCACGAGCGGAGGCGTGCCTCTGAACGACCCCCCTGCCCTGCCCGAGGACCTCGAGGTGCAGTTGGCCAGGAGCGCCTTGCCGGAACACCTGCGAGACGAGGCCACAGTCTACGTCTATCGTTCCGGAAGCGGGTACGAGGTGGTGCAACATGGCAGCAACGGCTTTCACGCGCTGGTGGGGCGGGACGATCCGGCCATTCGTCACGGCACCTGGCCCTTCGACGAGTACGCCGAGGACATCCTGATCCCGATCGCGTTCGACGCGGCCGGCACCGATCACTTGCGGACCTACCTGGACCTGGGCCGCTGGCGGGCCACTGGCGTTCCGGCGTCGGAGGCGAAGCGCCGCCTGCAGGAAGGGTTTCGCAGCGGACGCTACGGCGCTCCACCTCGCTCGGGCGTCTCCTACATGCTCGCCCCTCTCCTGCGCGCTTACCGGTCCACCGAGCGCGACGAGAGCATCGGCACGTTCATGACTCCGCACTACATGTTCTACGCCCCCGGGGTGACGGGCAGGGACATCGGCTCCGGTCCCACGCTGCGGCATCCGGTGATGCTGAACGAAACGCCCGACCCCCATGGCGTCATCGTTCTGCTCGCGGGCGAGAAAGAGCGCGAGCAGACGCGCCAGGAGAACGAGGAGATGCTCGAACGGCTCTGTGCGCTGCACACGGCGTGGTGTCTGCCCGCATCCTGAGGGGGCGCTTCGACGTCCCGCGCACCAGCGCCGCCGTTACCGCGTTGGTCGAGCCCCCCGAACACAAAGCACCGTGAAAGGCACGACCCAGTCCCCGTCGCGGGCAAAGGCCTGCATCCGCTCTGCGACGTCTGCCACGACGGCAGTTCGCGCACTTGCCGGCGCCGCGGCGAAGCCCGCCGCCATCGGTGTGGCTGCGACGTGGGTCGAGACGAAGCGCGCGGCACCGGGCAAGCGGAGCTCGAGCGTGGGACTCGCCGTTTCCACTGCCACAAACCCATTGTGATGCAGCAGGGGACGCACCGCGTCCGCGTCCACCAGCGCGAACGCGGCGGCTAGACCGCCAGCCACCTCCTGCCCGATGTGGGCGCCGATGGAGTGCACCAGCGCGTCGAAGTAGGGGCTCTGCGGGAGCGGAGCCCATAGGCTGAGGGCGAGGCGCCCACCCGGACGAAGCACGCGTCGGACCTCGGCGAGCGCGGCCTCCCGATCCGACAGGAACTGCAGCACCTGCGCGCAGAGCACCAGATCGACGCTCCCGTCGGGCAGGGGTAGCCGATCCGCTGGAGCTTGCATCCAATCGATGGGAGCGCCCGCGTCCGATCCCCGTGCCCCCACCTCGAGCATCGCGGGCTGAACATCCACGGCCACGACGCGGCCGCTGGGACCGGCGGCTGCGGCTGCATGGCGCGCGGCCGCGCCGGTTCCACACCCGAGATCGAGAACCGTGTCACCCACCGCCGGCGACGTCCAGCGAACGAGCGCCTGTGCGGCAGGGCCGAGGATGGAAGGGACCAGCACCGCATCGTAGCGTTCCGCTGCGGCGGTTTCCAGCTGCCAGGCGCGCGAGGTGCTCACAGGACTCGGGGCTCCGGGATCGGGTTCCCCCACAGTGGCGACAGGGAGCCACCGGTGGGCTCATGTCGCGGGCTTGCTGCTCCGCGGCGGGAACGGCGGGGCTAGCTGACCGTGAGCAGGAGGGCCGTGCCCCCCGCGAGTAGACCCAGGATCCCGAAGCGCAGCCAGGCGCGTCCACCCTGCGTCGTGGCGCCTTGGCGGGTCCAGACGACGATGGCGGTGCAGGGCCCAAACCCGGGCGGCGGCCGCCGAAGATCAATGGGCAACTCTCCCGGGCGATAGACCTCCACCGCTTCAACTTCCTCTGGGGTCATGAACACGTCCACCGGTCGATCGCCAGCCCAGATCCCGTTGAGGAAGATGCCGCCTGGGCAACGCGGGTCCCCTATGTGCAGGTAGCCGTTCTCGTCGTAGTGCGTCACCATCCGCGGGAGTTGGGCCAGCGGGGTCGCCAGGTTGAACAGCCGGGCAATCGCCTCACGATCGAAGAACACGCCCACACCCATCCTCTCTCCGACATCCTGCCGACGGCGGAAGTCGGCCAACGTTCGTGCGTCGGAGCGTCGCGCCGTCACCAGAATCGGCGTGAGCGCGATCGCATCGACCGAAAGCGGAATCTCCATTTCTACGACGTCGCCAGCGCCGACGACCAGCGCTCCCGTGATGGCCGACGCGTACCCCAGTGCGTCCACGTTCAGCGCGAAGGATCCGGGTCTTGGGAGGTGAGCGACGAAGTCCCCTACGTCTCCCGTGCGCGTTCGGGCAATGGCCGTCCCGGTCGAATCCAGGACGGCCACGTCGGCGGCAGCGACTCCCGCTCGCGCTGCCCCATCCAGGACACGGCCCACAAGCTGCTGCGCGTTCACGTGCTGGGGCGCACTCAGGCTGAAGACGGCCAGAAGCATCGCGGCGGCCTGCGCCCCACGGGCTCCGCGGCGCGGGAAGAGCCGCGCCAATGTGATCAGGTGGACGGTGAGGAAAAGCGGGATCAAGTACGTCGGAAAAATGCTGAGCGGCGGCACGCGAAAGTCCAGGTAGCCACCGGCCCGCATTGGCGGATCGAACGGAGTTGGAGTAGCAAAGCGGCCCAGTACCGCCAGCGCGATGGTCATGGAGAACTCCGTCATCCCCATCACCGTCAGCGCCGTCAGCCACGTCCGCCACCCCCGGAGCCGATGAGCAACACGGTAGGTGGTTACCAACGCCAACAAGGCCACCAGTAGGTTCCCGATCCCCACGGACAGCGCGAAGGTCCCGGCCATGATGCCCGCACCCCACGAGACCAGGTGGGCGGCGCCCAGGATGCGGAGAACCTGGACGGCGGAGAGGAACGTGACGTCCAACCGCTGAACCCAGGCGCGCAGTGCCGGCGAGAGCGCGTAGGCCGCGCTCCAGATCAGCAGAGGAAGGAAGATCGCCACCTGTACGGGTCCGAGCGGCCCGACACCACGCCCCCACACGAAGACCCCCGCGCTGGCCATCCACAGCGTGAGTGCGAACCAGCCCCCCACCACCACCAGACCCCCGAGCCCCGGAAGGGCCCCTGCTCCCTCGGTCACCGCCGTTGGAAACTGGCCTCGAAGGCCCCCCAGGTTATCCTGACCCAGCGGGGCGGGCACGCCTGCGGACACGCGGATCCTCCGATGGTATTTGTAGATACACACAGAGGGAGTACGCCGGGGCGAGCGCGCTGGTTACCGGAAGGGTCGGGCCCGAGCCGGGGCGGCGGACAGCCCGGGAAAGATGCTTCCGCATACAACTAATGCTGGTAGATTCTGGGCATGCGCACAGCGGCAGTCCGACCCGATCGATGAGCAACAAAGACCAACAGGCCGGCACGGACATGGCCCGTCGGGTGATCAACACCTGCCTTGCGGGCCGGGTGCGTCAGATCAGCCGGGCCGTCACGGCCCGCTACGATGCCGAGCTGCGCGAGTGTGGGATCACTGCCAACCAACTCACCATCCTGGCCGCCGTGGCCATGCTGGAGATGACCACACAGCGTGACCTCCTGCCCTATCTCCTGATGGAGGCGTCCACCTTGAGCCGCAACATCAAGCTCATGGTGGAGAACCGCTGGCTGGCTACGATCCCGGGAGAGGACCGCCGCAGCCACTTCCTAGTGGTCAGTCCCGCGGGCTATCGAGTGCTCGCCCAGGTGAAGGAGCCCTGGGAGCGCGCACATGCGTGGGCCACCAAGGCTCTCGGGGATGCCGACGCCGTCCGGGAGATGGCCTACCGTCTCAACCCGCACATTCCCCGCTAGACCTCAGGCCGCTGCCCCCGCCCCGCCGCCCGTAAGCGGGCGCCCGTCATCTCTGTATATACACCCACCGTCGGAGCAGCCTCTCACACGTCGGAGCAACGTCCGTGCGCCCGTCCATCCCCGTTCCCGTCCTGGTCGGTCTTCTCGTCGGGCTCTCCGGGAGCCTGCGTCTCCAGGCCCAGGAGCCGGAGTCCGCGTTCCGGATTCCCACCACCAACCCGCACGCCGTGGTCCTGCAGCAGATCGCGGGCACCGAGGTGGAGATCGACTATCACCGTCCGCGCGTCCGCAACCGCACGATCTTCGGAGGGCTGGTACCCTACGGGCAGGTGTGGCGCACCGGTTCGGACAACGCTACCCGCATCCGTTTCAGCACGCCCGTCTCGGTGGGTGGGAAACGCCTCGGGGCCGGTACCTATGAGCTGTTCAGCATTCCCGGGGAAACGGAATGGACGATCATCTTCCAGGAGGTCCAGGCCCAGTGGGGCTCCTACTCCTACGATGACTCCAAGGACGCGCTACGCGTCTCCGCCCGGCCGGAGGCGCTCGCAGGTGCAGTGGAGTCCTTCACGCTGGCCCTGGACGATGTCCAGCGCGCCTCCGCCACGTTGGCGCTCACCTGGGATCGGGTCCGTGTCCCCCTCACGCTCACCGTGGACGTGCGCGAAACGGTCGTGCCGCAGCTCGAAGAGCTACTTCTCACGGCCGAGCGGAAACCCTACTTCCTGGCGGCCATGTTCTACTTCGAGCATGACCTAGACATGGAACGAGCCGCGGAGCTGATGGAGGCGGCGTTGGCTCAGAACCCGGGCCACATCGGCATGCTCCACCGTCAGGCACTCATCCTGGAGAAGAAGGGAGACATCGAGGGAGCCATCGCCGCGGCGGAACGTTCGTTGGCCGGGGCTGCCACCTCGCCCCCGGAGTTGCGCGAGGAGTACACGCGTCTCAACACGGCGCTCCTGGAGCGCCTGCGCGGACCACGTTCCCGCTAGTCGGACACCACCGACGAAAGCGGCCCGGCGGGGCCATAGCTCCGCCGGGCCGTGACCAGCAGTACCGCGCCGCTCAGGGCTGCTCGACGGTAGGTACGGGAAAGCAGGTCCAGTCCTCGTACTCCCGCAGTGGTGCCCCGGTCTCGGGATCCAACAATTGCCCGTTGGGATGGATCGAGCCGGGCTCGCCGAGGAAGGGCACGTTGTGGGTCGTTCCCCGCCAGCGCAGGTGGTCGTGCAGGCGGTGTCCGCCCTCGGAAAAGAACTCCCGGCGCCGCTCCTCGATCACGTGGGCGATCACGTCCTCCTGGGTGGGCAGGTCCGCGGCCGTCACCTCGGGCAGACTCACCCGCCGATGCATGGCGTCGAGGATGTTCCTGGCTTCGTCCAGTCGATTGGTACGCGCATACGCCTCCGCCATGAACAGCTGCGCCTCTCTCCACGATGCCATGTTCGTGGGATCGGAGAACGAGTTGATCTTGTCGTGCCGGTAGTGCTTCGTGAAGAAGTCGAAGCCCAGCGTGCCGTCCCACTCCACATGCACCCGAGGATCGGGCACTCCCTTCCACTCGAGCGCGCGAAAGTTGGGCGCGATGGTGGCGTGCTTCTGGGAGTTGGCGTCGGCCGCCTGCCCATTGATGGCCGCATAGTGCCGGTTCTGGCGATCCGCCGGCGTGGCGTCACGCGTCGCCACGAACAGGAATCCTTCGGGCACCAGGGCCGCGTCCTCCAACACCCCGTCGAAGTTCTCCTGGGTGAGACGTACCCGCGCCCGCCCCACCAGCGCCAGGTTCTTGATGTTGTCCAAGCCTGCGGCCGTGGCCAACTGGATCGCCTCGGTCAGCTTGGTCTCGGCGAGTGCCGCCAGCTCCTTCGGCGTCAGGACCTGATCCCCACCGTCGATGGGCGAACCGCAGAAGCCTTCGCTCAGTGCGATGATGGGGTAGGCCCCGTACGCCCGGATCGTCGCCAGCAGCGCCTGTTTGTTCGGTACATCCGCGTCCGCGAAGCCCGAGATCCGGTCGTAGTTGGACTCCGCCTGGACCAGCGCTCCGTGGAGCGGGGTGAAGAGTCCATAGTTGGTCCCGCACGCCGCCGTGGCCATGGACGCGAACGTCGGAGGCACGTCCCTCAGTCCCCACCGCGCCATGGTCGAGTTCCCGGAGCTGGCGATCCACTCATCCGAGTGGTGCGCCGCCGCAGCCACGTAGTTGTCCCACGAGCACTCGACGTCCGCGATCACGGAGTTGGCCAAGGTCTGGGCCAGTCGCGGGTCCTCCAGCGACGCCTCGACGACGCGGCCGGGAAGGTCGACTTCCAAAAGGTCGTCCAGGCTGCAGCCGCCTATCGCGGCCAGCCCCGCGACCCACGCTGCCCACCCGTAGTGGGAGGCGGCGCGACGCCCCAGCGGGCGTGTTGCCCTCTGCGTCTTCATCACCGTTCGTCTCCTCTCCATGGGTGTCATCAGAAGGTCACTCGGGCCGTGAACATGAACCGCCGAATGGGCGGCCAGGCCTCCTGCACGTAGGCGTGCAGACCGCCTGGGTCGGAGCCGGCGGCCCCCGTGTCTCTCTGCTCGGGATCTCGAATGGGATAGCCGAACACCTCGTCGGTCGCCTGCCAGAGCGTGGCCAGGTTGTGTCCGGACAACGTCAGCGTCAGACGCTCCGCACCGATGCGGGCTGCCATGCTCTCCGGTACCGTGTAGCTGGCTGACAGACGGCGCAGCTTGGCGAAGCTGGCGTCGATGAGACCTGCCTGGTTGATGCCGTCCGAGCCCAACGCCTCGTAGCCCAGCAAAATCGGATCGGTGCGCTCATTGATGGCTCTCGTCACCTTGAAGAACAGGTGGCCTCCGGCGGCGGTACCGTTGACCATGTGATGCCCGCCCTGGTAATCGACCTGAGCGAACAGCTGCAGCCGGCCGAACACGGTCAGCGTGGAGGCCAGCGATGCCTCCCGCGTGGGAATCGGTGACCCGCGGAAGATGTAGGGCGCGTCGGCGCAGGCGACCGCAGCCTCACCCCCACGCGAGAGGTTGGGCGTTCCCGGGATCACAGCCCCGCCCTCGCACATGACGTTGACGCCACGCGCGTTGACGCCAGTGCCCTGGATGTCCGCGGAGACCACCTTCTTCAGGAAGATGGCTCCGAGCGGGAAGCCCTCTGCGAAGTATTGTCCGGCCCAGCCCGTCGTCGGGTTGGCACCGTTCAGGATCTGCGGAGGTAGCCCCCCCATGCTGACGATCTCGTTGCTGTTGGTCGCCAGGTTGAGCGTGAACCCCAGATCCCAGTCCTCGCCCTCGAAGGCCCGGGCATTGAGACCGACCTCGAACCCACGGTTGCTGATCTCGCCGATGTTCTGGAACTGGATCCCGGGGAAGCCCACGGACGGTTTGACGGGCACCTGGATGATGGCGTCCTTGCGTGCCTGGTCGTAGTACGTGAACTGCACGTCCAGGCGTCGATCGAAGAAGCTGCCGTCGAAGCCGAGCTCCAGCTCCTCGCCGACCTCGGGCTCCAGGTCGGGATTGCCGATGTTCTCGGGGCGAACCGTCGAAGCGCCGTTGGGGCCCACCGCCGGCTGGAAGGTCCGCAGCGCTGCGAAGACGTCCGGCTGCTGTCCCGCGCGGCCCCACGCGCCTCGCAACTTGAGGTCGTTGAGCCAATCGTGGTCCTCCATGAACGACTCCTCCGATACCACCCAGCTCACGCTGAACTTCGGGTAGACCACGAAGTCAAAGTTCTGCCCGAACGCGGAGTTGTCGTCCCCCCGCACGGCGGCAGTCAAGAAGAGGCGGTTCTGCCAGGAGACCTGCTCCTGCAGATACGCACCCGCCGTCTTGTTCTCCACGAAGCCCTCGGCGGCGTCCTTCTGCGAGCCGGCACTTACCGTCTCCAGGGTGGCCACCGCGAAAATGTTTCCGGCCGCGTAGATCCAGTCCTCCTGTTTCTGGTAGTACTGGAGCCCGCCGGACGTGGCCAAGGAGATGCTCTCTGTGGGCTCGATGGTGGCCGTTGCCGAGTATTCTGCTGTGATGTACTGCGTGGTCTGCCGGATGGCCGACTTGGATCCCCGCGGCTGGAAGTGTCCGGGACCGTTGATCGGACGATACAGCTGCGTGTTGTTGGTCTCGGTCCAATCGCCACCCCAGGCCAGGCGGTGGGTGAACCAGTCCGTCGGCCGGTGCGTAGCCCGGAAGTTGTACGTCTGCCGACTCACGCTCTGGAACCCCTCCACGGAGTCCGCCAGTACCTCCGGGAGGTAGCCGATGTAGCCCCGGGCCGGCCCATTCACGGGATTGTTGGCCCCCGAGCCCTCTTCACAGCCCCCGAAGCAGGACCAGAGGATGGCTGTCGTGACAGGCTGATTGGCCGACGAAGAGGACAGCTTGGAATGCACGCCACTCAAGCCGAAGTGGAAGTCCAGATCCTGGCGTGGGGTCCAATCCAGGTTGGCTCGACCATTCAGCTGGTTCTGCCAGTTGTAGTCGACGACGCCCTCGTCCCGGTTCCAGTCCCCGGAGAAGTAGTAGCGCAGCGCCTCGCTGCCACCGCTCACACTGGCCGCGTACCCCTGAGGAAGGCCGGTCTGGAACCAGTCGTAGCCGTAGCGGAGCCGGTCCTCACGCAGCGGGCTGAAATCGGTCACCTCACCGGGCGCGCACGTCCCCGACGTGCCCTGACAGACGAAATAGGTGTGGGGAAAGTAGGTCTCCGGATTGGGCAGCCAGTTGGCGCCTTGGCTCACGGAAAGCGTGAACCGGGGTGCGCCCTGAGCGCCCCGTTTGGTGATGATGTTGATGACACCGTTGGACGCCTCTGTGCCGTAGAGGGTCGCCGCGGCGGGCCCCTTGATCACCTCGATGGACTCGATGTCCTCGGGACTGAAATCGTTGAGGCGGGACGGCGGTACGCTGTTGTCGACGCCCACACCGCCAACCCCTCCTCCCACGTCGGCATTGTTGCCGTTGACACGCACGCCGTCGACATATAGAAGCGGCTGCGAGTTCAACGACACCGAGCTGGCTCCCCTGATGCGGATGTTGGCGCCGTTTCCGACCTCTCCACCTCCAAGGCCGATCTGCACTCCGGCAGCCGCTCCGCTGAGCAGGGACTCGACGTTAGCGGGTGGCGCGATCTCCGTGATCTCATCCGCGCGCACGGTCGCCACCGTGTTGCCGATCGATCGCGCCTGCTGTTCCCCTGCGACGCCGGTCACGACGATGGCGTCCAGGAGCACGGCCGCCGTTTCCATCTGGATGACCAAGTCGACGGTGCCGGTGCTCACCTGCTGCCTTACCGTGCGGTATCCCAGCATGGTGATCTCCAACGTGACGTTGGCCTGCTGGACACCGACGATGAGGAAGCGCCCGTTGGCCTGCGTCAGGCCGCCCTGGCCTGTCTCCGCGATCGACACCTGGGCACCGGACAACGGCTGGTTGGTGGTCGCGTCGATCACGCGTCCACCGACCTGGTTCTGTGCGGCCAGGGGAGCCCCCCAGGCGAGCGCCACCGCCACGAGGGTGGCGCGGGCTGCACTCACGTGAGGGCGACCGCCTGGGCGCGTACGTGTCGCCCCGGGGGGATGGGAAGTGCTACGAATGATGTGCATGGTGCGAACCTCCTGAAATGGAAGAGGACGCGGCGGTATGACGCGCGGTATGCGACCGCGCCTTCCCAGGAGGACGGAGGTGGGAGGCGGGACCCGTGGGGCGGCCCTCTCCTTGGAGGGAGAGAGCCAGTTCCGTCTCGACCTGGGCGTCGAGACACGATAGGAGGCGGCGCCGAAGGGGGCAACGCGGCGCACCCCGCCCAGCTGGCGTCGTCGCTTCAATGGGAGCGGCGCCGACGTCGAGATGCGCTCTGCTCCCGGCGACCCCCGGAAGTCCGTCTACACGTGCTGCAGTGCCGCCCGGATCTGCACGAGCTCGCTCGCGTTCGTCTCCGTGAGCAGCCCCACCAGACGGCCTCCGTCGCCGATGAGAAGCACGCTCCCGTCGGCTGCCCGTAGAAGCTCGAGGGCGCGCTCCATGCTCTCGTCCGGCGAGATCCAGCGCGGCTCACGCGACATGGCCGCGGACACCGGGATGCCCGGGCCCGATTGGCTGAGCGCCTTGAGAAGGTGCGCCCGGGTCAGGATGCCGCTGATACTCCCGTCCTCGATTACCGGGAACTCCTCCTGGGTGCCCGCCAACACGCGTTCTACGGCGTGGGAGAGCGGATCGCGTCCGTCCAACACCTCGAAGTCGGTGATCATCCCCTCGCGGACAGAGACGCCCGAAAGCAGCGACCGGACTTGCACGACGTTGGCCTCCTGGGCCGCTCCGATCCAGACGAACAGCGCGATGAAGGCGAGGAAGGGATTGTACATCAGCCCCACGATGCCGAAGACCAGCGCTAGCCCCTGCCCGAGGGCCGCAGCGACCCGCGTGGCGCGCAGCAGGCCCATGCGCATGGCGAGCAGCGCGCGCAGCACGCGCCCACCGTCCATGGGAAAGGCCGGGATGAGGTTGAACATCACCAGCATCACGTTGACGATCAGCAACCGCTCGGGCAGGCCACCTTCGGCCACACCCACGGTTTCCAGGGGCCGCAGCGTGCCGCTCCAGGACAGTCCGACCCAGAGCAGAATCGCGATGGCGACATTGACCAGCGGTCCGGCCACCGCCACCCACAACTCCTGAGCGGGTTTGTCCGGCATCTTCTCCAGTCGGGCCACGCCTCCGATGGGCAACAGCGTGATGTCGCGCGTCACGATCCCGAATCGCCTGGCCGCCAGCGCGTGCCCCAGCTCATGCAGCACGACGCACAGGAACACGGCAAGGATGAAGAGCACGCCGTCGACGACAGCCGCCACCGTGCCGCCTTCCCGCCAATGGATCCAGGCGATCCAGCCCAGCAGCAGCAAGAACGTGGCGTGCACCTGGACCGGGATGCCCGCGACCCGCGCGATACGCACGGACCAGGCCATCCGCGGCTCGTCGCGGACCTCTGTCGCCTCTGCCATGACCTCTCCACGAAGACGGCCCCGCTGCGGACCTCCTGCGTGGACTACCCGCGAATGGCGATTCGGATACGGGAGGCCCTCGGGGGGCGGCGTTCGGTCAGCGGGCGACCATGCGCAGCGAGATCCGTTCGGCGCCCGCAGCCTTCAGGGCGTCGAGCACCTCGATCATCCGCTCGTAGCTCGCGTGGCCGTCGGTCTCGATCAGGGCGATGAGGCGAGCATTCTCAGCGAACTCCTGACGCCAGACCGCGCGTAGGTCGGCGGGTCGCACCAGTTGCACCTGCTCGCCCTCGCCGCGCCGCACCTCGACGAACCCGTCGGCGCGCACTACGAACTGCAGCAGGTTGGTGGCTGAAACCGGTACGGTCGTGTCCTTGGCGGGCAGGACGAGCGCGAGGCCCTGATCCCGCGGGAAGACCGTGGTCACCAGGAAGAACACCAGCAGTAGAAAGGCGATATCCGCCATGGAAGACACGGGGATGCTCCCCGTAGGGCGGCGCGACGGGAGACGGCGCATGGTTTGCCTCCGGGTTGGAGGGGTGGCCTTCGCTAGGTCGATACGCCCGACGCGCGACCTCCGTTGCGGCCACGGTCGTGGGTAGCGTGGGCGCCGGGCCCCCTCGCGACCGGAACCGAGGACGTGGCGGTCGACCGGGAGTGGACCGATCTTGCGCGCATGAACACGCAGAGCGCGCAGATCGTCGTGGTCGGAGGCGGGATCTACGGGGCCGCCACCGCATGGGAGCTGGCTCGACGGGGCCGAGAAGTGGCGCTGTTGGAGGGGTCCACCTTCGCCAGCGGAGCGTCCGGCGGAGCCGGCCAGCGCGGCGTGCGGGCCAACGGCCGCGACCTGCGTGAGCTCCCGTTGATGCGGCAGGCATACACACGGTGGCCCCATTTGGAGGCCGAGCTGGACGCTCCCACCGGATATCAACGGTGTGGCCAGCTCCTGCTGTACGAGCGGCACCACGACATCCCCGCCGCACAGGTGCGGGCCGCCGTCCAGACAGGGCTGGGGATCCCCACCTCCCATCTGGACGCGCAGGCCGTGCACGCCCTGGAGCCCGGGCTGGCGGAGGGCATCCTGGGCGCCCTGCACTGCCCGCTCGACGGGGTCGCCGATCACACCGCGACTACACTGGCATACACCTGGGCGGCGCAGCGCGAAGGGGCCGCTGCGATCGAGGGCGCTCGCGTGACCGACGTCGTGCTCGAGGGCTCCCGAGCGCGCGCGGTGCAGCTCGAGGACGGCGGACGGATCGAGGTTGGCGAAACGCTGCTGCTCCTCGCCAACGCGGGGGTGGCTCCCCTCCTCGAGGCGGTCTGGGGCCTCGTTCTCCCGGTCTGGACCGTTCTGCCCCAGGCCGTCTTCACCGAGCCCGTCTCACCCCCGCCGTTTCGCCACCTGATCGGACACGCTCATCGTCCTCTGGCGCTCAAGATGACCCCCGCCGGCGAAGTCATGATGTCGGGCGGATGGCGCGGACGCTGGAACCCGGAACGGGGCGCAGGCGAGACCACCCCGGAGACCGTTGCCGGCAACGTCGCACAGGCGGTTGCGGTGTTCCCGTCGCTGGGCGGCGTACGGGTTGCGTCCGCCTGGGCCGACCGTCCGGAAACGATCTGCATCGACGGCATTCCCGTCATCGACCGCACGCCCGGCACCGAGAACGTCCTCTTCGCGACGGGGTGGACCGGCCACGGCTGGGCGATCGCTCCGGCCGTGGCACCGCTGCTGGCGGAGTGGGCGGTGAGCGGAACCACACCGCGCGCACTGGAGTCCTTCGGGCTGGACCGCTTCGAAATCGGCTGAGGGGGGCCGCGCCCCCACGGTTCGGATCGGCACGTCCACCCACCGGAACCGATCGCGACACCGAGCGGTTCGTCGCTACGTCCGGACTCGACGCCGGGGCCAGAACACCATGAGCAGGGCCAACGCCGTGCTGCCCCCCAGAACCGGCAGCACGCCGTTCGCTTGCACGAGCAGCGGGATGGTCGCCGTGACCAGGCCGCCGCCGAAGAGGGGCGAGCCCACGATCGCGCGGGCGGCGAAGGCCTGCGCCGCCGGAGTCTCGTTGTCCGGATCCACGATGTGCAGCAGCATCAGCCCGACCGCCGTCACGCCGGTCTGCGTGCCGTACATCACGATGCCCTGCTCGAACCAGTGCGTCTCGAGCATGCGGGGCGCCAGCCACACGAAGGTGAACAACGTCCAGGCGATTCCCGCGATCATGAGCAGCGTGAACGGCACCACGCTCTCGAGGAAAAGGTCCAAGCGAAGCGAGGCGATGGCGGCGACCACCAGTAGATCCAAGGCCAAGCCGGTGATGCGTTGGAACGTGCCACGATCGAACGTACCCGCCACCCCGGTGCGATCGGCGAGGAACTGCAGGAGCATGCCGCCCAACATGGCCAGGGGGAACAACGGGAACCCCGAGAGGCTGGGGTGCAGCGCCCGAACACCCTGCAATGCCACCCATCCGAGCAGGATGCCCAGGGCCACCACGGCCAGGTGGTAGGTGAGCGGGTCCAGGATGCTCGCGCGCACGGTGGCGCGGCCGATGGGCGCACGGCGATCCGCGGGGATGACGCTGGCGAGCTGCTCGGAGAGCGCGGCGCCCTCCAGCGCCTCCGCCCCGATCTGCGTGGTGAAGCCGCGCCGCACCCCCCACTGGATCAACGCCATTCCGGTGACCACGCCCACCACGATGCCCACCGTGGCCGACATCTGACCCAAGGCCCCGCCCGCCTCGAAACCGAGGTCGGAGAACACACCAGCCATCGCCGCCGCGGTGCCGTGTCCGCCCGCGAATCCGACCTCCAACACGCAAGCGAACAGGTCCGGCACCCCGAATACGGGCGTGAGGACCACCATCGCCAAGACGAAGGCGACGACGTACTGACCGAGGGAGGTGACGGCTCCGAAGCGAAAGAGCGGCCCACCCAAGCGCACCAGCACACTCACGTTGGGAACCCGCACGCCCAGGAAGAGACCGGCGAACACGAAGTTGATGAGCACGCCGGGCAAGCCGCTCCACAGGCTCACCACATCGGTAGGGACCACGTTGAACACATACGGTCCGCCCAGCAGGCCGATGAACCCACCGATGACCGACGCAGGCAGGAGCAGCCGACCCAGGACGCGAATGCGCGCCTGGAGCGCGAATCCCGCGAGCAGCAGCACGGCGAGCCCACCGAGCGCTACCATGAAGCTCACCGGCCTGCCTCCCTGGAGGGCCGTGGCACCGGGTCCGGGCGCCGCGGAGGACCGCCTCCTTGGGCGGCCGGGAAGGACAGTGCTGCGCCGCTACTCCTGCCGCAACACGGTCGCCGGATCTGCTCTCGTGGCCCGGCGCGCCGGCACCCAGGTGGCCAGCGCGCTCACCACCAGCAGCGTGAGCGACACGACCGCGAAGGTCCGAACGTCCAGCGGGTCGACCTCGAACAACAGGCCTGCCATGACCCGGGTGAGCGCCAGCGCGCTGACCAGTCCCAGCAACACACCCGTGCCGGCGAGGCGCAGCCCGTGACCGGACACGCTGGCCACCACGTCGCGGGCGCTGGCCCCCAGGGCCATCCGGATCCCGAACTCGCGGTAGCGCTGCGTGACCGAATAGGCCATCAGGCCGAACAGACCGATGGCCGAGAGCACCAACGCCACCAATGCGAACACCGAGAGCAGCGCGCCCAGGGCGCGCGGCCCCGACATGGCCTCGTCCACCACCGCCGACATGGTCTGGACTTCGTCGAGGGGGACCTCCGGATCCAGCTGGGCCAGCTCGGCGCGCACGGCCTCGGTGAGCAGCTCCGGTGCCCCGGCCGTCTTCGCCACGATCTTGAGGGATGTGGTCCAGTTTCCTTCCGTCTGCTCGAACGGCACGTACACGGTGATGCGGGACGCGTTCTCCAGTTCATAGTGCCGCACGTTCTTCACGACACCCACCACGGTCCGCCAGATCCGCTCCGACTCGTCACCTTCATGGCTTCGACTCTCGAAGGTCACTCGCTTTCCCAGCGCGCTCTCACCGGGCCAGAAGCGCTCCGCCATGGTCTCGTCGATCACGGCGACGGGTACGGAGCCGTCGCGGTCCTGCGGCTCGAAGCCCCGACCGGCCAGACGCGGGATCCCGAACACCTCGAAGTGCTCGGGCGTGACCATGTAGAAAAGCACAGACTGGACGTTTTCCTGCGTCAGCTCCACGCCCTCGGGGTAGATGCCCTGCTCCCAGCTGCTGCCCTCGAGGGGCAGGATCTGCGTCAGGGACGCGGTGCGAACCCCGGGCAGGGCCTGCACACGCCGGTGCAGTTCCCGGAAGAACGCCCAGGCAGGATCATGTCCCTCGTAGCGAGCTCGAGGGAGCGTGACCTCCGCCGTGAAGATGCCCTCCTCGCTGAATCCTTTGTCGACGTTCTTCAAGTGCAGGATGCTACGACCCATCAGGCCCGCGCCGATCAGGAGGACCAGAGAGAGCGCCACCTCCACCACCACCAGCCCTGAGCGCAGCGCACTGCGGCCCGGTCCTGGGGAACCGCGCCCTCCCTCCTTCAACTCGCCCACCAGGTCGGTCTGCGAAACACGCAGCGTGGGGGCGAGGCCGAAGACCAACCCCGCCAGCAGCGTGGCAACCCCGGTGAACAGGAGAACCCGTACATCGAGTCCGATGCGCGCCGCCATCGCGGAAGGGAGGGACTCCGCGATCAGCGGTACGAGCAGACGAATGCCCACGAAGGCCAGCGCCGTGCCTACCACGCCCCCGACCCCGGCCAGCACCAGGCTTTCCGTCAGAAACTGCCGCATCACGCGGGAGCGACCCGCACCCAGAGCGGCACGCAACGCCACTTCCTTCTTACGGGTCTCTCCACGTACGAGCATGAGGCTGGCCACGTTCGCGCACGCGATCAGCAGAACGAACCCCACCGCTCCGGCCATGAGCCACAGGTTGATGCGGATGTCGCCCACGAAGTAGTCCGCCAGCGACTCGAGCTCCGGATGGGCCACCCGCTGACCTTCTTCCTGTTCGATGCCCTCGACGATGCTGTTCAGGTCGCGCTGGGCGGACTCGAGCGTGACGCCGGGCGCCAAGCGCGCGATCGCCCAACTTCCCTGCGAACAGTCCCGGTTGGTCCAACAAAGGCCGGCGGCGTAGTAGCCCATGGGAATGAAGATGTCGGTCCGCACATCCGGAAACTGGAAGCTGGCCGGCATGACGCCCACCACCGTGAAGGGCTCGTCGTCCAACACCAGGGTTCGGCCCAAGGGGTCTTCCGCTCCGAAATGCCTCTGCCAGAACGCGTGCGTCACGACCGCAATGGCTGGAGCCCCTTCGAAGGTCTCCTCAGCGAGGATGGTGCGGCCCAGGGCCGGAGCGACGCCGAGGGTCTCGAAGAAGTCACCCAGCACCCAGCGCGTGCGCACGATCTCCGGGCGTTCTCCACCCGTGAGCGTCCGCGTGCGACTCATGTTCATCCCCATCGACGCGAATGAACGGTTCCGCTCGCGCCAATCCCTCAGATTCGGGATCGATAGGCTGATGGAGTATCCGTTGGGGGAGATGACATCGGGTACCACCAGCTCGGAGGGCTCGTGCACCGGGATGGGCTCCAGGAGCACCGCGTTGACCACGCTGAAGATGGCGGAGTTGGCGCCGATGCCCACCGCGATGGTCAGGACCGCGACCAGGGCGAAGCCAGGACGCATGCGCAGGGTTCGCAGAGCGAAGCGGAGGTCCCGGCCGAGCTGTTCCATGATCGATGCCCAGTGACAGGGGGGAACGGACATGCCTCCGTTGGATGGGCGCGGGGGCGGCAGGGTTTGAAGAGCGAGCCCGATCGAGGTGATTTGACCGCTCTGCGCCGCGCTCTGCGCTCCGGGAAAGGATCCCTTCTCCCCTTACCGGAGCCCTACCATGGCCCGTCTGATCGTCAGTGCCGTCAGTCGAGAGTCGACCGGCGACTCCTGGCACCGACTGCTCCTCTACGCCTCGGTCTCGCGCGCGGACGACGGATCACCCGTCACAGGTCTGACCAAAGCCAACTTCCGCATCACGTCCAACATCTCGCTGGTGGTGGACCCTGCGGTGTGGTCCGTGCACGAGACGATGTGGGAGCCGGGCGATGCGATTCCCTCGGGCTGCTACTTGCTGGACATCGGGCGTACGGAGGGCTGGGGTGCCGGTCACAACTACACCTTCGGCATCCAGGTCCGCACGTTCGACGGCAGCGGCCGGGGCGCCCAGGTCGTGGATCAAGGGCAGGCCGCCGTCTCGGTGATCAGCACCGGCGTGTAGCGACCGACGGGGTGGGCCTGGTGCCCACTCGAGGAAGCCCTGCG
This sequence comes from Gemmatimonadota bacterium, assembly GCA_041390105.1. NCBI lineage: Bacteria > Pseudomonadati > Gemmatimonadota > Gemmatimonadota bacterium. Next base: position 1,934,386 of record JAWKQO010000001.1, read on the forward strand.
CAGCGGGGGCAGCGCACGGTGCGGGGAGCTTCCCTAGTGTGAGGTGGCGCCGGTGGTTGCTGACTCCGGCACGACGTGCTCCAGCCACGCGCGCATGGCGGAGCGCCGCGCCTGGTGTTCGGGCAACTCCACCAGGTTGGTCTCGTCTCCCGGGCGCCCAGCGTAATCGTACAGTTCCTCGACGCCGTCGCCGTTCAGAATGTACTGCCATCCGTCCTGCAACACGGAGCGAACGGGGCCGCGGCTGATCGGATCCGTGGGAGGGTTGTTCCGCCCCACTTGCACCTCGGCCAGCAGCGAAGCCGCCTCCTGTGGCGTGCCGGACCAATACCGGGTGAGCGAGTTGCCCGGAAAAACGCCGCCCGCATCGATACCCGCGAGGTCCAGGACCGTGGCGGGCACGTCCCGCAAGCTGACCTCGGCGCCCACGCGCACGCCCGCAGGCACGCCCCCGGGGTAGCGGATCAGCAGGGGCACGTGCAGCACGGGAAGGTAGAGGTTGTGCGCATGGCCATTGAGGCCGTGCTCACCGAACAACTCCCCGTGGTCGGAGGTGAAGATCACCAGCGTGTTCTCGAGCACACCCCGGCGCTCCAACTCCTCCAGCAGCGTCCCCAGGCGATCGTCCTGATAGGCGATCGCGGCTTCATACGCCGCCTCCGCCCCCTGGCCGAAACGCTTGAACTCCGGAGGCGACCAGTAGCCGGCGTGGGCGTCGAAGTAGTTCAGGAATCCGAAGAACGGTTGGCTGCCCAGACCGTCGACCCACGTCAGGAACTCGTCGTTGATGTCATCAGAGTGCTTGCGGTCGCTGCCGCGTTTGACGTCCACGTACCAGTTGAACTCCCGCAGCGCCGACCAGAGCTCTGAAAGAGAGCGGGCACGCACCATCCGCCCCCCGCTCCGCGTCTGCGTGAACGCCGAAGAAAGCAGGAACTGCTCACGGCTGACGCGATAGTCCTGGTAGACGTCGAAGCCCCGGCCCAGACCCGAGTCGTAGCTCGTGTAGTGGTGGTTCGCCACAAAGCCCCCGGTGGTGTATCCGGCGGTGCGGAACACCTCGGCCATGGTGGGTTCCGCATCGTCCAGGCGCGAGTACCAGCTCGACGACAGCTCGTGCGGCCAACGGCCGGTGAACAGCGTGGAGTGACCGGGGAGGGTCCAGGGAGACGCCGAGAACGCGCGATCGAAGACGACGCTCTCTCGTGCCAGGCGCTCGAGCACCGGTGAAGTCGGACGCGCGTGTCCGTAGAGGCTCAAACTCGCCGACCGCACGGTGTCCCAGACCACCAGCAGAACGTTGGGCATTCCGGTGCGCATGCCGCTGACGGGGCCTGCGAATCCGCTCGAGTCGGTGCGCCGCAGGACTTCGCCCACGGCACCCGCCGCAGCCGACAGCGCCACCAGGGTCACCAGAGCGCCCCCGAGCAATCGGCGCGCCCGTGCAGGGCGCTCACGTGTGTAGCGCGCCATCTGGACGCCGATTCCAGCGGACAAGATGGCGGCAGCGATGCGGTGGATGGCCCCCACTGGAAGAAAGAGGCACCCAACTCCGAACGACACGCCGACGAAGACCGCGAAGGGAGCCGTCACCCACGTGGGGAACACCAGCGCGAGCGCGCCCAGCAGGACACCGAGCGCACCGAAGATCAGGGCATACAGCGACGGCGTCATCCAGAGCGCGTGGCGACTGACGAAGATGACCTGGCCGAAGGCCGCTTGCTTGGTCCACAGGATCAACGCCTCGACGCAGCCCGTGGCGACGCCCAGGGCGATCATCATGAGGACCAGGGCACCGGCCTGTCGGACACGCGGGGGCACGAATCTGTTCTCCGTCGGGGTCAACGCGTTCTGCAACACAGTCGCTTCGCGGGCACCGCCCGGACAAGGCGAAGGTCGTCTTGCCCCCCCAACTCGAACGGGCACCCACTGTGGGTGCCCGTCCGGCTCAGGAGGTCCTCTTCCGAAGAAGAGGCTGGTGATCGCCCTCCCCCGTCGGGGGGATGGACGAAGCTCAGAGTCCGATGGAGAACCCGATGCTCACCACCGGATAGAAGCGAAACGGTTCCAGATCCTGCTCGATCTGCGCGATCTCGGCGTCGAGGTCCGCCTGGAACGCGGCCTCGGTCGAGAGGAGGCCGTCGGTGCTGACCGCGACGCCAGGCGCACCCTGGAACGCCACGCCCAGGTCGACGACCAGGCCGAACCCGCCGATGGGGCTCCCGAAGCCGATGCCGGCGTAGGGAGCGAACTCCTTGGTGAGGATCGTGCCGGTGACACTGCCGACCTGCTCAGGCTGGTAGGTCACGCCGTTGATCTCGACCGGCTCCAGCGGCACACCCACCACCTGGATGTTCGAACCGAACTTCACGACGCCACCGACCAGACGCAGCGTCCGACCCAGCGGGTAGAAGTCGACGAAGGCAGAGATGTTCGGGGACGACATGCTCGCCGTCACCTCGACCTGGTCGACGGTACGGGTGGGCTCCCAGGGCTGCACCGTCACGCGGCCGCGGAGACCGATCAAGGGCGCGACCGCCAGCGCGACGTCACCACCGACACCCAGGGTGCCGATGTTGGCGGTCAAGCCGATCTGCGCGGAGGCCGGTGCGCTCAGCCCTGCGACGAGGGCAGCCGAAAGCAGAGCCGTGCGGAAGTGGGATCGCTGCATGGGGGGTTCTCCAATGTCCCAGGACCCCGGTGCATCCGGGTCCGGGGGGAACCATCGCAACATGTGCGCCAGCGGGGGGCGGCTGGATCCAGGCACGCAACACGCTTGGTGGCAGTGTCTTACAGCGCCACACCCTCAGGACGCGCCAGCGGTAGGGGGGCAATCCCTTCCCGCTTTGGCGCTCCGACAGTGCCCGGCAGGCGGGTGCGACGCGCTTGACCGGCCCCTGACGGCGCCCCGATCCTCCTGCCTTCCCCTGGGATCCGGACGCTGGAGAATCATGACCGATCGACGCTGGGTGGTTGCGACACTGCTCCTCCTGGGCTGCGGCGGAGGCGACGCGCCGCCGCCACCGGCGGATGCGACGATGAGGGCGCCGTCGCCCGCTGCGGACGCCCCCGTGCGGGCGCTGACCCATGCTCGACTCTGGACGGGGACGGACGCTCCGCTGGCGGAAGACGGAACGGTGCTGATCCAGGGCGGTCGAGTGGCGGCTGCGGGACCGTCGTCCACGGTTCGGGTCCCTGCCGACGCGGAAGTGACGGACCTGGGCGGATTGTGGGTCGTCCCCGGCTTCATCAACAGCCACGGGCATGTGGGCGACGTGCTCGGGCTGGAAGGGGGCCACTACACCGAGGAGAACCTGCTCCGCCAGCTCCGGCTCTACGCCTGGTACGGCGTGACGACGGTGGTCAGCCTGGGTGGAGACGCTGAGGAGGGAGTTGCACTACGCAACGGGCAGGATACGCCGGAGCTCGACCGTTCGCGTCTGTTCGTGGCGGGTCCGGTGGTGGAGGCGGAGACGCCCGATGCGGCACGGGAGGTCGTGGCCCAACTCGACCACATGGACGTCGACTGGGTCAAGATCCGGGTGGACGACAACCTGGGCACGACCCGGAAGATGGAGCCCGACGTCTATACGGCCGTCATCGACGAGGCCCACGCGCGGGGACTGAAGGTGGCCGCCCACATCTTCTATCTGGAGGACGCCCGGGCGCTGCTCCAGGCCGGCGCGGACTTCATCGCGCATTCCGTTCGCGATCGAACGGTCGACGCCCGTTTCATCGAGGCGCTCTCGCTGAGCGGCGCCTGCTACTCGCCCACGCTGATGCGCGAGGTGTCCACGTTCATCTACGAGTCCACTCCGGAATTCTTCGCTGACTCGTTCTTCCTGGCCCAGGCCGACACTGCCGTGCTGCGGCGTTTGTCCGACCCCGCGCGTCAGGCCGAGGTGCGCGCCAATCCCGCCGCGCAGCGCTACAAGCAGGCCCTGGAGACCGCGCGCCTGAATCTGGTGGTGATCGCAGGGGCCGGACTCCCCGTCGCGCTGGGCACCGACACCGGACCGGCGGGGCGCTTCCAGGGCTATTTCGAGCACCGGGAGATGGAGCTCATGAGCGCCGCGGGCATGAGTCCCGCGGCCGTCCTGCTGGCGGCGACCCGCACCGCGGCCCGCTGCATGGGGCTGCCGGAGGTGGGCACGCTGGAGCCCGGCAAGTGGGCTGACCTGGTGGTCCTGGAGGCCGACCCGTTCCAGGACATCGCCAACACCCGGCGCATCCATTCCGTGTGGATCGCCGGTCACCGGGTGCGCTGAGCTCCCGAGTGAATCTGTCCTCCAGAAAGGACAGAGCCGAGGCCGAGCGGGACCGGCCTTCTTCACGTTAACTTCTTTTTCTATAATCGCTTAGACGGTCCGTACCGGTCGGGCATGGCCTCTGCCTTCCGAACGTTCAGCGCGGAGGAGCGCCAGCCGGCGATGGGTCGGTGGCCACCTCCGCAGAACAGGAGGAGGTCGCCATGAAACGCAGATGGGTACGCTCAGCCGGCTTGCTCGCCGCTGTCCTTCCCCTCACGGCGTCCTCCGCTTCGGCGCAGGCCCGGGTGGAGGTCGATGAGTGGTGGGAGACGAAAGCCGCGCTCGAAGGAGCCGCGGACCGGTTGGGCCCGCTGAACGGTGACGACTTCGAGATCGTCGACGACTTCGCGACGGACGCACGGGCTCGGACCGGCGTGCGCGGGGAAGCCCCTGTGCTTTCGGGAGACGCGTACGACCGGCGGGAGGACCGCTATGAGGGTCGCGATGGGTACGTGGACGCTCGCGGGCGGATCGACATCGGGGTGGGTTCGGGAGGCTGGGGCGCCCGCGTCGTCGTGGTGCGCGATCGGGACCGCCGAGACTACGCCTACCGCCCGTTGTGGCGCACCGTCCGTTGGGACGCCCGCTTCGACGTGCGTCGACTGGGTCGCTTCTATGACGACCGGTTGGACCGCGGAGAGCTGCGTCGGCTGTTGGGTCGGGGCACGGTGGACCGGCTCGAACGGCACGCCGACCGCATCGGCGCCCGCGGGCGGTTGGTGGGTCGGTGGGTGCCCTATGCCCGCGGGGGGCGGGTACTCCAGGTGCGGGCCGGGGGCACTCCGGTGGCGGAGCTGGTCGCCTACGGCCGGGATCCCTGGGTCGACGTGGTGCGGCTGAACGTGCGCCGCTGGTACGCCGAGTACGACCGCTACGACGACTACGGGCGCGACGACCGGCCCGATCGCCGCGACGACCGGGGCCGACGGGGCCGGGGCGAGGACTGACGCCGTCGGTGGGCCGGCCGGTCCGCGCAGGACGGCGGCCGCAGGGCGCGGGGGACGTTCCCCCGCGCCCGTTCTCGTTCCGGGTCATGTGCGGGCCGAGGGAACGCCCTACCTTCCAACCTCGATCCTCCAGTTCGTCCAGGAGTTCCGGAATGCACCTCGCCTCTCGCTCGACGCACCTGTTTCTGCTCGCGTGCGCGCTGCTGACGCCCCCGCTCACGGCCCAAGCCCCCGTCCGCTACGAGGTCGCCTTTCCCAACGCCGTCCACCACGAGGCGCGCATCACCGCCACCTTCGCGGACGTGCCGTCCGGTACCCTGGAGCTGCGCATGGCCCGCACCTCCCCGGGGCGCTACGCGCTACACGAGTTCGCCAAGAACGTCTACGATGTGGAGATCACGGACGGGTCCGGCCACGCGCTCGAGGTTGCGCGACCCGATCTGCACCAGTGGAACGTGAGCGGCCACCAGGGCACCGTGCGGGTGGCCTACACACTGTTCGGCGATCGCGGGGACGGCACGTACGCGCAGATCGATCCCACGGGCGCCATGCTGAATGCGCCGGCCACCTACATGTGGGCGCGACAGATGACGGACCGACCGGTGGAGGTGCGGTTCGCGCCCCCCGCGGGCGCCGAATGGGACGTCGCTACGCAGCTCGAGCCGACGTCCGATCCGCACCTGTTCCGCGCTCCGGACCACGCCTACCTGATGGACTCGCCCACTTCGCTGGGAGACATCGCCTGGCGGGAGTGGACCGTCGAGAGCGGGGGACGCACCCAAACTCTCCGCTTCGCCCTCCGGCATCAGGGGACCGACGCGGCCTTCGACGACTACCTACGCATGGTGCAGGCGGTGGTGCGCGAGGAGACGGCGGTCTACGGGGAGCTGCCCGCCTTCGATTACGGCACCTACACCTTCCTGGCAGCCTACCTCCCGTGGATCTCAGGAGACGGGATGGAGCATCGGAACTCCACCGTCGTGAATCGCGTGGCCCACCTGCCCGAGGATGCCGTGGGCGTTCTGGGCACGGTCGCGCACGAGTTCTTCCATGCATGGAACGTCGAACGCATCCGTCCCGTCACGCTGGAGCCGTTCGACTTCGAGGCGGCCAACGTGTCCAACGAGCTTTGGCTGGCGGAGGGCTTCACGAGCTACTACGACGACCTGGCGATGACCCGTGCCGGCGTGCTGGATGCCGCTGCGTTCGGTCAGCGCATCGCCGGGATGGTGAACGGGGTCGTCAACAGCCCGGGCTTCCACCACCGAAGCGCAGTGGAAATGAGCCGCAATGCGCCTTTCGTGGACGCCGCCGTCTCCATCGACCCGCAGAACACCGCCAATATCTTCATCTCCTACTACACATGGGGCTCGGCCCTCGGCCTCGCGCTCGACCTGACGCTGCGTTCTCGCTTCAACCGCACGCTCGACGATTTCATGCGCCTGCTGTGGACGCGTCATGGCAAGCCGTTCCGTCCCTACCGCGTCGAGGACGCCGAGTCCGCGCTGGCAGAGGTGAGCGGTGACGCCACCTTCGCCGCGGATTTCTTCCGCCGCTACGTCACCGGCACTGAAGTCCCCGACTTCGAGGCGCTTCTGGCCTCCGGAGGCTACCGGCTGGCGCCGTCCCAGCCGGATCGGGCCACGCTGCGCCTGTCGTTCGAGAGCACGCGCGACGGAGCGACGGTGCTTTCCCGTCCCTTGGAGGGGAGCGCGGTCTACGCTGTCGGCATCGAGAGCGGAGACGTGGTGACCCGGTTCGACGGACAGTCCATCCGCGATGCCGGCGACATCGCACGCATTCTGGCCGGAAAGCGACCCGGCGACTCGGTCACGATCGAGTGGCAGTCCCGCGGTCGGATGCAGAGCGCCACGCTCCGGCTCGAGGCCGATCCCGCCCTGAGCGCAACGCCGCTGCCGGGCTCGCAGCCCCTGCGCGACGCCTGGCTGCGCCCCCGAGGCTCGTGAGTCCACCCACCACCGGACCGTCCATGCAGAACACTCCTTCACGGCGCCGCCTGGAGAGCCGAGCCACGCCCCTCGGCTTGGCACTGGCCCTGATCGTCCTGGCGGCGTGTGATGCGACCGCGCCGGCCGACCTGCTCATCCGTGGCGGCCAGGTCTACGACGGCACCGGCGGGAATGCCACCCTTACCGACGTGCTCATTGGCGGGGATCGCATCCTCTTTGTCGGGGACGCCGGTGCGGCTGGGCGAACCGCGCGCGACACCGTCGACGCCACCGATCTGCTGGTGGCGCCCGGATTCATCGACATGCACTCCCACGCGGAGCTGGACGAGCCCTGGGGTCGTGACGCCAAGCCGTTCCTGTTCCAGGGCATCACCACGGTGGTGCTGGGCGTCGACGGTGGCGGTGATCCGGATGTGGCGGGTCAACTGCGACGCTGGCACGACAACGGAATCGGTACCAACGCCGTGGACTTCGTCGGTCACGGCGCCGTGCGGCGGGCGGTCTTGGGCATGGAGGCCCGTGCCCCGGATGCCGAGGAGATGGAGCGCATGCGGGCGCTCGTCCGCGAAGGCATGCAGGGCGGCGCCTTCGGTCTGTCCAGCGGGTTGTTCTACACGCCCGGCTACTACGCAGAGACGGAAGAGGTGATCGAGCTGTCGCGCGTGGCGGTCTCTGAAGCGGGCGAGCCCGGAGCCATCTACGACACGCACGACCGCGACCTGGGCGCCTCCTATCAAGGCATCGGCTACGACGCCTCGGTGGCCGAGGGCATCCGGATCGGTGAAGAGTCGGGCGCTCGGGTCATCTTCAGCCATTTCAACCCACAGGGTGCCAAGAACTACGGCCGCGCCGACGTGGGGGCGCGCATGATCGAGGAGGCCCGGGCGCGTGGCGTGGACGTCCAGGCCGCTCAACATCCCTACACGGCCACGCAGTCCAACCTGGCGGCGTATGCCATACCGCGCTGGGCCGCTGCCGGCGGCCAGACCGAGATGGAGCGGCGCTTCGACCACCCGGACACCGCGCGCATCCTGGATCGCCAGACCATGGAGATGCTGGAGATCCGTGGGGGTGCCGACAAGATCATGATCGTGGACCCCCGCCCCGAATTGAACGGGAAGACGGTGGGAGAGGTGGCGCGTGAGTGGAATCAGCCCGTACCCGCGACGGTGCGCCGGATCCTGCGGGGCGGCAGCACGGCGGTGATGAACCTCGACCTCTACGACACCGAGAACACCAAGGTCCTGGCCCGCATGCCGTGGATGATGACCTGTACGGATGGACGCACACCCAGCCCGGATCAGGTCATCACCCATCCTCGGCCTTTCGGCGCGTTCACCAAGAAGCTACGGGACTTCGTCCTGGACGAAGACGTGATCACCATGCCGTTCGCCATCCGCTCCATGACCGGGCTGGCAGCGGATTTCCTGCGCCTCCCCGACCGTGGCTACCTGCGGGAGGGCATGAAGGCCGACGTGGTGGTGCTCGACCCCACACGCATCTTCGACCGTGCCACCTACCAGGAGCCCCAGGTGTTCTCGGAGGGCACGGTGCACGTCCTGGTCAACGGCACCTTCGCCATCCGCGACGGCGCGGCCACCGGCGCGCTGGCGGGCCGCCCGCTGGTGCGGGGCGGCGCGGAGTGGACGCCGCCGGAAGGGTGAGGCCGGACCCGGCGGCGGCCCTCGTAGCCGCGCCGGCGGCACTCAGCCTCGCAACGCCGAAACCGGGTCGAAGCGTGCGGCTCTCCACGCTGGAAGCCAGCTGGCTGCCAAGCCTGTGAGGAGCAGCACGCCGGTGATGCCGGCGTATACTCCCGGATCCGTGGGCGCGACCTGGAAGAGCAGGCTCTGGAGCGCACGCGTGAGAACGGCCGCCAGCAGCGCCCCCAGCACCAGCCCCGTCAGCGTGAGAGTGAGTCCACGGCCAAGCACCAGGCGAAGCACACGCTCGCGATCGGCGCCCAACGCCATGCGCACTCCCATCTCATGCCGACGCTGCAACACCGAGAAGGACATCACGCCGTAGATCCCGAGCAGCGCCAACGAGAGCGCCACCGCCGCGAAACCCGTCAGCAAGACCGCGCCGAACCGCGCCTGCGCGGTCGCATCCGCGGTCCGATCCTCGAGGCTTCGGACGTCTTCCACGGCGAAGCCGGGCGCGGCGGCACGCAGCTCGGCACGGAGCAGCGAACTCGGGTCGCCCATCCGCGGGTTCGTACGTACGAACAGCGACGGTCGCGGGTGGGGCGCCTGCGTGAGCGGCACATACACGTCAGGTAGCGCGCCGCGCTCCGGGGTGTCGTAGAGCACGTCGCCGACCACGCCGACCACCGTGGCCCCGTCGTCGAAACCGGAACTGTAGATCGCGATGCGCTTCCCCACCGGACTCTCCCCCGGCCAGAAGCGCTCTGCCGCGGTCCGATTGACCAGCACGACCTGCGGCGCGTCCGGACCGTCCTGCTCGCCGAAGACCCGGCCCTGCAAGAGCGGCACGCCAACCGTCCGGAACCACCCGCCCGTGACGCGGTGCACGCCCACTTCGGGGGCCTGGTCCAGCGCGATGTCGGGACGGTCCTCGAACGTCATCACGGTGGTGGCGCAGCCACCCGACAGCGGGGGACAGAGCGCGAAGCCCACGGACTCCACACCGGCAAGCCCTTCTAGGCGAGCGGCCAGCATCGGATAGAAGCCCGGCAGGGAGTCCCGAGGCGTGGCGCCTGGGGCAGCCGACAGGTCCGCGGTCATGACTGGTCGATGTTCGTCGAATCCGGGGTCAACCGAGAGCAGGTGGGCGAGGCTCCGCAGCATGAGCCCCGAGCCTGCCAGCAACACCACCGCCATGGCGACCTCAACCACGACCAGCGTGGCTCGGCCCCATGAGCGGCTCCGCGTTCCGGAGACGCCAGCCCCACCCTCCTTCAGCGTGGATACGACGGATGCGCGACCGGCCTGGTACGCCGGGACGAGCCCGAAGAGAACGCCGGTCAGACCGGCCAACGTCAAGCCGAACAGCAACGGGAGGGGCTCCAGATGAATGGTCGAGAAGTCGACCAGACCCAGGGCGTTGGAGCGCAGCAGGGCGATCGGGTCGACACGCCGGAGCAGCATCGTGCCGAGCGCGGCGACCCCTACGCCGGCAACCCCTCCCAGTGTCGACAACAGGAGGGACTCGGTGAGCACCAGCCTGGACAGGCGCGCACGTGACGCTCCCAACGCCTGTCGCACCGCGAAGTCGGCGCGTCGGGCCCGCCAGCGGCCCATCAGGAGGTTGGCGACGTTCACGCAGACAACCAGCAGGACAAAGCCGACCGCGCCGAACAGCACCCACACGGAGCGGCGGATGCGAGGCGCCACCCGCGCGTTGTCCAGCGGCGTCGCCCGGGCCGACCAGACCTCAGAGGCGTCCGATCCAGGATAGCGCTCGGCCACCCGAGCGCCGGCCTCGACGGTCGCCGCTGACGCCGCTCCCGACGAGACGTCGCCCCGGCGCCGCGCCACCACGTTGAAGATGTGCGAGTAGGGCTGGCTCAACTCCGAGGCGGGCCAACGCATGACCGGCAGGAACACCTCCGACCGTCCGGTGAGGCCGCGGAATCCCGGCGGCGCGACGCCGATCACTTCGAGCGGCTCACCATCGATCACCACCGAGCGACCGACCGTGGACGAGTCTCCGCCGAACTGGCTCCGCCAGAGGGCGTCTCCCAGCACCACGAGCTTGCGGCTGCCCGGTCCCTCGTCCTCCTCCGGCGTGAACGCGCGCCCGAGCTGCATGGTCACGCCCAGGAGCGAGAAGTAGCCGGCGCCCACCACTTCCCCCCTCACCCGTTCGGGATGATCGGTCTCCAGCATGGCCGGCCCCGCGGACGTGTAGACCGCCATCTCCGTGAACACCGACTGCGCTTCACGGAGTGCTTCGTACTTGGGATACGACCAGACGGACTCCCGCTGCGGAGCGTCGACCGGAGCGGTCCCGGGTCGGACCTGCACCACCCGCATCAGGGCGTCGGGATCCTGAAAGGGGAGAGGCCGCAAAAGCAGCGCGTACACAGCGCTGAACAAGGCTGTGCTCCCTCCCAGGCCCAGGGCCAGCGTGAGAACCGCCACCGCCGTGAAGCCTGGCCGGCCGACCAGGCCGCGCAGCGCGTACCGCAGGTCGTGGGTCCACTCGCTCAGGCTCTCGCTCCGTTGCAACTGCCGGTCTCGCCGCTCCGCGGAACGGTACAGGGCCGCGCCGACCGCCGAGTCGAGGCCCAGACGACGTCGTGCCTCTTGGCGGGCGGGCTCTGGTTCCATCCCCCCGGCGATCAACTGCTCGGTGCGCGCCTCCAGATGGAATCGCAGCTCCTCGTCGAGCTCGGAGCGCGTGGCCTGACGGGAACGGAGCTTCAAGCGGAGCGTTCGAAGGATGCCGGTACGGATGCGTGGCATGTTCCGACCCCTACGCGGTTCGGGCGGAAAGCACGTCCGTGAGCGCGCGCACGTATCCAGTGATGCGGTCGCTCTCCGCCTTGAGCACACTCCGTCCGGCGCGAGTCAGAGTGTAGTAGCGCGCCCGGCGGTTGTTGTCCGTTACACCCCACTCCGCGGAGAGCCACCTCTTGGCTTCCATCCGATGCAGCGCCTGGTAGAGAGCGGACTCGTCCACGGAGAGTTGACCGGCGGAACGATCTTCGAGCCACGTCGTGATCTCGAACCCGTGCAGAGGTCCCCAGCTGAGGGACTTCAGCACCAGCACGTCCAGGGTGCCTTTCATCAAGCTCATAGTGGGACTCGCCGGTCCGGGAGTGGGACGCCGCCCCACTCGTGAAGGCTCTGAGGCTCACCCCCCGGCCCGGCGGAGCACCCCTCCCTACAGATTCTTACCCTTAGACTCTGTAGGAAGCAAGGAGGTTGCCCCCCGGCGAACCGGGGCGCCGCTCAACGGCGGTCGAATACCACCTCGCCCGCATCGACCACCACATGCTCGTCGATGCGGATGGTGGGCGCGTACTGCACCATGTCCATGTGCACCGAGCAGTGCACGGTGCCGCCATAGAAGACGTTGTCCCCGATGGCGATATGCACCAGCCCCCTGGCCTTCTTCTCCTCCTCGAAGTCGCCGTTGCGCCGGCAGGCGCCGTTCAGACCGATTCCGATCTCGGCGATGTTGTCGGCCCGGGGAACGCGGCGGATGATGTCACGCAGCGCGTCCGAGCGCGGCCCTTCGGATTCCACGGCGGCCACCCGGCCCTCCTCGATGCGCAGGCGGATGGGCTCTCCGCCACCGAGGTGCGCGACCGGACCGTCCACCACGATGGTGCCCTGCGCCGTGCCCTCGGTGGGCATCTGCGACACCTCCCCATCGGAGAACGCGGCCTCCAGACCGGGCTCGGTGGCGAACCCGCACTCAACGATCACGTCCTCACCCGCGATGATCGCCGTCAGATCGGTACCGGCCGGCGTGGTCACCCGGATGCGGGAGCCAGAGCGCCAGAGCGCGGCCAGCTCCTCCCCTTCCGCCTTCAGGGCATCATAGTCCGCCAGAGCCCCGCCGGAGGTGTAGTTCTCCAGCGTACGCATCACCATGGACATGCCGCGCAAGGTCTTGGCCTTGTAGAGCTTCTTGACGGCGTGGTGGTAGGTGGGCGCCCCCCCGGAACGGGTCAGACCGATCACGACGTCGGCCGCCTCCAGGCCCTTCTGGATCGTCGGCGTCAGCTCGTTCTTGCGATCGGTGTCCCGGTCCGGCTGAGTGAGCACCGTGAACTCGGCGCCCGCCTCGAGAATCTGGTGGCACAGCGCGTCGACCATGACGCGCTCGCTGGAGGGGTCACACACCAGGGCGACCTGCTCGCCCGGTTTCATGGCGAGAAGGCGACGTACGATCAGACGAGCCCGGTCTTCAGCGGGCACAGCATCGATGGACATGTTCAGGTGCGGTGGGTTGGGTGGTGAAGGGCGCTCAGCCGTCGAGCGCTTCGATGATGATCTGATTGGTGTTGAACAGCGGAATGAGCACCCGGTTGCGCACGGCATCGTATCCGATGTCCGCGGGCGTCTCGATGTCGGTGACGATACGGCGGAGCGCGCCAGTGGGACCCACGCGCAGCACCGCCTGCTCGCCCCAGCTCGAGAACATGAACCCGCCGTCACGGACGAACTCGACGCCGTCCAACTGGCGATCCGACGGAGGCAACACGGTGCTACGCTGGCCGTCGGCCGTCAGGGTGTAGACCTCGCCGCTCCCGAAGGTGGCGACGAAGATCCCGCGGCTTCCGATGGCGATGCCGTTGGGATGCCCCAGTGAATCGCCCAGGGCCACGGGATTCATGCGACCATCGGCTGCCATCCGGTAGACCGCGTCCGTTCCGGAGGCCCCGAACCCCGGTTCGTATCCCGAATCCGTGATCCAGAGCGTGCCGTAGTCGTCCGAGGCGATGTCGTTGAGGAACGTGGCCTCGGGGAGGCAGACCTCGCCGGTGGGCGTTCCCGAGGCGAGGTCGAACACGCGCACGCAGTCGATGTCCGTGACGAACAACGAGCTGCCCGCGATGGCCATCCCTTTGGGCGCGTTCAGGCTCACGTCGTCATCCGCGCCGTCGATCCACTTCAGCTCCAACACCGCCCCATCGGGCGCGAGCCGGCTGATGAACCCGTTGTCGTCCTTGGCGAACGGGTCGCCGTTGATGTTGGAGACCAGGTAGACATCCGCCGCCGGGTCGTGAAGGACGGACTCGGGGGTTGCCAGACCGACGTCCGCCACCGTGATCCGGGGCTCCGTGGCCAGCACGCCGGCACCCGGTGCCTCGTCCGCTTGCCCGGAACAGCCCCACGCGACTGCAACCGAAAGCAGCGCTGGCGCGAACGGGCGCAGTGCGGAGAAGGGTTGGGTCCATCGGGCGGTCATGCAGTCCTCCGGGCGGGCGGTGCTCGCGGGACCGGGGCCCGCGAGCCTAGAATCTACGGAATCCCCTTTCGGATCGCGCGGGGGGAGGAGCGGCTCCCGCACGCCTCGACCTGGCCCCGCGACCACGATGACGGAGACGGCTTCCATGCTCGACCGGACTATTCGCATGCTCCCCCTCCTGCCCCTGCTGGCCCTCGCGGCCTGTGGAGGCGACGGCGCGCCCGCCGCTGAGGCCGCCGACCTGATCCTTACGAACGGACGTGTGGTGACGGTGGACGAGGCCCGACCCGAAGGACAGGCCATCGCCATCAAGGACGGGCGGGTGCTGGCGGTCGGATCGGTGGCCGAGATCGCAGCGCGGCGGGGATCCTCCACCGAGGTGATCGATCTCGAGGGTCGCCTCGCCATTCCCGGCTTCATCGAAGGACACGCTCACTACATGGGGGTCGGGGACGCCCAGATCCAGCTCAACCTCATGGACACGGAGAGCTGGGAGGAGATCGTCTCCAGAGTGGAGGAAGCGGTGGCGGCGGCCCAACCGGGAGAGTTGATCCGGGGGCGGGGTTGGCATCAGGAGAAGTGGACGCATACGCCGACCGGAAGCGTGGAGGGGATCCCTACGCATCACACCCTCAGCGCCATTTCCCCCGACAACCCGGTGATCCTGGTGCACGCGAGCGGACACGCCGCCTTCGCCAACGCCAAGGCCATGGAACTGGCGGACGTTACGCGCTCCACGCCCGACCCGATGGGCGGAGAGGTGCTGAAGGACGCAGGCGGGGAGCCCACCGGCCTCTTCAAGGAGACCGCCGAGGATCTGCTCGCGCCAGTCTATGCAGCCGCCACGCCGGTCGATCCGCGGAGGCCGGCCGCCCTCGCCAACCAGGAGCTCGTCTCCAAGGGGATCACCTCGTTCCAGGACGCGGGCGCCTCTCCCAGCACCGTGGACCTGTACAAGTCGATGATCGACGCAGGCGAACTGGACGTGCGGCTCTGGGTGATGCTGGCCGGCTCCAACGAAGAGCTGGCCGAGGCGCTGCCGCGCTACCGCACCGTGGGCTACGGCAACGACCACCTGACCGTGCGCGCCATCAAGCGCTACATCGACGGCGCCCTGGGCTCACACGGCGCCTGGTTGCTGGCACCCTACACGGACCTGCCGTCGAGCTCGGGCCTCAACACGGTGCCGATCGCCGACCTGGAGGAGACCGCGCGGCTGGCCGCGGCCAACGACTACCAGCTCTGCATCCACGCCATCGGTGACCGCGGCAATCGCGAGGTGTTGGACATCTTCGAGCAGACCTTCGCCGCGCACCCCGAGCGCTCGGACTGGCGCTGGCGCATCGAGCACGCGCAGCATCTGGATCCCGCCGACATCCCGCGCTTCGCCGAGCTCGGTGTGATCGCGTCGATGCAGGGCATCCACGCCACCTCGGATGCGCCCTTCGTACCGATCCGCCTGGGTGAGCAGCGGGCCCAGGACGGCGCCTACGTGTGGCAGAGCCTTCTGAAGAGCGGCGCGGTGGTCATGAACGGAACCGACGCGCCGGTCGAGGACGTCGACCCCATCGCCAACTACTACGCCACCGTCTCCCGCCGCACCAAGGACGGCTCGGTGTTCTATCCAGAGCAGCGCATGAGCCGCCTGGAAGCGCTCAAGAGCTACACCGTGTGGCCCGCCTATGGGGCCTTCGAGGAGGACGTGAAGGGCTCGCTCGCGCCCGGCAAGCTCGGCGACGTGGTGGTGCTGTCCAAGGACATTCTCGAGGTCCCCGAGGACGAGATTCCGAGCACGCGCGTGGTCTATACGATCATCGGTGGGCGCGTGGTCTATCGGGCGCCGTAGGCAGTGTCTGGGTACCGAGTCGGAAGGCCTCCGGGGGCGCCACAACGGCCGTCGCGCGGCGCCGGGGGACTCTCCGTGCCCGTCACTGTGGTCCTCATCGCGGCCTGGGGATGCGACCGAGGCTCAGAAATACCGCCGGTACTCGGACGGGACAGCGCGGGAATCTCCATCGTCGAGAATTCGCAGGCCGCGCTGGACGCCGCTCCGGTGTGGGTTGTCGACACGATACCTGCGATCGACATCGGTGGCGATCCTGAAGACGAGGACCAACTGTTCGTTCGTGTCGTACGCGCACGTCGAACGAGTGAGGGCAGCATCTGGATCGCTGATGCAGGAGCGACCCAGATCCGTGGCTTCGATCGCGAGGGCGGGCTGATCCATCGCTTGGGTCGCAAAGGCGAGGGTCCAGGCGAGTTCACCCGGCTCGCCGACCTCCTGGTCGTGAACGACACGATCATGGCGTTGGACTCAGGGCTGCGGCGGATCAGCGTCTGGTCAACGACAGGGAAGCTCTTGGACACCCGCACACTCGGCGGTGGGCGCGTCGTCCCCTTTGCCCCGCTCCAGCGGGCCGGCGACGGTTCCCTCTGGATCGAGTGGATGGACGAGCCGCCCTACTCGTTGACGCAGGATGGACGCGCACCATTCGGGTCGGCGGTGCGCTCCTCGTCCACGATCCTGAGGTACGGCCCTGAGGACGGTGTCGGTGCGCCACTGGGCACGTTCCCTGGCTATGAGGAGGCCGTCTGGACCCGCGAGGGCCGCCCGCTGATGAGCGCAGCGCCCCTCGCCCGCTCGCTCGTATTCGGAGTTCACGACGATCGCGTCTACTTGGGGACGCAGGAGACCTACGAGATCGAGACGTGGAGCACTGACGGCAGGCGATTGCGCCTCATTCGTGGTCCGGCGGTGGACCTGACCGTGACGGAGGCCCAGGTCCAGGATTGGGCTGCCAGCGCGGCTTCTACCTACCCCGATCCCGATCCAGCGCGACGCGCTGAGTTGGCCCAATTCCTCTCCGAGCCGCCCCACCCCAGGACGGGCCCCGCCTACGGATCTCTCCTGATCGACCCGCAGGGCAGCGTCTGGGTCTCGGAGCCAACCTGGGCCCGGCTCCCTCCCGCGCCTTCCTGGACGATCTACGACCCGGACGGGGCCGTTCGCGCCACGATTCGGCTCCCTGAGGGATTCAGGGTCTTCGAGATCGGCGATGACTATGTGCTCGGACTCTGGACCGACGAATTGGGCGTGGAGCACGTTCGTGAGCACCACCTGACCCGAGGCACCCAGTGATCGCGCTGCTGCTCGTTGTTCTCGCCACGGCCGCCACGCCGCTCACCGCCCAGGCGCCCCTGCCCCGTGTGGTGATCCTGACCACCGGTGGCACCATCGCCAGTCGCTCAGACGCCCCCATGGCGAGCGGCGACAGTCTGGTGAGCGCCGTGCCGGAGCTGCTGCAGCACGCGCGCGTGAGCGTCGAGGAGTTCAGCCGGGTGGGCTCTTCGCAGATGACGCCCGCCCACTGGCTGGCGTTGTCCCAACGGGTGAACGCGCTCTTCGCTGCGGACGCGGAGCTCGCGGGCATCGTGGTCACGCACGGCACCGACACCATGGACGAGACCGCGTTCTTCCTGAACCTCACGGTGCGGGACGCGAGGCCGGTGGTGGTGACAGGCTCCATGCGTTCCGCCACGGAGATCTCGGCGGATGGCCCGGCCAACCTGTTGAACGCCGTCCGGGTCGCTGCCTCGCCTTCCGCGCGAGGGCAGGGCGTGCTGGTGGTCTTGAACGAGGACATCTCGGCCGCCCGTGATGTCTGGAAGACGGACAACCGCCGGGTCGACACCTTCGCGTCCCCGGAGCTCGGCCACCTCGGCTACGTCGATCCGGACACGGTGGTCTTCCTGCGTGCCTCGCTGAAGCCACACACCGTGGAGAGTGCGTTCGACGTGCGCGCCAGCGCGGCACTCCCCAGCGTATTGGTGGCGCACGACTATACGGGCTTCGAACGCCGCGACCTGGAGGACCTGATCGCGCGCCGCCCCGATGGGATCGTCCTGTCCACCTTCGCGGGCGGCCGGACCAGCCCCGGGGCGAGGGAAGGCGTGCGTGCCGCAGTCGCGGCCGGCATCCCGGTGGTGTTGGCCTCGCGCGTACCTGGAGGCCGCATCGTCGGTGATCCGGCTGCGCCGCTGGGTGCCCTGCTCGCGCCGGATCTCTCCCCTTGGAAGGCGCGCATCCTCCTGATGCTCGCCCTCATGCACACCCACGACGCGCAGGGATTGAGAGAGATCTTCGCGCGCTACTGAGGAGGGCTCCGTGTCAGGGACCCTGCGCTGTGGACCGGCCCTGTTGGCACTCGCCCTCCTCGCGGCACAGGCGTGCTCGCAGGACAGGGACCCACCCGCCG
Source organism: Gemmatimonadota bacterium (assembly GCA_041390105.1). Classification (NCBI taxonomy): domain Bacteria; kingdom Pseudomonadati; phylum Gemmatimonadota; species Gemmatimonadota bacterium. The sequence continues at coordinate 1,952,757 of JAWKQO010000001.1, forward strand.
ACCTCATCCTCCTCGGAGGCCGGGTCATCACGGTGGACGCGAGCGACCGCATCGTCGAGGCGGTCGCGGTGCGCGGAGAGCGCATCGTAGCGGTGGGCACGAACGACGAGGTCGCCGCCCTGGCCGGACCCCAGACGGTTCGTGTCGAGCTCGACGGCCGGGCAGTCACTCCCGGACTCCTCGACGCGCATGCCCACTTCAACGGGGGCGCGGTGGACCGGATGTTCGTCCTCGACCTGAGCTATCCCACAGTGGGAAGCGTCGAGGACATCGTGGCCGCGGTGGCGGCGCAGGCCGAGCGGCTACCGTCCGGCACCTGGATCCAGGGGCGCGGCTGGGACGAGGGCAAGCTCAAGGAGCTGCGCCTTCCCACCGCGGCCGATCTCGACCGCGCCGCGCCCGATCACCCCGTGTGGATCACCCAGACGATGGGACACTACGGCACGGCCAACCACCGGGCGCTGGAGTTGGCTGGCGTCACGGCCGGCTCGCCGGACCCACCCGGCGGAACCATCGATCGGGACGTGAGCGGACGACCCACGGGGGTGCTCAAGGAGTCGGCCCAGGGGTTGGTGCGCCGCCTCATTCCCGAATTCGACGCCGCCCAGGTGCGCCAGGGCATGGCCGCCCTGGCGGATGCGTTCAATGCCGAGGGTATGACCGGGCTCAAGGACCCCGGTGTCTCGGAGGACGCCTGGGCAGCCTATCGGCAGGTACTGGAGGAGGGAAACCTGACGGTGCGCGTATTCGGGCTCTGGCGAGCGCCCGGGACGATCGAGGAAACCCGAGCCCTGATCGAACGCATCGGACCGAGCACCCGCCCCTACGAATCACGGCCGGACGACCACCTGATCTCCGGCGGCGTCAAGCTCTACATCGACGGGAGTGGCGGCGCGCGCACTGCGTGGCTATACGACGATTGGAATCGCGAGAGCACGGAGGTGGACCGTGGCAATCGCGGGTATCCCACCCGCGATCCCGAGCTGATCCGCAGGCAGATTCGCCTGTTCCACGATGCCGGACTCCATGTGAGTGTCCATTCCATCGGAGACCGCGGCATCGACTGGACGGTGGACAGCTACCAGCAAGCCCTTGACGCGAACCCGATCGCCGGGCTGCGCCACGGGATCATCCACGCCAACATCCCCACCGATCACGCCTTGGACGTGATGGCCGACCTGCAGTCCCGCTTCGATGCTGCCTACCCTGAACCCTCGGCGAGCTTCATGTGGTGGATCGGGGATACCTACGCAGGCAACTTCGGGCCAGAGAGGTCCCTACGCCTGAATCCGTTTCGCACCTACCTGCAGCGCGGGATCCGCTGGGCCGGCGGGTCCGACTACTCGGTCACGCCTTTCCCCGCACGCTACGGCATCTGGGCGTCCGTGGCGCGCGAGCCGCTCCTGGGCGTCTACGGGGCGCACCCCTATGGGACCTCCGAGTCGGTCGACGTGCTCACTGCCCTGCGCTCGTTCACGATCTGGGCCGCACGCCAGATGTTCATGGAGGATGTCATCGGCTCGATCGAAGTGGGCAAGTACGCGGACCTGGCCGTATGGGACCGGGATCCCCTCGCCGTGCCCACGGCCGACTTGAAGGACATGACGTGCCATCTCACCGTCTTCAATGGAGAGGTTGTCTATTCGCATCCCGAAGGGCCGCGCACGGACCTGTCCGGCACGGAAGGAGGCGACGGAGCGTAGTCCCTTCCGCGACCGCTCTGAGGGAGGTCGGGGCGTTGCAGGACGACGTCAGTAGCCGTTGTTCTTCCAGACCCACACCGCCACCAACACGGCGGCGTTGGCCAACAGCCCGACCAGCGTGACGGGTAGCGAGAGCAGGCACATCACGCCGGAGAGCAGCGCCAGGCCCACCGACCAGGTCGGCCAGGCCCCCCTGCCGAACAGGGCCTGGAGCCCCACCGCGGCGAACAGAACCCCGACCGCCAACCATAGCACACCGTAGGCGCGCGACCCGGCCTCACCCAGGTCGAGCCGTCCGCCCAGCAACGTGGTGTCGACGGGCTCGTCGGACGGAAGCAGCCCCCAGGGGACCGCGAATCCGACGCCATGCGCGACGCCGTGCACGATCAGCAACAACGCCAGTGCGATTCTCACGGAGTTGACTCCAGAGTGGCATGTGGCCGCCAGCTGGGCACGGTCTCGAAGTGCAGGGACTCGACGCGCCCACGCCAATACGGTTCCTCGCCGGTGGGCGGAAGCCAGGCCACCTCACCACGTCGGGGAATCCTGAACCCGTCCACCCACTCGTGCTCGCTCAAGCGCACGATCCAGGGCTGCTCCACGTAGCCGCCGTCCACCTCACGGGGACGATCGGCGGAGAAGATCTCGACCACGTCCCCCTGCGCATCGAAGCGGAAGCGGAGCGACACCGAGACGTCGCCATCCGTGAGCGTCGCCACAGCGGTGTCGGCAGCCTCGGCGCGCCACTGCAGATGCGGGCCCGGACGTAGGCGCGTGGGAATCCACACCGACTCGGCGAGGAAACGGATGAGCGCGCTGCGCAGGAGCGCGGGTTCGTCCGCCGCGTCGACCACGGTGAACAGCCCACCGAGCTTCGCGCGCATCTCGGCGTGTCCTTCTCCGTAGGCGTCCCGCACACGGACCGGGACGACCGGCGTCATCCGGATCGCCGCATCCCAGACGAACCCGGGTGGCTCGGCGCGGAACACCTGCACCGCGCTGAACGGCGCCCAGCGCTCGGGCTCGACCGAGGCCCGGAACTGGCCCCGCTGGGAGAGGCGGGCCCAGGTGATCGTGCCGGCGCCCGGAGAGAGCGCGTGCTCGAGATAGCGGGCCACCGGCTCCGGCACGGTGACCGGATCGATGTCGGAGAGACCGGGATCCTCGATGCGGGCGAGCAGCGCCGCGACGCGGGCATGGGTCCGCCGTTCCCACACCAAGGCGCCGCCCACCAGCGTGGCGGCGACCGCCCCCGCGAGGGCTCCGATCCCGCCCAGAATCCTCAGCGTGCCCGAGCGCATGTTCACCCGTCCCCCGATCGCTCCCTCGCAACCTGAGCGGACCCGCGCCCACCGGCTGTCGGGAGAACTCCGCGCGCCGCCCCGGGGGCCTCTCCGGTCGGCGGCCCCGCTCGCGGACCTTCAGTCGGCGGGACGCCCCACATAGATGCCCCGCGTGCGCAGCGCTTCGGGCAGACGCTCCACCCGCAGCCCGGCAGCTGCGAACGCCGAACCCATCTCCGCCTCGGTGAACAGCCCCAGCGTATGCCGTTCGCTGGCGCGTTCGATCCCACCGGCTCGTCCGATCAGGTATTCGAACTCCAGCACGGAGAGTCGCCCGTCGACCACGGTGCGGCTCATCCTGCACACTTTGGCCTGTTCGTCCGCACCCAGTACGGTCATCACGAACCCATGCGTGAGCTGGCCTGGCTCGAACCAGGGGTCGACGATGAGCACCCCGGCAGGGGCCAGGTGCCGAGCCAACGCCGCCACCGTGCGGTTGAGCCGCTCCACGGTGCACGCATATCCGATCGATGAGAAGAGGCAGGTTACGACGTCGTAGCGTTCGTCCAGATCGAGATGCTCCATGTCGGCGACCTGGAAGCGCCCGGCCGGGAGCTTCGCGGCGGCCCGAGCCACGAAGGCCGGTTCCAGATCCACGCCGTCCACCCGGAACCCCATTGCGGCCAGGTGCTTCGCGTGCTCGCCGGTGCCGCAGGCGACGTCGAGGAGAGAACGGGCCGCCGGCTGGCGTTCACGGATGCACTCCGCCAGCCACGCGGCCTCAGCAGCGTAGTCCTTCTCCCCTGCATAGAGCAGGTCGTAGAAGTCCGCGGCCGTCTCGTAGTCTCCCACCCGTCACTCTCCTGTGTCTGCGGGCCTGCGCAGCTCGATCTCGCCGGCCGGGCAGCGTAGTCGGGCCACGAGGCTGGCGTAAGGTGCCCGCGACACCGGCATGTCCAATCCCAGCGCAGCGAGCTTGCTCAGCAGCGACGGAGGATCAGGGTGCTCGGCACACAGCAACATGAGTCGTACCTGGCCATCCCAGAATGCCGCGGGGTGCTCGCTTTCTCCCCAGTCGATGAGGAAGGGCAGCAGCGCGTCCGGATCCAGGGCGGCGGGATCGGTGAGCACCCAGGACAGACGCGACCCATCGGGACGCACCCGCCCCCCCGCACGTGGCTCCCCCAGCCGTACGCCCCGCTCGCGCAGGTGTGACACGGTCTGCTCGATGTCGCTGCCTTGGGCAGCCCACGCCACCAGGCCGGGTTCCCGCAGACGGTCGATGCCGAAGAGCGAGGGCAGGTCGGGGTCCGAGCGCTCCGGATCGGGTGCGATCACCTCGAGATAGGTCGAGGGGCCGATGGGCAGGACCGCGTTGCGGGTTCCCCAGGCCGGATGGCGCCCCCCCGGCAGCAAGCGCGCACCGAGGCGCGCTTCCACCCAGGCCACGCCCTGCTCGAGGTCCGGCGCTGCCACCACCAGGTGATCGACCCGCTCGAGTGCCGCCATGCGTTGCTCGCCCCCGGGGCTGGAGATAGGCTTGCATGGTCGCCCCTTCTGCATACCGGAGCAACCGCATGATCGTGCGCATCTGGCACGGCTGGACCACGCCGGCCAACGCGGATCGCTACCAGCGACTCCTGCTGGAAGAGATCTTCCCTGGCATCGAGGCCAAGGGCGTGGACGGATACCGGGGAATCCGACTGTTGCGACGCCCCTCGGAGGGCGAGATCGAGTTCATCACCGAGATGGCGTTCGACTCGTGGGACGCGGTCAAGCGATTCGCGGGCGAGGACCACGAGACTGCGTACGTTCCGGTGTCCGCGCGGGCCGTACTGGCGCGCTTCGATGCCCGCTCCCAACACTACGAGTTGGTGACGGAGCGCGGCCCGGCGAGGCAACCCGAGTGAGTCAGCGACCCCCCGCGACCGGAGGGGGCGCGGTGAGCGCCCTGCAGCGCCCCTGGCTCCTGAGCGAGAGCACCTGGGAGCTGGTACGGGAGACGCGCTACGACCTCGCCGTGCTGCCCTGGGGAGCCACGGAGCCGCACAACCTGCACCTGCCCTTCGGGACGGACACCATGGAAGCGGAAGGCGTCGCCGCCGAGGCGGCGCGCTTGGCCTGGGACGGAGGAGCGCGCGTGGTGGTGCTCCCCGCGGTGCCGTTCGGCGTGAACTCGACGCAGCTCGGCCTGGGGCCGACCCTGCACGTCTCTCCCTCGACGCAGCTGCAACTCCTGTTCGACGTGCTGCGCAGCCTGGAAGCAGCGGAGATTCCCCGGTTGGCGATCTGCAACGGCCACGGAGGGAACGATTTCAAGCCCCTCATCCGCGAGGCGCAGCTCGACTCCGACGTGTTTCTCTGCACCTTCGATTGGTGGCGAGCCGTCGACGCCCGTGGATTCTTCGATGAGCCCGGAGACCACGCGGGCGAGCTGGAGACCTCCGTGATGCTGGCCCTCCGCCCCGACCTGGTGTTGCCCAAGGGGCGCTGGGGCACGGGTGCGTCGCGCCGTTTCAAGGTCACCGGCTTCAACGAAGGGTGGGCCTGGGCGCCCCGGGATTGGCGCGCCGTGACGGACGACACCGGAGTCGGGGACCCCCACGCCGCGACCGCCGACAGCGGGCGCGCGTTCCTGGCCGCGGCCTGCACGCGCATCGCCGCGTTCCTGGTCGAGTTGGCCTCCACGGCCCTGGACGACCTCTACGAATAGCCGCGGGTGCAGGCAGCACCCGCTTCCTTCGGACGGGAGATGCACGATGTCCTCCTCGATCGAGCGTGATGTGCGTTGGCTCAAGGCCTACGCTCTCCTGAGCACGGTGGTGCTGGTGCTGTTCGCCACCACGGGCTTTCGCAGGAGCGAGGCGGGGCGCTTCGAGACGCTCGACGTGGAGCGCCTCAATGTGCTCAACCCAGACGGGTTGCCGGCACTGGTGCTGGCCGGGTTCGGCAACCTCCCCGGGCCGCGCATGGATGGTCGCGAGCTTCCGCGCGAGCTCTCCGCCGGGCGCACCAGTGCGGCAGGAATGATCTTCTTCAACGAGCGTGGGGACGAGGTGGGGGGTCTCACGTTCCACGGGAGCGAGACGAGCGACGGCTACGCCGCGGGCGGACATTTCTCGTTCGATCAGTTCCGGCAGGATCAGGTTGTGGCCATGCAGTACGTCGATGACGGGACCTCCCGGCGCGCGGGTCTCAACGTGTGGGATCGCTCGACCGAGGTTCCCCTCATGGATCTCGTGGACCTGCTCCAGCAGGCCCGCCTGGGCAGCGAAGCGGAGCGGTCTCAGGCTCAGGCCGCCCTGCAGGCCAGAGCCGCCTCCGGTGAGCTCGGTGCCCACCGTGTGTTTCTGGGGAGCGCCGACCGAACGGCGCTTCTCACTCTGGAAGATCCGCAGGGCCGCCCCCGGCTGCGTCTCGCGGTGGGCGAGGACGGCCAGGCACGCATCGAGTTCCTGGACGAGCAAGGCGAGGTGACCCAGCGCATCCCCGCGACCCGGTAGCCGAGCGGCTTGTCCGACGTATGGGACAGCACACCTCACAGGACTCGCCCATGCGCCGCAGCTCGTTTCTTCTCGGCAGCCTACTCCTGGCCGTGACGGCCCCCGCGTCGTCGCTGCTGGCACAGGAAGTCGCTGTGGAGCGCATCCTCGCGCCCGGCTCCGGGGCCCCGGTCCACGTCTGGGAGCTGCGCAGCGAGGCCACGCGGGGCCGCCCGTTCATCCTCCTGTTCCATCAAGGGGGAGCGAGCGGGCCAGCGGAGTATGCCCCCCTGTTGCCCCGGCTGCGAGCCCTTGGGTACAACCTCTTGGTGGTGGATCAACGCTCCGGTGGAGAGTTGTTCGGAGGGCGCAACCGCACCGCGGCAGCGTACGCCGAAGAGCCCGGCTACTGCGAGGCACTCCCCGACCTCGAGGTCGCATTGGAGCACGCCCGCCGTGTCGAGCCCGAGCGGCGCGCGATTCTCTGGGGAAGTAGCTACAGCGCGGCGCTGGTGATTCAGCTGGCCGCCCGCCGCACCGACGACGTCGCTGCGGTATTGGCTTTCTCGCCGGCCACCGGGGAGCCCATGGAGGGATGCCGACCCGAACCCTGGGCCGAGAACCTGGACCTGCCGCTGCTGGCGCTGCGCCCCCGATCGGAGGCCGAGATTCCCTCGGTGCGCGAGCAACTTGACCGGTTGGAGGCGATGGGCCACCGCACATTCGTGGCGGACCCGGGCGCCCACGGATCGTCGATGCTGGTGGCGGACCGTGCCCACGGAGATGTTGCGGCCACCTGGGCCGTTGTCGAGGCGTTCCTGCAAGACGCGCAGGGCAGGACGTCGCTGACGCCTCGCTGATCCGTCCGCATCAGCTCCCTGTCCGCAGTGCGCGCGCCCGCGCCTGCAGCGAATCGGCTTCCACGCTACGGCCCAACGCGCGCACCGCCTCCGCGCGCGTCTCCAGGGCATTCGCGAGACCACCGGGGTCGGAGGCGTAGATTCGCTCGATGGCGCTCCAGTGGCTCCGGGATAGGCGCTCCACGTCTTCGAACTCGCCCCGCCGCCTCCGTGTCGCGATCAGGCTCTCCACGGGATAGGCCACCCAGGGATGCTCGGGGGCCCCGCGCCCGAAGCGCTCGATGGAGTCCTCGAAGAGACGAACCGCTTCGGTGGTGTCCCCGAGCGCGCGCACGGCCACGCCGAGCGCCTGCAGGTCGATCGCGGTGCTCGGGTGATCGGGACCCAACACACGCTCGGCGATCTCCACTGCCCGCTCCAGGTAGGGCCGGGCCTCCGCGAAACGGTCGAGATCATTCAGCGTGACTCCGAGGTTGTACAGGGGGAACGCCATCGCACGGTGCCCGGGCGGCAGAACCGAGTCGTAGATGGCGATAGCCTGCTCGTAGTACGGGATGGCGCGTTCCGTTTCTCCGCTGGTGTTGTAGGCGTTACCGATCGTCATCAGCGTATTGCCAACGTCGGCCGACCACTCCCCGAACACGCCGGTCCGGATCTCCAGCGCCCGGTTCAGCAGCGCTACGGCGGTGTCCACTCCCAGCTTGCTCTGGATGGCCGTGGCCAGATTCGCCAGTCCCAAGGCCACTTCCGGGTGCTCGGGACCGAACACCGCCAACTGTCCCTGCAACGCCTGCTCGAAGAGCACCAGGGCCGAGTCCGGCTCCCCACTCTGACCGTAGGCGATCGCCAGGGCGTTCAGGACCGAGCTGCGGTCGGGGTGGTTCGGCGGCAATCGCGCTTCGCGCACAGCCTGGACCCGACGCATGGCCGCAATGCCCTCGGGGTAGCGTCCGCCCCTCAGAAGCGCCACCGCCTGAGCATAGCGGGTATCCGCCAACTCCGTGGATTCGAGGCCCAACGTGGGTTCCTGCAGCGCCAGCGCCCGGTCCAGCAACGCCACGGCACTGTCGGCGGAGGTGCTGCTCAACAGGTAGGCCAGATTCACGAGGGACTTCGCGAGCAGGAGTGGGTCCCCCGCTTGCTCCCGGATCGCGACCGCGCGCTCCCCATAGGCGATGCCCGCATCGTAGCCGTCGCGTCGCGCCTCGAGCAGCGCGAGGTTGTCCAGGACATCGGCGGTCGCCGCGCTCGCCGTCACCCCGTCCTTCGGCTCCTGCAGGTCCAGCGCCTCCATCAGCAACGAGTCCGCTGTGGCGAACGCCCCCAGGCTGAGGTAGGTCCGACCGATGGCGTTGAGCAGCCGCGCCCGAACCAGCGGTTGCTCCTCCAGCTCGTTGCCCAGGCGCACGCGCCCGCGGTCGAGCGCCGCCCGCACCGTGACGCTGTCGCCCAACGCGTTGCCGGGTCCCGCCTGGTCGAACATGCGCGCCAGGAACGCGACCGTCTGTTCGGCGGTGGCGCGCTCCTGCTGGGCCACGTCGCGCTCGCGGGCCAGCCGCAGCGTGTAGAATGCGATCAACCCGGTGACGAACAGCAGGGCCGCCACGCTGGCGACCACGGCCGCGCGGTTACGCGAGACGAACTTGTGCAGCCGATACCCCACCGTGGCCGGGCGGGCCGCGATCGGCCGCCCCTCCAGATGACGACGGATGTCGTCGGCCAGGTGCCCGACGGTCGCGTAGCGCCGCTCCGGCTCTTTGCGGAGGGTCATCATCACGATGCGGTCCAAGTCGCCGCTCAACCGTTGGGGAGGCACGAACGTGCCGACCTCGCCGGTGCGCGCGGCCGCCGTACTGGGAGGAGCCGGCTCCTGGTCCAGAATGCGACTTTGGACGTCGCGCGCGGTGTCGCCGCGACTGCGGAAGGGCTGCACTCCAGAGAGTAGCTCGTACAGCACCACGCCGAGGGAAAACACGTCGCTGGCCACGGTGACACGCTCGCCCCGAACCTGCTCCGGACTGGCGTAGGCGGGGGTCAGCGGTACGGCGTGGGTCACCTCGTCGTCGCCCGCTTCCCCCAGGAGCTTGGCGATGCCGAAATCCACCAGCTTGGGCGTCCCACTCCCGTCCACCAGGATGTTGGACGGCTTCAGATCTCGGTGCACGACCAGTGCCGCATGCGCGTGCTGCACGGCATCGCAGACGGTGAGGAACAATCGCAGCCGCTCCTCGAGGCTGGCCCCCTTGGCGGCGATGTATTCGTCGAAGGGAGCACCCTCGACGTACTCCATGGCCAGGAACGGCACTCCGTCGGGACCCACGCCGCCGTCGAGCAGACGCGCGATGTTGGGATGCTGCAGGTCGGCGAGGATCTGACGCTCGGCCCGGAAGCGACGCTCCAACTCCGGCGTGAGCACCGCCCCCCGCACGAACTTGAGGGCCGCCCGTGCGCTGTAGGCGTCGTCGGCCCGCTCCGCCAACCAGACCGTACCCATCCCACCGCGCCCGATCTCCTCGATCAGGCGCCAGGCGCCGAACCGCTGTCCGGCCCGGGAGGAGCCCTCTTCCTGTTCCAGGGCCCCAGCGGCAACGCGGACGGCACCGTCGATGAACGTCCCCCCGCCGGCCGCTTCCTCGGACGCGAGCAGCGCCTCCACCTCGCTCCGCACCTCGACGTCCGGGCACGCCTCCTCGAGCCAACGACGCCGCTCTTGAGGGCGTTGCTCCAAAGCGCTGTGGAACAGCGCTTCGACCTCCTGCCATCGGTCGGTCATGGTGCTCTCCTGGAGATGCGCGCGGGCTTCACCATCGAAGGCGTGAAACCGGGAGGCAAGCCATCATCGGGATTCCCTCGACCCAGCCCGGCCGTGGCCGGTCCGCCTCCCGGCAAGGGCCGTGCTATGTTCCTTTCATGGTGCACCTTACCGAGACCGAAGCCGTGCGCTTCTGGCTGGCCCGCCAGGGGCTGGCGCGCCCCCGGGGCGAGCTGCCCCTCACCGCAGGCAGCTTCACAGACCACCTGGAGAGAACGGGCGCACTCCAACTGGACTCGATCAACGTGGTGGAACGAGCCCACTACCTGACGCTCTGGAGTCGCTTCGGCGCCTTCGCCCGCTCCAAGCTGGACCGTTGGATCTACCGCGAGCGACGCGCCTACGAGTACTGGGGTCACGAGGCGTCCCTCCTCCCCATCTCCCACCTGCCCCTGGGTCTCCGGCGCATGCGGGACTTCCCGCCGGAATCATGGACGCGGCGTTCGTGGTGGTCGACCTACGCCACCTCGACGGCTTCCCGGCGACGGGTCCTGAAGCGCATCCGGGAGGAGGGCCCGCTGGAGGCGGGAGACTTCGAGCTGGGTCCCGATGAGTTCGCGGACGGGCGCCCGGGCGGTAGCTACCCGCTCACCAAGGAAGATGGGCGCTCCCTGAAGCTGCTCTGGCACGAAGGGAAGCTGGCGGTGCACGACCGGCGACACTTTCGCTGTGTCTACGATCTGGCCGAGCGCGTCTACCCGGACGCGAAGGCCGCGCGCGCGCGCGATGCGGAGGACAGCTGGCTCCTGATCGGCCTCTCCGGCAATGGCGTCGCCCCGGAACGCCATCTGGTCGGCTACTGGACCGCGCACGCCGCCAGCGCCGCCGAACGAAAACGGGTCCTGGAGCGAGCGCTACGCTCCGGCCGGGTAACGCCGGTCAAGGTGGGAAGCGAGCGCACACCGTGGTACATGCTCAGCGAGCATCTGGATGCGTTGAGCGAGCTGCCCGAACCTGAGGGCACCACCCTGCTCACTCCGTTCGATTCCCTGCTCTGGCAGCGCAAGCGCGCGGAGGAGCTCCTGGGGTTTCGCTACCGGGTCGAGATCTACGTGCCGGCGGCCAAGCGCGAGTTCGGGTACTACGCGCTCCCGATCCTCCACGACGGCCGTCTGGTGGGACGACTGGATCCCAAGCTGCATCGCGACCGCGGCGTGCTCGAGGTCCGGTCCCTGCACCTGGAGCCGAGCTTCAAGAGGGACACGCGCTTCGCCCGCGGGGTGGCCGACGCGTTGGACGAGCTTCGGAGATTCCTCGGTGCCGAGGCTCTCGAGCTTCCCCGCGGCGCAGGGTGGGTGTGATGACTCGCCGACAGTGGTTCGACCGCCGCTTCGCGCTGGGACTCGCGCCGGACGTGCTTCCGGAGCTGATCGAACGCCTGCGAGGCACGCCTGGCCGCCTCGGCGAGCGGATGGGAGGGCTCTCGGCCAAGACGTTGGTTCAACGGCCGGGAGACGCCTGGTCGATCCAGGAGCAGGCCGGACACCTGCTGGACCTGGAGCGCCTGTGGCACGCCCGTTTCCGGGAGCTGCTCGCGGGCGTCGACGTGCTGCGGGAGGCAGATCTCCAGAACCGCGCCACCTGGGATGCGAACCACAACCGACGACCGCTTTCGTCACTGCTCGGCGACTTCCGCGACGCACGCCTCACGTGGGTGGTCGAGTTGGAAGCGCTACACCCCGCGGACCTCACGCGTACTGCGCTCCACCCCCGCCTGCGACAACCCATGTCGATTCCCGACCTCTGCTTCTTCGTCGCGGAGCACGACGACCATCACCTGGCTGCGATCACGGCGTTGCGCCGCGACGCGGGCTGATCGGATCAGCGGGGTCGGTCGCTCCACCAACGATGGGAGATGCGCCAGCGGCCGTCGGGGCCTTTGCGCAGCAGAGAAACGTACTCGCCCCCGCTCTCATAGGACTGGCCATCGTAGTCGAAGGCCAACGTGAAGGAGCCGCGCGCGAACCCCAGGTTCCCGCTGCCCCCGACCTCTTCCTGTCGAAGGTCGAACCGCCGCACCGCGGTTGCGGCGCCGCCTTCCGGCCACCAGAAGCCACGGATGGCGGCGGGCGTCGCGAGAGCCGAGCGACCGGAAGGGACGATCACCGCGTCCGGCGTGAGCGTGGCCATGACCGCCACCGAGTCGTTGGCAAGCCAGGCCGCGGCGTAGGCGGCGTCCGCCGCCGCGATCGCCGCTTCATCGGCGGGGCCATCTCCACCCGCACACGCGGTCAGTGCCACCAGCAGGGCTGCGGCGCCCTGGCCTCGACGTCGGACGGGACCGTTCATGGGCTCATCTCCGCGCGCAGCTCCTCCAACGCATCCAGGAACACCTGTCCGTAGCGCTCCAACTTGGCTGGTCCCACCCCGGGCACCTCCAGCATCTCGTCCGCCGTGCGGGGCATCTGCTCCACGAGGGCCCGCAGGGTCTTGTCGTTGAATACGATGTAGGCCGGAACGTTCTGTCGGTCGGCGACCCGCTTACGGACGTCGCGCAGGTGGTCGAAGGCGCGGTCGTCTCCGGTGCCGGTCGCGCTCGCGTCGCGTCGGGGCCGCTCGCCGGACCGCTTCGACGAGGCGGTCATTCCCTCCGCTGCGAGCGACTCCACCGTCACACCGGTGCAGACGTCACAGGCATCGCCACATCCGTCCAGCTCCTCAGCGAAGTAGGCGAGGATGGCCCGATGACGGCAGCCGCCCTGCTCGAGCAAGCGATACAGTCCCCGGGTGGCCTGCAGCTTGGCATGGTACTGCTCAGGATCTTCGATTCCGTCCAGGAAGCGCTCGTGCAGCTTCACGTCCGCCCAGGAGTAGAAGAGGAAGCAGTCGCTGGGTAGCCCGTCCCGTCCCGCCCGGCCGATCTCCTGATACCAGGACTCCACGTCCTTGGGCATGTCTCGATGGATGACGAATCGTACGTTCGACTTGTCGATGCCCATGCCGAAGGCGATGGTCGCCACGACGACGTCTACATCGTCCCTGGCGAAGGCGTCCTGATGGCGAGTCCGCTCCTCGTCTGAGAGACCCGCGTGGTAGGGCACCGCCCGCACGCCCTTCTTCTCCAGGAATGCGGCCGTCTGCTCCACTGCCTTGCGCGATAGGCAATACACGATGCCCCGCTCGCCCTGCCGCGCGCGCACGAGCCCCAGGATCTCCGCCCGCGTGTCGCCTTCTCCTTTGCGGCGCACGTAGACGCGGAGGTTGCGCCGGAAGAACGAGCCCTTGTAGCCCCTGGGCTTGACCATGCCCAGTTGCCGGAGGATGTCGCGAGCCACCGGGCGAGTGGCCGTTGCAGTCAGCGCCAGCACCGGAATCCCCTGCAGTTCCTCCTTCAGGCCCTGCAGGCTCCGGTACGCGGGACGGAAATCGTGCCCCCACTGAGAGATGCAGTGCGCTTCGTCCACAACGATCAACGAGAGGGGCCAGCCCCTCATCTCGCGTCGCAGGAACCGCGTCAGCGCCTCCGGCGCCAGGTACACCAACTCGTATGCTCCCGACTTGAGCGCGGCCAACCGCCGATTGCGCTCTTCGAAGTCCAGCGTGGAGTTGATGGCGGTGGCGCGGAAGCCCAGGGACTCGAGCGCGTCGACCTGGTCCTTCATCAAGGAGATGAGAGGCGAGATCACCAACACCGTGCCCCGAAGAATCTTGGCAGGCACCTGGAACGTCAGCGACTTGCCCGCGCCGGTGGGCATCACCGCGATGCAGTCGTGACCCTCGACCACCGCATCGATGATCTGGCGTTGCCCGGGACGGAAGGTCTCGTAGCCGAACACCGAGCGCAGGACCTCGTCCGGCGTCACGCGTCGCCCCAGATCTGCCGCAGTACACGCACCCAGTTGCGATGAGCGATGCCTTCGAGGTCCGATTGGTGGAAGCCCGCGTCACGGAAGGCCTGCAGGAGGCGGGGCAGGCCCGTCACGTCCTGCAGGTCCACGGGCATCACCGCTCCGTCGAAGTCCGAGCCCAGCGCCACATGCTCGAGGCCGATGCGATCGGCCACATAGCGGGCATGGCGCACGATCTCCTGCAGCGACGTGGGTTGCTCCGCATCGCCATCGGCGCGCAGAAACCCTGTGTGGAAGTTGATGCCCACCAGCCCCCCGCTGGCTCCGATGGCGTCGAGCTGAGCGTCCGTCAGGTTGCGGGGGGAGGGGCACAATGCGTGTACGGCCGAATGGGTGGCGACCAAAGGCGCGTCGTGCAAGCGTGACACGTCCCAGAATCCACGCTCGTTGAGATGGGACAGGTCGACCAGCACGCCCAGCCGTGCGCATGCCTTGATCAGGCGCCGGCCCGCCGCGCTGAGGCCAGGTCCGATGTCCGGTGAGCCCGGGAAGTCGAAGGGCACTCCGGTGCCGAACGCGTTGGGACGGCTCCACACGGGGCCGAGAGAGCGGAGGCCGGCCGCGTGCAGCACGTCCAGCGCCTCCATGCGGGTATCGATCGCCTCGGCGCCTTCCACGTGGGCGATCACGGCCAGGGTGCCGTTTTCCAGACAGCGCTCCAGCTCCGACACGGACCGCACCACCGCCACGCTGCCCGCCGCATCCCGCTCCAGGCGGAACAGATCGGACAGCACCGCCAGCGTGTAGGTCAGCGCGCTGCGTCGACTCACGCGACGCGCTGGCTCCACCACCCAGGCGCCCGGCACCGCGCGCCCCTCCGCGTCCATGCGGGGCCTGCGCACACGCTCGCGCCCCGGCGACGGCGTGAAGATGGCGAAAAAGCCGCCCGCCAGGCCTCCCTCCTGCGCCCGCGCTAGATCGACGTGGCCCAGCTCGCTGCGTACGAGAAACGTGCGGCGTGCCTCCGCCGGAGCGTTGCGGATCTGGGTGAGCGTGTCGTTGTGTCCGTCCAGGACCGGAATGCGTGTCATGGGATCCCAAGGCGCGCGGCTCAGGGGGGCGGCTTCCAGGGAAGCGCCTGCGACAGCCCCTAGTCTCGCGCCGATCGGCGGGCAGGTCCACGGTGCGAGAAGCCAGCGGCCGTAGGTCGCGGGGCCCGCGCCACGCGGCGCATGCGCGCAGCGGACCGAGGCGGTATCGTGCAAAAGGCGAAGCGACTTCGACCGGAACGTGCCCATGCCCTCGCGATCCGACCCCAAGCGACTCGGCAGCGCCGAGATCAAGATCCACCCCCGTCTTCGCATGATCCGCAACGGCAGCTCGGAGGTGAACACCCTCCGGGCGGAGCACGCCGCCTGCTTGCGGGTCCGGGGGGAGGCGGAGGGTGCCGTGCCGCCGCTGCTCCGGGGGGCGTGCGCGACCCCGCTGCCCGCGCCCGAGACGCTTCCCCGCCCACTCAAGAAGCACAAGCTGAAGAAGGTGCCCTCGGACGTCGAGGTGAATCTCTTCGTCACCCTGTCGGACGATGCTGCGGTGTGGTCCGGCCGGACCTCCGGTGACTTCCGCGCCGGCACCGGCACCCTGCGGACGGCGACCCGACGCCTCGACGACCTCGCGTCGTTGGTGGGTTCGGCGGAAGTCCAGTACGTGGAACCGGGGGAGACACTGCAAGCGCCCACTCCCGCCATCGCATCCGGCTCGCCGGTCGCACCGGACCCGGCGGTCCGGCGCTTCGGAGACGCGGCCCAGCACCACGAGGGCGAGGGGGTGCTGATCGGGATCATCGACGTTCAAGGCTTCGACTTCGCGCATGCGGATTTCCTGGACGGCGAGGACACACGTTGGGTGCGGATCTGGGACCAAGGGGGGAACGCCAGACCCAGCCCTGCCGCGCGCAACGGCGGCCGGGGGTTCGACTACGGCGCCGAGTTCCGCAAGGAGGACCTGAACGAGGCGCTGCGCGCCTCGCCTTCGCTGGGTGTCCCGCCGCAGGAGATCGAGCGGCAGTCGCAGATGATCGCGGCGTCCCACGGCACCCACGTGGCGTCCATTGCCGCCGGGAACCGCGGCATCTGCCGCAAGGCCATGCTGGCCGGGGTGCTGGTGGCGCTCACGGACGAGGATCTGGATCGCCGCCGGTCGTTCTACGACTCCACGCGCATCGCCGAGGCCATCGAGTATCTGCTGGCGCTCTCACTGGAGTTGGGCCGGGTACCCATCTCCATCAACATCAGCCTGGGGACCAACGGACACGCGCACGACGCCAGCTCCGCCATCAGCCGCTGGATCGACTCCGCGCTCACGCAGCGCGGGCGGGCGATCGCGGTGGCGGCCGGTAATGCCGGTCAAGAGAGCGCGCTCTACGACGGCGACGTGGGCTTCGTCATGGGGCGTGTGCACGCGAGCGGCCGGATACCGGCGGCGGGGCTCACCCGGGACCTGGGATGGCAGGTGGTGGGGAACGGTATCGCCGATCTGTCGGAGAACGAGATGGAGATCTGGCACCCCGCGCAGGACCGGCTCTCGGTATCGCTCAGGCCGCCCGGCGGCGACTGGTTGGGGCCGGTGCAGCCAGGGCAGTACATCGAGAACCACCAGCTACCCGACGGGAGCTACGTCAGCATCTACAACGAGGTGTATCACCACGCCAACGGCGAGAACTACATCGCGCTCTACCTGAGCCCCTTGCTGTCGGCCGACGGAGTCGTGGGGATCTCGTCCGGCGAGTGGATGGTGCGTCTCGAGGGAGAAGAGATCCACGACGGGAGCTTTCACGCCTGGATCGAGCGGGATGACCCGCGACGCCTGGGGCCGGTGGGCGAGAAAGAGGCATGGCGCTTCCCCTCCTTCTTCTCGGAGGGCTCCTACGTGGACGACTCCACCGTGAGCTCGCTGGCCTGCGGCCAACGGGTTCTGTCCGTGGCCAACCTGGATGAGGCGTCGAGCCGCATCAATCCGACGTCCAGCCAGGGACCCACGCGCGATGGGCGCGCCAAGCCCGATGTCGCGGCCCCCGGAACGGACATCGTGGCCGCACGTGGATTCGAGCCGGATCAGGAGTGGGTGGCCATGACCGGCACCAGCATGGCCAGTCCCTTCGTATGCGGCGTGGCGGGCCTGATGCTGGCGGTGGCCCCGGACCTGACCGCCGCCCAGATCCACGGCATCATGCGTCGCACCGCGACGCCGCTTCCGGGCCACGACTACCGCTGGCAGAACGACGCGGGCTTCGGGCGGCTCAACCCGGACGCCTGTTTGCGCGAGGCCCGCGCCCTCCAGGAGCGGGAGGACGTGACGCCATGAAGATCCGGGTGTTCCACGCGGCCGAGGGGGATTGTCTGTTGGTGACGAGCCGGGACGGTCGCACCCTTCTGGTGGACGGCGGCATGTCTCATTCGTTCCGCGCTCATGCCGCGCCGTTCCTCGGCCAGATGCGTCGGGCGGGCGAACACCTCGACGTCGTCTGCGTCTCGCACATCGACGGAGATCACATCTCCGGCATCCTGCGGATGATGGACGACCACGTGGCCTGGGTGGTCCACCGGCACCACCTGGACCACGGACACGCCACGCATCCACAACCTGAGTCTCCCGAGCCCCCGGACATCGGCGAGATCTGGCACAACGCCTTCCATGAACAGGTGGGAGACAACGCCGGACCCATCGCCGACCTGTACGCCGCCATGGCGCGGCTGCTCGTCTACCATCCCGATCCCGGCCAGCAAGTGCTCGGCACTTCGCGCACGGATCTGGCCTTCAGTCAGAAGCAGGCCATCCAACTGTCGCGTCGCGTCGGGGCCGCGCAGCTCGGCATCCCGTTGAATCCGCCCAGCCAGGGGCGCCTCCTGTTTGCGCGCGACGACCAGGACCCCGTCCCTCTGGGCAGCGCCTCCGTGCGCATTCTGGGGCCGTTCGAGGAGGACCTGGCGGCGCTGCGCAGCGAATGGGACGCCTGGCTGGACGCCAACGCCAAGGTGCTGAGGGAGATCCGCGAGGCCGCCGACGCGGACGAGCGCGATCTGGCGGGAACCGGCCTGGCCGCGGCGCGAGCTCAGCTACGGCTCGCCGCCACCGAGCTGGGAAACCGCGGCAAGGTCACGGTCCCCAATCTGGCCTCGATTCTCCTGTTGGTGGAGGAGGAGGGCCGGACCGCGCTCCTCACCGGCGACGGCCACGGCAGCGACGTGCTGAAGGGACTCGAGCGCACCGGAGTGATCGAGCCGGGAGGGGGCCTTCATGTGGACGTGCTCAAGGTCCAGCACCACGGCTCTGAACACAACGTGAGCGAGGTCTTCGCCAAGCGCATCACCGCGGACCACTATCTCTTCTGCGGGGACGGCGCCCACCACAACCCCGACCTGGCGGTGATCGACGTGTTCCTGCGCTCACGCGTGGGAAAGGACCACGAGCGCAGCGACAATCCCGAGGTGGACCGTCCCTTCCGGCTCTGGTTCAGCTCCAGCCCCACTGCTCTGCACATCCCCGCCCGCGCGACCCACATGGAGAACGTGCGTGAGCGGGTACGGGACTACCAGGGAGAGCATCCGGGCCGGTTTCGCTATTCGTTCCTGCGCCATTCCAGTCTGGAGATCGAGATCTAGGCGCTCGAGCCGCCGCCACGAGCACCTCGGACGTGGCGAGGGGAGTCAGCCACGCCGTCTGGCCGGCGCGGCCGCGGTTGCTATCCGCCCACGTTCTCGCTCAGAATGGTGATGGGCGTCGGATAGCGGATGGGACCCAAGGCCGTGTCGATGATGGGCAGCGCGCGCAGCTTCACGTTCTTGGGTGCGCCGCCCTGACCACTCAGAGACAGCGCCAATTCGACCAGATCCCGGGCGCTGCCCTCGAAGAAGTCCACCAGGTCGAGACCGACATGAATCGGCACCGCGGTGCGAACCCCCGGGGGAAGCACGGTGGCCTGGTCGAAGACGCCGCTGACGGTCTCGCGATCCTCCAGCAACAACGTCCACTCCATGCGCACCAGGCGCGCCTGGGTTGGGTTCTCCTCCGGGTTCAGCGCGCCCACCACCAGGTCCAGCTCCAACGGAAGGCTCCCCGCCGCGATCGAGGCTCCCACCCGGGCGATGTCGAATCCGCTCACGTCGGCGATCGAGCGCACACGGTCCAGCTCCAGACCGGCCAGTCGCACGTGCTCGGCCCGATCCAGGCTGAAGTCGACGCGCTCCAGGGCCGCGATCTCCCGCAGCGTCTGGCACCCCCCCAGCAGCAGAACGCCGGCGACGAGCGCCAGGCTCCGTCGCGGACCTCGGCTGGACTTCAACGCGACACCGTCCAGTCCTCGACCCGCACCTGCAGGTTGTGGGAAACTCGCACACCGACGATGCCGTCCACGTCCACCTCGGACGTCGGAAGCGTCGCGACCTGGGTTCCATTCACGGCGAAGTGCACGAGGTCGCCGACCCGTACCACCGACAGGGCGTTCGTCACGTCGCCCGCGCCGGTCGCGGAGTGGACAGCGGACTCCTCGATCCACCCATCCGTGACGTTGGGGGTCTCCTCGCCGAGACGCCGCTTGATCAGATAGCGACCGTCGGCGCGGACCAGGAAGTAGCTATAGCGCTGGGAGGGACCCTCCAGGTCACTTCCACCGAAGAAAAGGCCGAGGCCCTCGCGGTGCCCTGGAGGCGCGCCGACCTCGGTGAGCGTAGCGGACAGCGTGAAGTCACCGGAAACGACCTGCGAGGGATCCCAGGCGATGCCATGCGGTCCGGTCTGGATCTCCCACCCTCCCGGGATGGTGCTCACGTGATAGTCGGCTCGGTTGGCGTCCGCCCGATCGAGCCGCACCGACAGGGCGGCCGGAGCCGCCGCGGCAGCGGCCGTGGGCGCGATGTCGGGGTCATCCCCCATGGCGTCCCCGGCTGGGGCGGGTTGGTCACCGCCGCCGCAAGCGATCGTCAGCATCACGAGAGGCAGCCAGCGCGTGCGTCGCTTCATCGTCGAACCTCCAGGGATGGGGCCACAGGTGCTTGCCCGGCCGGTCCGGGGCGGAGCACCTTGGCCCCGCGAATCTCCTCCTAGGGGTAACCCTTTCGTTGGGCGAGCGGTAGCAGAACGCATGACGAAGCTCTGGAGCCCCATCCCCTTCCTCCTGGCCCTGGTGGCCGCCTGCGGGGACGGCGGGTCCACCGCCCCCCCGGCGCCCGCGGCCAACCAACCGCCGGTGGCGCGTTTTTCGGCCACCCCCACCAGCGGGGACGCCCCGCTGCCGGTGAGCTTCGACGCGACCGCCTCCGCGGATCCGGACGGAACGTTGGCGGGCTACGCCTGGACGTTCGGGGATGGAGGTACCGGCACGGGGGCCACGACCACCCACACCTACGGCACACCCGGCCAGTACACGGCGCGTCTGGTGGTGACGGACGCCCGCGGTGCGGCGGACACGGCGAGCACAGGCATCACCGTGAACACGGCCCCCGGCACCGGCGCCGCCACGTTGCGCGGGACGGTCTGGCACGATCTGGACGGCGACGGCGTCCGCGACAGCGGAGAGCCGGGATCGGCCGGTCGGACCGTCTTTCTGGATCGGGACGGAGACTCCGAGCGCGACGCTGGAGAGCCCTCGGCCGTGACGGACACCACAGGCGCCTATGCCTTCACCGGCCTGGACGAGTCCATGTCGCATACGGTGGTGCTGGAGATGACCCTGGGCTGGACACCCACGTTCACCGGACCGGCCCCGGCCGTGCCCCTCCAACAGGCTCGCATCATCGGGGGGACCGACACCACGATCGAGACCTATCCGTTCCAGGTATCGCTCAGGATGGATCTCGGGGGCGGGACGACCGCCCTCTGCGGCGGGACGCTGATCGCTGCACGCTGGGTCATGACGGCCGCACACTGCGTGGACGGCCTCACGGCTCCGGACGTCACCGTGCGCGTGGGGAGCACCATCTATCATAGTGGTGGGACGGTCGCGGGGGTGAGCCGCCTGCGCATCTTCCCCGCCTATGGCCAGAACGCCACGTTCGACTCCGATCTGGCCCTGCTGGAGTTGGACCGGCCCTTCATGGTGCGGCGGATCTGGCCCGACGACGGATCCGATCCCACCCTCTCCGCGGCAGGCGTGGTCGGGACCATCATCGGATGGGGTCTCACCCTGCCCACGGGGTCCGTGTCCGAGGTCCTCCAGGTCGCACCGCTTCCGGTCATCTCGACTCAGCAGTGCAGCCAGGTCGTCCAGAACCTGACGGATGGAATGATCTGCGGCGCGCCGACCTTGGGCACCGGATCGTGTCAGGGAGACAGCGGCGGTCCCTTCCTCGTCGAGGACGGCGCGCGCTGGGTGGAGATCGGCATCACCAGCTTCGGCTTCCGCTGCGCCGCCCAGCCGGGGGTCTACGCGCGTGTGTCTTCTCTCTATGGCTACATCGAGTCCCAGGTACCGCCCGAACCCAACCCCGTCTTCCAGGTCGGCTTCACGGCCGACACACTCCAGCGCGTGATCGACTTCGGCACGTTTCGCTGATCGAACCTTCCGCGTTTTGCTGCTGCTCCGCTGTTGCATCGTGCAAAACGCGGTGCTCAGCGTCGCAGCACTCTCCACACAGCCGTCGTGCCCGCCCCACACTTTCCCAACGTCAAGGGGGGGTGGACGCGGCTGAGACCCGCCCCGCTTCTTCCATGTAAGTCGCCATTCCACAGCAGGTTACGGAACCCCCTCCACCCCTCGCCCACCCCTGGCACACGTCCTCCATATGAGCGCCACGTCGTCCCGAGCGGCACCTGGCCGACTCGAGGAAAACCCCAATCAGTGTGTCTGGAGGAAGTTCGATGCCCGCCCTGCTCAACGCTCTTTGGCGTGACGAGTCCGGTCAGGACCTCACCGAGTACGTGCTGTTGATCGTCATCATCGCGCTCGGCGTGACCGCAGCCATCATCGTGCTGCGTGACCAGATCTCCGCGGTGTTCAACAACGCTGCGACGGCTCTGCAGAACAACTAGGGCCTCGGGACCTCGGGCCGGAGGCACCTTCGCCTCCGGCCCGGACCCGATCTCCGACGCCGATGAATACGCTCCCCCTCGCTCCGACCGTACTTCTCCTGGTGCTCGCCTTGGGCGGCATCTGGTTCGACGTACGGGAACGTCGCATCCCGAACGCGCTGACCGTCAGCGTGCTCGTGGCGGCGCTGCTGTGGCGTGCGCCTCTGGGGCTCGCCGCCCTGGGGCAGGGACTCACCGGTGCCGGACTGTGTTTCGCGCTGTCGCTCCTGCTCTTCCTCACCGGAGGGCTGGGCGGCGGAGATGTGAAGATGCTCACCGCAGCTGGCGCGCTTCTCGGCCCGGCTCGTCTGGACACAGCGCTGCTGGTCATGGCTCTGGTCGGCGGTGTGATGGCGGTGATGCAGATCCTGGCGCGTCGTCGAGTGCGCGAGACCGCTGCCAACCTTCACACGATCATCTCGACGTTCGGGCTGCGCACGTTCAACGGCTGGAAAGGCACCGGCCAGGGCGCACCCCTCACTCTCGATTCCCCGGACGCGATCGCGCTGCCGTACGGCGTGGCGATCGCGGCTGGAGCCCTGGCCGGCTGGTTTCTGGTTTGACCGGCCGATCCCACACGACGTGAACTGACCATGACCAAGAGATTCGGACTCGTCTTCTCCCTGGCCCTCGCCTCCGGCGCAGCCGCGGCCTGGTTGGCCTGGACGTTCCTTCGCGATACCGGCCCCACGGAGGTGCTGGGTGCAGTCCCAGCCACCGAGGTGGTCCTGGCCGCGCGCGATCTCGCGCCGGGCGAGGTGATCGAGGCACAGGACATCAAGCTGGTCTCGTGGCCGCAAGGGGACGCGCCCGCCGGGTACGCCCTCTCGCCGGCCGAGGTGGTGGGACGCGGCGTCATCGTCTCGATCCGCGCCAACGAGCCTCTCATGTCCACCAAGCTTGCCAACCGGGAAGCCGGATCCGGCCTGGCCATCACCATTCCGGCCGGTAAGCGCGCGATGAGCGTGAAGGTCGACGACGTCATCGCGGTCTCAGGGTGGGCCACGCCGGGCACCCGCGTCGATGTGGTGGCGACGCTCGACCAGGCGGCTCAGGTGGAGGAGCCTCGCACCCAGCTGGTGCTGCAGAACATCGAGGTCCTCGCCGCCGGTCAGACCACCGAGCGCGACTTCCGCGGTGAACCGAAGTCCGTGCCGGTCGTCACCTTGCTCGTGGACCCGTCCGAGGCGGAGAAGCTCACCCTGGCGACTACCAAAGGTCGGATCCAGCTGGTGCTGCGCAACCCGCTCGATCTGGAGTTGGCCGAGACCGAAGGGACCAGCACCGGCACGTTGCTGCCTTCGTCCAAGCGGCCGACCCGCGCTCCCGTTCGACGGGCCAGCGCACCGGCGGCGGCACCCCGCCCTGCCATCGAACTGTTCCGCGGGCCCGAGAAGTCGAGCTCCGTGATCCCCGGAGGGAGCAACTAATGGAGACCCGTCGCCCCGGGCGTGGCGTGATCGTCATCGCCCTGTCGTTCCTGGCCCTGGTCCCGGTCGCGCTGCAGGCGCAGGCCGCGCCGGACAGCGCTGCGATGGCCGCACCACTGCGGGTCACCCAGAACACGGGCCGCGAGCGGCTCATCACCATCGCGGTCGGAAACTCCGCTCTGGTTACGGTGCCCTCCGGCCTTCGCCGCGTCTCGATTGCCGATCCCGAGACGGCTGACGCAGTCCTCGTTTCCAACAACGAGGTGGTCGTCAACGGCAAGGTCGGGGGCACCACCAGCCTGCTCATCTGGGACAACGCAGGCACGCTGACCATCTACACCGTGCGGGTCACGGTGGACGCCGCCACCCTGGAGGCCGAGTTCCAGCGTCTCTTCCCCGACGAGCGCATCAACGTCTCGGCGGTTGGAAGCAGCGTGGTGCTCACCGGCGAAGTCCGCGACGCCCGCACACGTGACAAGGCCGTGGCCCTGGCCCAGACGCTGGGAGAGGACGTCACGGTTCTGGACCATCTCGGTACTCCCGATCAAGGACAGGTCCTGCTGCACGTCCGCTTCGCGGAGGTCTCCCGGAACGCGCTCGAGCAGTACGGCATCAACGTGACCCGAGTCGATCCCCGCAACCTGCGCGGCGACGACGAGGGCGCGTTGACCTCCGGTGGTGTGGTTCCCTTCACGCGGGACTTCATCGACGGAGACGGCCCCGAGCAGACCTTCTCGGACGCGGTCAACTTCTTCCTGTTCCACGACGCCTCCAACTTCGGTGCCTTCGTGCAGGCGCTGAGGGGCCAGGGTCTTTTCCGCAGCCTGGCCGAGCCCAACCTGCTGGCGATGCCTGGCGAAGAAGCGTCCTTCCTGGCCGGCGGAGAGTTCCCCGTGCCGGTGGCCCAGGGGGCAGGCGCCAACACGGTGGTGACCATCGTCTTCAAGGAGTTCGGCATCCGCCTGAAGTTCACGCCGGACATCACCAACTCGGGGGCGGTGCGACTGCACGTGGCGCCCGAGGTGTCCTCACTCGACTTCGCCAACGGGATCGAGCTGTCCGGCTTCCGTGTCCCCTCGCTGACGTCACGCAAGGCCGAGACGACGGTGGAGCTGATGCCGGGACAGACCTTCGCCATCGCCGGCCTCATGGACAACACCGTCGTGGAGAACGGCAGCAAGATCCCGCTGCTGGGAGACATTCCGGTGCTCGGTGCCCTCTTCCGCTCGAAGGACCTTCGGCAGAACCGCACCGAGTTGCTCGTGCTGGTCACGCCCGAACTGGTCCGTCCCAGCGACAGGGCCATCGACGTCCCCACGGGCGAGCCCTCCACCTGGGAGTCGCGCCTTCCGCCGCGGGAGAACGGCAATGGCCGTTAAGGCCGCCCTGTTCTCGATCGATCCGACCCTGAGGGCGGACCTGGCTCGCGCCATCGCGGGCCAGGACGCCGTCACGGTGGCGATGGAAGTCGACGCCCCGTTCACGGACATCGAGGCCCGCCATCTCGATCAGCTCGACGCGCTGAATCCGGAGTTGGCGTTCCTCGACCTGGAACACAACCCCTCCATCGGGCTGCGCTTCGCCCAGTTCCTCATCGAGTCGAACCCGAGTCGGAAGCTGATTGGCTTCGGCCCCGATCTCTCGCCGGAGCTGTTGCTCTCGGCGATGCAGGCCGGGATCTCCGAGTACATGGAGAAGCCCATCGATGAAGCCGCGGTACGCGACGCCATCGAGCGGGTCATCCGCAAGCTCGGCAAGAAAGCTCCTGAAGGGTCAAAGTCGCCGGGAAAGCTGTTGGTAGTCTTTAGTCCCAAAGGCGGCTCGGGTTCGACCACGCTGGCCACCAACCTCGCGGTCGAGCTTCACCGACTCACCCGCAAACGCACCCTGCTCGTGGACCTGGATCTGGAGCTGGGAGAGACGGCGCTGACCCTGGGCATCGAGCCCAAGTTCAGCGTCGCCGACCTGCTCCGGAACTTTCACCGGGTGGACTCCGACTTGTTGGCGTCCTACATCGACCGCCACGACTCCGGCCTGGACGTCCTCGCCGCGCCCTACGCCCCCGCGGATCCCCAGAGCGCGGACGTGGACCGCGTGGCGCAGATCCTCGACTTCCTGCGGGGGCCCTACGAGTTCGTCGTGGTCGACGCGCCCAAGTCCTTCAACGCGCCGACCGTGGCCGCACTCCAGGCCGCTTCCGAGGTCCTGCTCGTGACCACCCCGGACCTGGCCTCGGTACGCAACCTGGCCCGCTGTCTGCCGCTCCTACGCGAGCTCCGGCGCAGCGCCGCCGACGACTCCCTCCGGCTGATCCTCAACCGCTTCGATGCGCGGGAGATCATCTCCGAGACGGAGATCGAGAAGGCGCTCGGTCTGGAGACCTATTGGACCGTCGCGAACGACTACCGCGCCGTCATTGGCGCTCTCAACGCCGGCCGGCCCGTTGTGGACGACGCCCGCTCGGCGTTCGCCCGCGACCTGCGCGGTCTGGCGGGCGAGATCGGTGAGGTGGAGGTGGAATCCCGCCCCTCCCGCTTCGGCTTTCTCCCCTTTGGATCCGGAAAGCGTCGGGCCACGAGCGGCAAGACGACCAACGGAAAGGCGATGAACCATGCCGGATAGTCCGACCCTCCCGGGCACCGCTCTCGACGTCCAGGGCGTGGACGACGTTCCCGCCTGGGAACGCAGGCGCCAGGAGTCCAACTACTCCCGTCGCATCGCTGCGTCCCACGGGCCCGAGATCTCCTATCAGCGCGAGCACAGTCCGCTGTTCGAGGAGATCAAGACGCGCATCCATCGCCAGCTGATCGAACGACTGAACCTCAGCGCCATCATCGACCGCGACGACGAGGAGGCGGTCTCCGAGGTTCGGGCCATCGTCCGCACGCTGCTGGTCCAGGAAGAGGCGCCGCTCAACCTGGAAGAGCGCGAGCTCATTGCCGAGCTGGTGCTCAACGAGGTCTTTGGTCTGGGCCCGCTGGAACCGCTGATGCAGGACCCGGAAGTCTCGGATATCCTCGTCAACACGCAGGATCACGTGTATGTGGAGCGCAATGGGCGCATCCACAAGACCAACATCCGCTTCCGCGACGAGGCCCATCTGCTGCAGGTGATCGACCGCATCGTCTCCGCGGTCGGACGCCGCATCGACGACTCATCGCCCATGGTGGATGCGCGGCTCGCCGACGGCTCCCGCGTGAACGCGATTGTCCATCCGCTGGCGGTGGACGGCCCCCATCTGTCCATCCGCAAGTTCCGGAGTGACGCTCTCCAGGCCAGCGACCTGCTCCGCACCAAGACCCTCACCCGTGAGATGCAGGAGTTCCTGGACGGGTGCGTGCGGGCGCGTTTGAACATCTTGATCTCCGGAGGAACCGGCGCCGGAAAGACGACCCTGCTCAACGTCATGTCCGAGTCGATCCCCTCGGACGAACGCATCGTCACCATCGAGGACTCGGCGGAGCTGCAGCTGCGGCAGCCCCACGTGGTACGGCTGGAGACGCGGCCTCCCAATGTGGAAGGCACCGGGATGGTCAGTCAGCGCCAGCTGGTGATCAACTCGCTGCGCATGCGCCCCGACCGGATCGTGGTGGGCGAGGTCCGCGGCGCCGAGGCGGTCGACATGCTGCAGGCCATGAACACCGGCCATGACGGCTCGTTGACCACGCTGCACGCCAATAGCCCGCGCGACGCCCTGAGCCGGCTGCAGACCATGATCTCGATGGCCGGCCTCCACCTGCCCGACAAGGCCATTCGCGAGCAGATCGCCTCCGCCATCGACATCGTCGTCCACGTGAGTCGCCTCTCGGACGGCACGCGCCGCATCACCAGCATCGCCGAGGTGGTGGGCATGGAAGGCGAAGTCATCTCCATGCAGGATCTGTTCGTCTTCGAGCGGGACGGCGTCAACGCCGACGGCAAGGTGGTGGGCCGCTTCCAGGCCACAGGGATCCGACCGAAGTACGCCGAACGCCTCCGTAACTACGGGGTGCACCTGGCCGAGTCGCTGTTCACGGGCGCCAGCGCCGCCAACGCCGAGTTGCTGGACCTGGCTTGGGAGCAGCGTCGATGAGCACCGTGGCCCGCGCGCCCTGGCTGACCGCCCTCATCGCCTTCGTCACGATGGCTCTGGCGACGTTCGCCATCGCGTTCTTGATCGAAGCCCTACGGCTCCTGGCGCATCGTCGCCTGGTCCAGCGCGAGCTGCAGCGCCTGGCGCAGCGCGGCGCGGACGGCGCGGCCCCTCGCGCAACCAGCCTCCTGCGCACCCAGGGCAAGGGCCTTCCCCCCTGGCTGAAGCCGCTGCTGGCCCGCGTGCCGCGGCTCCAGGACCTGCATCACTTCCTGGAGCAGAGCGGAGCCGCGTTGGGCCTGGGTGCCTTCCTGGCGCTGTCGCTGGGCACGGCCGTCGCGGTGGGCTTCGCCTTGACCGCTCTGGGGCTGGGGCTCGAAGGCGCCGCACCGGCCGCGGCGACGGGAGCGGCGCTCCCCTACCTGTGGTTGGTACGCAAGCGGCGCAAGCGCATGAACGCCTTCGAGGCCCACTTCCCCGAGGCCATCGATCTGTTGACGCGCTCGATCCGTGCCGGGCACGGCGTCTCGACGGGGTTGGGCATGGTCGCGGAGGAGGCCGCCGAGCCCGTGGCTGGCGAGTTCCGCCAGGTCTTCGAGGAGCTGCGCTACGGCCTTCCCCTCGACGAGGCCCTCAAGTCCCTCTCAGACCGCGTGTCCCTGCCCGACGTACGGATCTTCGCCACGGCCCTCCTCATCCAGCGGGACGTGGGCGGAAACCTGGCCGAGATCCTGGACAAGCTGTCCGAGGTCATCCGTGAGCGCTTCACGTTCCGTCGGCAGCTTCGCACCCACACGGCGCAGGGCCGCATGACCGGCATTGTGCTGGGCGCGGCTCCGTTCGTCGCGGGAGGCGGCATGTTCCTGCTGAACCCCGACTACATGCGCCCCCTGTTCGAGGAACCGTTCGGGCGCCTGCTCCTTTCCTTCGCGCTCGGCATGCAGGTGATCGGCTTCTTCGTGATCCGTCGCATCACGGACGTCGAGTTCTAGGAGACGGACGATGATCTATCTGGTGATGGCCCTGGTGGCGCTCTCGACCAGCTTCCTGGTCGTGGCCATGAACGAAGCCGCGAATTCACAGGGTCGCGTTCTGCGCCGCCAACTGGCCGCCCTGCGCATCCCCCTGCCGGTCCACCTCCGCCTGGCAGAGCGACGCGCTCGCCAGGCCAGGCGGCGGAAGCTCCGCCTCATCATGGAGGCATTGGGCACCCGTCTGGCGGTGGGCCCGCGCGCCAAGGAGAGCATCCGTCAGTGGTTGCTCCAGGCCGGCTTCCGGAGCCCGGAGGCTGTTGCCCTCTTCCTCTCCGTGCGCCTCATCGCGGCGGTCGGGGCCGGCTCGATCGCCGTCTTCCTGCTCACGGTTGCAGAAGCCAACGCGCTGCTCTGGGTCGTGAGCATCGCATTCCTGGCGCTCCTGGGCTGGAGCCTGCCCTTCCTGGTCGTGCGGATGCGGGCCCGCCGCCGTCAGCGCGCCATCCAGGGGGCGATCCCCGACATGCTGGATCTGTTGGTGGTCTGTGTCGAAGCCGGGCTGGGCCTCAACCAGGCCCTCTTCCGGGTCGCGCAGGAGATCGACGCCGTCTCGCCGCAGCTGGCCGAGGAGTTGGCCATCGCCAACCTGGAGATCCGCGCTGGTGCACCGCGCATGGACGCCTTGCGGACGCTCGCCGCCCGTACGGGACTCGAGGACATGCGGGCGCTCGTCAGCATGCTGATCCAGACCGATCGCTTCGGTACCTCCATCGGGCACTCGCTTCGTGTGCACGCGGACACGCTCCGCACCAAGCGCCGCCAACGCGCCGAAGAAGCTGCGGCCAAGACCACGATCCAGATGCTCTTTCCGCTCGCGTTCTTCGTCTTTCCGGCCACGTTCGTGGTCGTGATCGGGCCCGCCCTGTTCCTCTTCCGCGAGTTGCTCGGAGGCCTCTGATGCCCGCACTGGTCGTCCGCAACCCTGATCGCAACAGCACGCTCGGGATCCGGGTGGGCGTCGCCGACAGCCCATGGTCGCGGTTGCGCGGCCTGCTCGGTCGCGACGCGCTCTCGCCGGGGGAGGGGCTGATGCTCATGCCCTGCCGGGCGATCCACATGTACGGAATGCGCTTCGCCATCGACGTGGCCTTTCTCGACCCGGAGGGGCGCGTGGTGGCGACCTATGACACCATCCGCCCCGGAGATCGGACCCGCGTGCACAAGGACGCGCGCTACGCGCTCGAGGTTCCGGCCGGCACGCTGGCCGAAACCGGGACCCGGCCGGGCGACACCCTGGAGTGGGAGATCCGATGAGCCAGCGTCCCAAAGTGCTCGCCTACGATCCCCGGCCCGACGAGGGCGGGTCCGCTGGCTCCTGGTTGTCCCGGCTGGGAAAGGCCGGGCCCAAGCCGGTGGGAGTCGCCTCCGACACCGAGGCCGACCTCACCCGCGCGCCCGACTACGACGTGCGGGACATGCACGGCGTGGTGGAGAAGCTCCGTGGTGAGGCGATCCGCCGCGCCCGTGAGGACGCCCGGGCACAACGGGATGGCAAGGACCAGGAGCTGCCCCTCGCCACCGCCGAGATCGAGCTGCGCGAGCGCTGCCGTTCGGCGTACGAGCGTTGGCGGGCCCAGGAACGGGCGACCGTCGAGAGCCGGTGGGCCGAGCAGGAGAAGTCCCTTTCCGAGAACGTGGGACGCGCGTCGCTCCTCATCGACCGCATCCAGCGTCTCACGCACGAGCTGAAGCGTACCAAAGCCCGGTTGTCCATGCGCAGGCAAGAGGTCTCGCGAGAGCTGCAGCGCAACGGTGAGGACGGCACGCGAGGCCTCTCCACCCGCGCCTACCTGCTCGCGGTCTCGTTCCTGGCGTTGGTGGAGTACTTCGCGAACGCACCCGTGTTCGCTTCGCTTCTCCCGAGGGATCCCCTCACCGAGCGTCAGATCCGCATCCTGACCGAGGTGTCGCACGGGTGGCTGGCCGGGGCGCAACGGGTCTTCGCCCAGCTGTTGCTGCGCCCGGATGCGGCCCTCCTGGCGGCTGGTGTGGTCACCTTCCTCTGCGTGCTCGGCCACTTCTTCGGCCGTTCCCTGCGCGATCTGGTGTCGCTGGGCGATCAGCGCATGCGCCGCGACACCGTGGCCGGGCGCTCGTCGTTGGAGCACATCATTCCCCTGGTGCTGACCGGCGCCGGCTTGGCGCTGGTCATCGGTGTGCTCTTCCAAGCGCGCATGACGCTGGGGCAAGTGGGCGAAGAGCGCTATCAGGAGGACGTTGCCGTCGTGGCCGAGCTCCGGCGCGACGCTGGTTGGTTGCGTGTGGACGGCGACCTCTTGACCGCCAACGAGCGGGCCGACCGGGCAGACGACATGGAAGCGGCCGCGACCGAGCTGCGCGAGTACGCGACGTCTATGAGCCGCTTGAGCTTCCCGATCCTGTTGCTCAACCTCACGCTGGTGCTCTGCGCGATCTGTGCGGCGTACTACCACCGCCGCGTCCGACGGTGGGAGTACTTCGACGACAGTACCTTCGAGGACGAGCGCCGCGAATGCGTGGCGGCCGCCGAGGAGGCCTCCGAGGAGGTCACCACCATCCTCGGGGAGTCCACCAAGCACATTCGCGAGCTGAAGGGGCTCCTCGCCTTGCACAGCGAGCGGCACCTCGCCGAGATGGCCGGGAAGCTGGACGACGTGATCGCGCTGTACCGCAACGAGAACGAGCGCGTCCGACGCGGCACGCCGGCCCCCGCCGGTGCCCAAACGGAATCGAGCCTGCTCAACCTGGACGCGGGCCCGCTCTTCACGGGCAACCATGCCCTGCACACTCCCGAGGTCTACGAGTCCGACCTGGCCGACCTGAGAGAGCGTTTCGAGGTCGTACGGGTCGACTTCAACCGGGAGGCCACCGAGCAATGACGCGGTCCACGTCCACGGCGGCCCTCGTCCTGGCGGCGCTGGGCTCCCTGAGCGGGTGCATCGACCCGGCCGCGAGCGCCGAGCAGCGCGAGCTGCTGGCTGCCGAAGCGGCCCGCCCGCCCGAGCACGTGGCCTTCGTGTTCGACCGCTCGCAGAGCATCCAGGGGCACCAGCTCATGCAGGCCAGGGACCTCATGCGGGACCGTATCCGCTCGCTGGGGCACGGGGACCGTATCACCGCGCTCGAGCTCCTGCAGCGCTCTATCGAGGAGGTTCCCAAGCGCTGGTCCCAGACGGTACCCGAACGGGAGCGCGCCGACCTCGTGCTCCCGGGTGACTCCGTGGCCCGCGACCGCTTCCTGCGCGACGCGGTCGACTATCTCTCGGCCTTCGCGGACACGACGGGCCGGGACCGCATCACGGGAACCGATATCCTGTCGACCCTCCACGACGTGGCCGAGGAGTTCCGTGTCCGCCCGGACAGTCGCAAGACGCTCTACCTGTTCTCCGACATGCTGCAATCCACTGCGGAGATCGAAATGGAGGGTCAGCGGCGCATGCCTGCGGGCGACTGGGTGACGACCGCCGTGGAGAAGGGCATCCTGCCGGACCTCTCCGGCGTGTGCGTGGTGGTGGTGGGCGGCCGCGTGGACAATGACGCGGGCCAACGTGTGAAGGAGTTCTGGAAGCGGTATTTCCAGGCGACCGGTGCCACCCTGCGGGACGAGAACTACTCGTACCGCCCGGTGCGGCTCCCGGGCGCCGAGACCTGTGCATAGACCGATGCGACTGATCCGTTCACTCTGGCACCGCCGGCGGGGGCAGAGCCTCGTCGAGTTCGCGATCGCGATCCCGGTGGCTGTCTTCCTTCTTCTCTCCGTCGTGGAGGTAGGGCGCCACTTCTACACGCGGGCCACCGTGCGCAACGCGGTGCAGGAAGCGGCCCGCTTCGCGATCACCGGTCAGACGCTGACGGACCCGGCCACCGGCACGCCCCTGTCGCGCGCGGAGTCCATCAAACAGGTCCTGGTCGACCGGGCCGTCCAGCTCAACATCCCCGTCTCCGACATCGTGTTGGACCCGTCCAACGGGGGCGGACCGGACGAGCTGGTGCGCATCTCGCTCACCTATCTGTATCAGTTCGGAGGGGGCATGCTGCCCAGCTTCATGCCCACCACCATGCCGATCACCGTCAGCACCACGGTCAAGAATGAGCCCATCTTCTAGGGACGCCCTCCGTCGCCTGCGACGGACGCTGGCGAGGAGCGACCGCGGCCAGGAGCTGATCGAGCTGGCCATCGTGCTTCCGGTGGTGCTGTTCCTCCTGCTCGGAACCATCGAGTTGGGGTACGCCTTCACCGTTGCCCATGCGATGGCCGGGCTGT
Source organism: Gemmatimonadota bacterium (assembly GCA_041390105.1). NCBI lineage: Bacteria > Pseudomonadati > Gemmatimonadota > Gemmatimonadota bacterium. Next base: position 1,985,528 of record JAWKQO010000001.1, read on the forward strand.
CGCGCGAGGGGGCCAGCCTCGCGTCCCGCGGAGCCACGCTCACCGAGGTGGCCCAGGTGGTCATCGACAATGGGGGCGACATCAACATGACCGCCCGTGGCGGTGTGGTGGCCAGTCGCGTGGTGGTCCAGGGTTCGACGCCCACCGTCACGGACCAGTTCTCCCGAGGCAGTGTGGGAGCGAGCCAGATGGGCCCGCTCGGGTCTCCGGCAGCGGCCCTGCAGAGCATCTCCGGGCTGCAGGACGGTCGGGTGCTCTACACGGTCGAGGTGTTCTACGCGTATCAGCCGATCACCCCGCTCTCCGGTGTGCTCGGACGGATCCTCCCGTCCTCGCTGTACGAGGCGGCTGTCTTCTAGATCGGTCTTTCGCATCACCGTTGGAGGAAGCATCCATGTCCATCCGCTCACAGCGCGACACCTTCACTGGCCCCGGGCCCGCCTGGTCCAACGAGCGTGGTTCCGTCGTGCTCTTCGTCGCGCTCGCCATGGTGCTGTTGCTCGGGATGAGTGGGCTGGCCGTGGACATGGGGCGCGCGTATCTGAGCCGCGCCCGCATGGTGCGGGCCGTGGACGCCGCAGCGCTCGCCGGCGCTCGTGTCTTCCGCAGCGGTCAGGGCCAAGCGCGCCAGCACGCGCTGGCCATCGCCCAGGCGAACGGGCTGGGGAACGGCAACCAAGGACCCAACCTCAGTGTGCAGTTCGGCCAGAACCAGTTCGGTGAGAACACCGTGCAGGTGACGGCCTCGGAGACGATGCCGACGCTGCTGGCGCGGGTGTTGGGGCGCACGACCGTGGACATCCGGGCGCGCGCCGAAGCGGCGACCCCTCCCGTCGACCTGATCCTGGTCATCGACCACTCCGGCTCGTTGCAGCAGGCCGGCGCCTGGGGCGATCTCCAGGATGCCGCGCGCTCCTTCGTGCAGAAGTTCGACGACAATATCGACCAGATGGGATTGGTCGGGTTCAATACGCGGGCCACGCAGCGGGTCTGGCTGACGGATCACTTCACCGGTTCCATCACCAGTACCATCAACACCATGACCTCTGCGGGTTGGACCAATACCGGGCAGTCGCTCAAGTACGCCTACGACCAGCTGACAGGCGGCGCAGTGCGACAGCGCTCCGTCAAAGTGGTCGTCTTCTTCACAGACGGGCGGCCCACGGCCTTTCGCGATGTGATCGGACTCCCGGGATCCGAGCAGGATCGAGTGATGGCAGTCGGCGAGACCGGCAGCAACGTGGTCGGGTATTGGGACGATCCGCTCAACACCCTCCCCAACCAGGGCAACCCACCCTCCGTGGATGGGTGCGCCAACTCCTCCAATTGCTTCGGCTATTGGAACGGCGACCTCGCCCGCACCAAGGCGCACGACGATGGGCGGACCTGGGCCAGCGCGATCCGGGGTGACGGGGCCTACATCTACACCATCGGCCTGGGATGGGCGGTCGAGTCCTACCTCGACGAGTTGTCCAACGAGGGCGGGATCTCCGATCCTGGTCAGCCGCGCGGGCGCACCTACGTGGCGCCCACGGCCGCGGATCTCGATGCCGTGTTCGACCTGGTGGCGTCCGACATCTTCGTCCGCCTCGCCTCCTGAGTGGGGCCGGACCCCGGCGCTGGCTTACTCCAGCGGGACCGGGGCAGCGAGCGCGAGGATACCGTCAGGCCGCGCCGTAGCGCTCCCGCAGGAGTCGCTGGTGGTGGCGTTCGTGGCCCGCCGTGACCCAGATCAGTGCACGAACGGTCACCTCGTAGCCGTTGGCAACGCCGCGGCGCATCGCGACGTCGGAACCCAGCCCTCGGAAGGTCTCCAGGTTGGCGGCCCGTAGCGCACGCCACTCGCGCAGGAGGTCCTCGAGAGGACGATCCCCTGCGTTGGACGCCTCCGCCCAGATGTCCTGATCGAAGCCCGGAAGGGGTGACGGGTCGCTGCGCGCGAACCAGAGCGCCCGCAGCGAGAACACCCACTCCGCGTCGATGATGTGCCCGAGCACCTCGCGCACGCTCCACTTGTCCGGCGCATAGCGGTACGCTTCGCGGTCGGGCAGGAAGGTACGGATCAGGCGTTCGGTCTCCCCGATCTGCGTCGCCAGCAGGTCGAGCACATCTCCGTCGGGGACCTGGTCGATGTAGGTCGCGTAGTACGGCAGGAACTCGCCAGCTTGAGGTCGGTCGAACATGGATGTGCACTCGGGCGTCGGGAATGGAGAAGCGAGAAGATCCGTGTCCGCTGGAGCCCACGCAAGGCAGCTCCCCCGCCGCGTCGACGGCTCCGGCCGGGACTCTGGCCTACGAGTCGGACTGCGCTGGAAGCGTGAGCCTACCCGAGCGCCTCTGCCAGAAGACGGATGGCATGTACCGCGGGGATGCCGGTAAGGTCACCGATCTGGTGGCGACAGCTGGTTCCGTTGGCGACCACCCGTTCACCGTCCCGCAACTGGCCCAGCAAGGGCACCAGGTCGAGCCCGGCCATCTCCCGTGAGATCTGGGCGTGCTCGGCCTCGTAGCCGAACGACCCGGCCATGCCGCAACAGCCACCGGCCAGCGGCTCGACGTGCACGCCCGGGATCAAGCGCAGCATGGCCAGGGTGGCCGCCTCCAACCCGAATGCCTTCTGGTGGCAGTGGCCGTGGACCCGCACACGGGTGCTCGGGATCGCCGACAGCTCGAGGGCCAAGCGACCGGCCTCGCGCTCGCCTGTCAGAAACTCGTCCACCAGCAGAGCCGGCGCTTCGCGCAGGGACGGTTCCGGGAGGAGCGCTGGCCACTCGTCGCGCATGGTGAGGACACAGGAGGGCTCCAGCCCCACCACGGGGGAGTGGGGAGAGCCGGCGCGCGAGAGGGCTTCGGCAAAGCGCGTCGCCTCGGCGCGGGCTTCGTCGATCATGCCCGCGGAGAGATAGGTACGGCCGCAGCAGTAGGGTCGCTCGCCTGGCGCCCGAGGAAGCGAGCGCACCTCATAGCCGGCCCTGCGCAACACATGTGTGAGCGCGCGCGCGTTCTCCGGATCGAAGTACCGGGTGAACGTATCCACGAACAGCAACACGTCACGCTCCCCGGACGATGCCCGTCCCGGCCCCAATTCGGCCTCGCTCCACGGGTCGGAGCGCCAACGCGGCAACGCCTGGGCTCGCGCCACCCCCAATACACGCTCGAGCAGCCGCGCGGCAGAGGGGGAGCGGGCCGGGAGGTTCGCGAGGCCCGGCAGACGCGCCATCCAGGGCGCCAATCTCGGCAGGTGGGCGAAGGCGCGAGTGCGGACCGACACTCCGTGCGCGAGACGGCGTTGGTGCAGCACCTCCGTCTTCATGCGGTTCACGTCCACGCCGGCAGGACACTCCTGACGACACGCCTTGCAGCCCACGCACAGATCGAGTGCTTGCGCCACTTCCTCCTGCACCAGCTCATCGGGGCGGAGCTGACCGGAGAGCGCGAGGCGCAACACGTTGGCGCGCCCGCGGGGGACGTCGGCTTCGTCTCCGGTCACCCGGAACGAAGGACACATCACGCCAGGCTCGCGCTTGCGGCAGGCGCCGTTGTTGTTGCACGCCTCCGCTGCCGCCAGAAACGAGCCCCAGGCACTCCAATCGAGCCCGGTGAGCACGGGGAGCTCCCGGTACGCGGGTCCGTAGCGCAGCAGCCGGCGGTCGTCCATGCGTGGTGGATCGACGATGATTCCGGGATTCAGCAAGCCGTTCGGATCGAAGGCTGCCTTGATCTCGGCGAAGGCCCGTGTGAGCCTGGACCCCAGCATGGGCCCCAGGAACTCCGAGCGTAGCCGCCCGTCGCCGTGTTCGCCTGAATGCGATCCTCCCAGGTCTCGCACGATGTCCAACATCGCCTCGGCCACCGTGCGCATGCGACCGAGATCCTCATCCGTCTTGAGATCCAGCGCGGGTCGCACGTGCAGGCAGCCCACGGACGCGTGCGCGTACCAGGTGCCGGTCAATCCATGGGCATCGAAGACCTCTGTCACCCGCTCGGCGTACTCCGCAAGGCGCTCCACGGGAACCGCGCAATCCTCGAGGAAGGAGACGGGTTTGCGACTGGAGCGTGTCGCGGTCACCAGGTTCATGCCCGCCCGGCGCAGCGCCCAGATGGACTCCTGGAACTCCGGCGTCTCCGCGCGAACCAGCGCGCGGGGGTGCCCACGCTCATCGAGCAACTCCACGACCTCGTCGAGGCGTCGCCGGAGTCGGTCCCGCTCAGGGCCCTGAAACTCGACGAACAGCAATGCGTTGCTCGCGCCTCGCGCCAGCCGCTCCACGGTGGCCCGGAACTGAGGTAGCGCCCAGGCGCGCTCGATGACGGTCCCGTCGACCAGCTCGACTGCGCTCGGGCTCAACTCGACCAGGGCGGGAACCGCGGACAGCGCCGCGTGTAGCGTGGGGAAGCGGCAGACACCGAGCACGCGATGCGCCGGGAGGGGTGCCAGCGCCAGCTCGATCTCGGTGAAGAGGCCGAGCGTGCCTTCCGATCCCACCAGGATGTCGCCGAGCCCCCGTCCATCCGGCTCGACACGATGCAGATTGTAGCCAGCCACGTGCCGGGGCACTCGCGGAAGCCTGCGCTCCAACTCTGCGTCCTCTCGGGCCCGCAGCGCAGCGAGGCGCCGGCGCAGGTGCTCGGGAGCTCGGCTTGCGCCCACCTCCCCTCCTCGGCGCGTGCGGAACTCCGCGTGAGAACCGTCGGGAAGCAGCGTGCGCAGGGCCCGCACGTTCTCCACCATGTGACCGTACACGATGGAGCGCGCGCCCGCAGAGTTGTTGCCGGCCATCCCCCCGATCGTCGCGCGCGATCCGGTGGCCACGTCCACGGGGAAGAACAGGCCTTCCGGGCGTAGCGCTCGATTGAGGCGATCGAGCACGATGCCCGGCTGCACGAGCGCCGTGCGTCGGGTCGAATCCACCTCGAGCAGCTGATGCAGGTGTCGGCTCACGTCCAGCACCAGGCCCGGACCGATGGCTTGGCCCCCCTGAGAGGTCCCGGCGCCGCGCGGCGTCACCGACAACCCCTCCGTGCGCGCCATGGTCAGGGCCGCCTCGAGATCCTCTCGGCTCCGGGGCTTGGCCACCAGCAGGGGGAGGACCTGATAGATCGATGCGTCCGTCGCATACATGCCACGCGTGCTGCGGTCCCAGTGCACCTCGCCACTGAAGACACGCATGAGGCGCTTGCCCAGTGAGCGCGCGCGCCGTGTATCGTTTGTACCGTTCTTCACACGAATCGAGTTGAAGGGTGCATCAGGATACGGGGTGGACGGGCAGGCCGCACCGGGCGCGGGAGCAGGAACCGGGCCCGAATCGGGGCCCTTGACGGCGGCCGGCCGGAAGCCGGATGCTGCGCCCTGATCCCCGTCCTCTCCGGCCGCGGATCCACCTCCGACCCCGACCACCGTGACCTATCGCCCCGGCCGCCACCTCCTGCAGCTCCCCGGCCCCAGCAACGTGCCGGACCGCATCCTGCGCGCCATGCACAGGAACACGATCGATCATCGAGGCCCCGAGTTCCAGGCGCTGGCCCGGCGTGTCCTGGACGGCATGAAGCGCGTGTTCCGTACGGAGGGACGCGTGTTCATCTATCCATCCAGCGCCACGGGCGCCTGGGAAGCGGCGATGACCAACACCCTTTCGCCGGGCGACCGGGTCCTCTTCTTCGATCGGGGTTTCTTCGCAGAGGCATGGTCCAGAGTGGCGGCCCGCCTGGGCCTGGAGGTGGTGAAGGTCCCAGGGGATTGGCGAACCGGCGTGTCGGCCGCCGACCTGCGCGCCGCGCTGCGCGCGGACCCCGAGCGGCGCATCCGCGCCGTCATGGTCGTCCACAACGAGACCTCCACCGGTGTGACCACGGAGCTGCCCGCGCTGCGCGCCGTGTTGGACGAGCTGGCGCACCCCGCACTGTTCCTGGTCGACGCGGTCTCGTCCCTGGCCGCCACCGAGTACCGGCACGACGAGTGGGGTGTCGACGTGTGCATCTCCGGCTCGCAGAAGGCGCTCATGCTCCCTCCGGGCCTCGCGTTCGCCGCGGTGGGGCCGCGCGCTCTCGAACGAAGCGCGCAGGCAACCCTGGCTCGCTCGTACTGGAGCTGGAGCGAGCAGATCCGCTTCAACGACGACGGCTACTTCCCCTACACGCCGGCGACCGGCCTGCTGTTCGGTCTGGACGAGGCCCTGCGCATGCTGGAGGCGGAAGGGCTGGAAACCGTGTTTTCTCGCCACGCACGCTTCGCCGCGGCCACCCGCAGCGCCGTCGCTGCCTGGGGGTTGGAGACCTACAGCACCCGTCCATCCGAGCACTCCAACGCGGCCACCACCGTGCGCGTGCCGGAGGGCCACTCGGGGGATGCGCTCCGGCGGGTCATCCTGGAGCGGTGGGACATGTCCCTGGGCAGCGGGCTCGGTCCATTGGCCGACCAGGTCTTTCGCATCGGGCATCTGGGCGACTTCAACGACCTGATGCTGATGGGAACTCTGAGCGGAGTCGAGATGGGGCTGCGCGCCGCCGGGGTGCCCCATCGCAGCGGCGGGGCCCAGGCGGCGCTGGAGCACCTTTCGGCGTGACGCCGACGCGCGGGCGCTCGACACGCCCCCGCCGTTCGCCCTACGATTGAGTCATGAATTGGCACGTGCCCGCGGGGGCCCTGGACGAGTTGGGCGCCACGCTCCTGCAGCTGACGGTGACCATCGGCCTGGGCTTGCTCTGCCTCGGCCTCTTCCTGCGGTACCGCAAGCCCTATTTCCGTTGGTGGGCGCTGGCCTGGAGCCTGTACGCGCTGCGTCTGCTCGCCATCCTCTCCTTTCTGCTGAGCGAGCACTCGATCTGGTTGTTCTGGCACCAGGTCATCACCGGGTGGACGGCGTTGACGTTGCTCTGGGCCGCGCTGCAGTTCTCGCGGCGGCCCGAGTGGAGGTGGAGCTACGCCTGGCTGGCACTCTTTCCCCCGCTGTGGTCCTACGTGGCCATCTACCGCCTGGAGCACTTCATCTGGGCGGCGCTCCCGGCCGTGCTCTTCCTGAGCCTGGCCACGCTGTGGACCGGTGCGGTCTTCTTCGTCCATCAACGCCGCGTGGGCTCGCAGGCCGCTCGTTGGCTGGCGGTCGCGTTCGCGCTCTGGGCGCTTCACCATCTGGACTACCCGCTGCTCCGCGCTCAGGGCGCATGGACCCCGTGGGGCTACTATCTGGACATCGTCTTCGAGCTCAGCGTCGGGCTGGGCATTCTGCTGCTCGTCGAAGAGGACCTGGCCCGGGGGCTGGAGACGCTGTCCGCCCTCTCCGGGGACCTCCAGCGCGCATCGGCCGGCGGAGACGTGCTGAGCGTGCTCGTGGGTCGGCCGCTGACACTGCCGGCAGTGCGGGGCGCCGCCCTCTACCTTGCCGGGGAGGGCGGTGGCTACCGGATCGGCGCAGGGGAGTGCGCCGGATGGGAGACCCAGCAGAAGAACGGTCCCATCGAGGCCGGGATCCGTCGCTCTCTGGAGACGGGCGTTCCCGAGCGCATCCGGCTCGGCCATCGTCGTACGGAGGGGTTCGTCTCCGTTCTACCCATCGTGAACGGCGCCCGGATCACGGGAGCCCTCGTGATCCTCAGCGCGGCTCGTGACCCGTTCACGGCGCTCGACGACCGTTTCCTGGCCGCACTCGGACAGCAGATGGGCACCGCCCTGGAGAGCGATGCGCTGCACCGACGCCTGAGCGAGCGGACCGAGGCGTTGGAGCGCCTATCGGTGGGCACGGTGCGCCAACACGAAGAGGAGCGCCGCCGACTCTCGAGAGAGCTGCACGACGAAACCGCCCAGGTCTTCGCGGCGCTCAGCCTCGAGCTCGGAGCGCTGCGCGAACGGGCTCCCGCGGAGCTGGGCGACGAGTTCGACACGGCCTTGGGCCTGGTGGGAAGCGCCATCACCAGCATCCGCTCGGTGGCCGAGCAGCTTCGGCCTGCCCTGTTGGACGATCTCGGCCTGTTGCCCGCCTTGACGGCCCTGGTCGACGACTTCCGGTCGCGGGGCGGTCTGACCCTCACCACCGAGTTTCCGAGGGACCTCCCGGACCTCAAGCCCGACGCGGAGCTGGCGCTGTTTCGCGCCTTGCAGGAGGCGCTGTCCAACGTGGCCCGCCACACTGCGTCCGCCGCCGCCCATGTCTCCCTGCGGCGCAACGGCCGCTCCGTCCTGCTGGAGGTCGCCGACTCCGGCGGCACACGCCTCCACGGCGCGGTGGAGTCAGGCGGATCGGGCCTCGCGGGACTGCGCGAGCGCCTGTCCTCGGTCGGAGGCACACTGAACTTCGATCGGGACGACAGCGGATCGCGCGTCCAGGTCGTCCTCCCCATCCGTGCGGAGTCATGAGCCAGACATCGACACCTGCCATTCGCATCGTGATCGCCGACGATCACGCCGTCGTTCGCGAAGGGATTCGCCGCGTGCTCGGTCAGGCCGCCGATCTCGAAGTGGTGGGCGAGGCAGCGTCCGGGGCCGCCGCGGTGGAGCTCGTGGAGCGGACGCGGCCGGATGTGGTCATTCTCGACGTGACCATGCCGGAGGGCACGGGCCTCGAGGTGACGCGACAGCTGCGGGCCGGCGGCTGCAACTCGGGGATCCTCATCCTCAGCATGCATGAGCGCCCCCAATACGTCCTGGAAGCGGTCCGCTCCGGAGCCAACGGTTATGTCCTCAAGGACACGCCTCCCAACCAACTACGCGATGCGGTGCGTACGGTTGCCCGTTGCGAGGAGTACTTCCCGCACTCCGTGGCTGGAACGCTGGGGGAGGCATTGGAACGGGAGGCCGAGTCCGAGGAGTTGCAGGGCCGCCTCGCCCAGCTCACCCCCCGTGAGCACGAGGTCCTGGTGCTCATCGCGCGAGGAAGCACGAACAAGGAGATCGCCGAGTCCCTGGGAATCAGCCCCCGTACGGTCGAGACCCACCGCGAAAGCCTCATGAACAAGCTGGAGGTACGCACCGTGGCCGGGTTGACGCGCCTCGTGATCGAGATGCGCCTCGACGAAGCGTAGCGAGCCCCTGCACAGGTGGGGCACTCCCCGGATCGGGGGCGCCGCACCCGCGCCCCGTGTGGGGCTTCCCACACATCCGTACAAGTACGGATGCATCCCTCCGTACTCCCCCGAATGCCCGCCTTCCCCGACCGCTTCTAGCTTCAATCATGTTCGGAGTGAGCGTGCCCGTTCGCTCCCTATCACATCGCTGAAGGAACCGGTCTCGTGTACGCGCCCAAGAAGACCGTTCGCGGTCTGCTCAAACTCTGCTCGACCCTTCCTCTCTTCGTCCTCGGTTCCGTCCTTCCCCTCGATGCTCAGCTGCCCATGCGGTCGGACAGCGTCCGAGGCGACACGCTGGTCTACCTGCTGCGAGGCGTGGAGGTGACGGCCACTCGCACCGCCCGCGAGGTCTTCCTCACGCCTGCGTCCGTCAGCGTCGTCACCGCCATCGACTTGCGAGAGAAGAGCGCTGAGAGCGTCACCGATCTGTTCCGCACGCTGCCCGGCTTGGATGTGACGGGCGTCGGCGTCCAACAGCCCCGCCCCGTGATTCGGGGACTGCGCGGACAGCGCATCCTCCTCCTCCAGGACGGCATCCGACTGAACAACGCGCGCCGGCAACAGGACTTCGGGGAGGTGCCCGCCCTCACGGACATCAACACCGTCGAACGCGTGGAGGTCGTGCGGGGTGCGGCGTCCGTGCTGTACGGCACCGACGCCATCGGTGGAGTCGTCAACGTGATCACCAAACGGCCCGAGGAAGCGGGAGTGCATGGCCTGCTCGGGTATCGCTATGGCTCGGCGAACGAGCTGCACCGGACCACGGCCCGTGTCTCGGGCCGGGAAGGCGCACTCACCTTCGAAGCGGGGGGGTCGTGGCGCACTGCGGGCGCCTACGTCGCTCCGGCCGGCACCTTCGGCGACATCACGCTCGTGGGGGACCAGGCGGTCGCCAACACGGGCGTGGACGACCTGGGACTGGACGCGCGACTGTCCTACCAGCTCGCGCCGGGGCACGAGGTCTTCGTTCGCGGCGACCGCTACCGGGCCGACAATGCCGGGTTCGGCCTGGTCGAACCGGACGCCTACGCCCCAGGCACACCACGGATCGAGATCACGTATCCGGATCAGCGCTTCAACAAGATCAGCGCCGGCTACATGGGTCAGGGAGCGTGGGGCTTGGCAGACCGAGTGGAGGTGGTTGGGTATGGACAGAAGAACGAGCGGAGCCTGGCCTTCGACTTCTTCCAGGGATTCGGACCGCAAGCTCCTCCCGGTGCCGGCATCACGATCGATACGGACAACTTCACAAACCTCGTGACCTTCGGCGGGCGGCTCGAAGCCAAGAAGCTGGTCTCCAACGTCCTGCTCACCTATGGAGTCGATGGCTTCCATGATCGCTCGGAGAACACCGACCACTCCGTGACGACCGTCTCGGGATTTGGGCCTCCCCAGGTGGAGGAGAGCTCGCTCTCCAACGTTCCCGACGCGACGTACCGCTCGCTGGGCGCCTTCGCCCAGGCCGAGTTCGAGCTGACCCACCTGACGCTCATCGGCGGCGTGCGCGCCCAGAGTCTCAACGCGTCTGCGCAAGCAGCACCCGCGCTCGGCCTCGGAGCGGTGGATCGCAGCGACCGGGCGGTGGTGGCATCGTTGAACGCCATCGTGCCCCTGGCCGACGAGTGGAGCCTGGTGGGGACCGTGGGCCGCGGCTTCCGCTCCCCGAATCTCATCGAGTGGTTCTTCGAAGGTCCGGTGCCGGAGGCCGGAGCCTATCAGGTCCGCAATCCCGACCTGCAGGCCGAGACCAGCGTGAGCGTGGACCTGGGCGTGCGCTATCAGGGACCGCGCGCTTCCGCCGAACTGTTCGCCTTTCGCAATCAGCTCAGCAACGGGATCCGTACGGAGGTACGGGGCGACACCATCCAAGGACTGGCAGCCTTCCAACCCACCAACATCGACAAGCTGACCTACGAAGGGATCGAGGCCTCCGCACAGCTCGGACTGGGCGCCGGCTTCACCGCCGCCGGCACCTTCACCCATCTGGCCTCCAAGGACGTGCTGCGGCCGGACAACCCCACGGGTGAGTCGTTCTCCAACCGGATCACCGGCACGCTGCGCTGGGACGAGCCGCAAGGTCGCTTCTTCGCTGCCTATGACGTCCGTCACAACGGCCAGCAAAAGGACGTGGATCTGGCCAGCAACCCGCTCGGCGACATCCTGCCGGCGTTCACGGTGCACGATGCCCGCGTCGGCGCCCGCCTGCGCGTGGGCCAGCGTTCCGAGGAACGCCTCACCCTGGGGGTGGCCAACCTCGGGAACGCGCTCTACGCCGAGTTCTCCAACGCCAGCTTCTTCCGGCCCGAGCCCGGCCGCAGCCTGACCGTGACGCTCGAGTCCGTGTTCTAGGCGCCGGCACCCGCTCAGGGCACCCCGCGTTGGGAACGCCCCCGCTCCGGGCGGCGGCCGGGAGGCCGTCGCCCGAGGACCCCCCGGCCACCAGCCCCTCCGGCGCGTACGCCGGCTCCGGAGGCGCCATGACCTCCTGGCGTGCCCTTTGGCGCGATATGGGCAAACACCCCGTCGCGGCTTCGCGATGCGGGCCCTTGTTCCAGGATGGTCTATGTTCGCCCTGTCCACGCTGCTCGCAGCCCTCTGCTTCAGCGTAGCCGGCTATTTCATGAAGCAGTCGGCGGGACTGACCCAAACCGCGCCCACCATCGTGATGTTCGTTCTCGTGGCGATCGGAGCGGCCGCTCAGGCCGTCGCCATGCGCCACCACGAGATGACGGCCACCTACGTGGTGGTGCTGGGCGTGGAAGCCGTCACGGCCATGATGCTGGGTGGCTTGTTGCTGGGGGAGCGCCCCACCCTCGCGCATCTGGCCGGAACGGCACTGGTGCTGTCCGGCGTGATGGTCCTGCACGCCTCCAGCGTCTAGAGAAGCAAGGACGCCAGGGGACGCCTGCACACCGCTCCCGGCCGTGTGCCGTCGCCTCCGTCCGCCATTAGCTTCCGAGCTCCCGTTCCCACCGGAGCCGGCTTCCCATGTCCACCACGACACCATCGACGCATCTTCGCAGAACCGTCCTGATCACGGGCGCGGGCGGTGCGCTGGGCACGCATGTGAGCCACGCGTTCGAGGCGGCAGGGTGGCGGCTGGCACTGGCCGCCCACACCAGCCAGCAACGGGAGCGTTTGCAGGGCGAACATGCTGGCGCCGCCGTCGGAGTGGTGGATCTCGGTGACGAAGACGCTGCCCGCACGGCCATCGCCGAGCTGGTCGGCAACGCCGGTGGCGTCGACGGGTTGGTCAATCTCGTAGGTGGGTTCGCCATGAGCGACGCCCGCTCCAGCACTTTGGACCAACTCCGCCATATGCTGGCCGTCAATCTGGAAGCGCCGTACAACGCGATTCGGGCCACGCTTCCCCACCTGACTCCAGGCCGCAACGGCTTCATCATCGGCATCGGCGCCGCCCCCGGACTCGACGGTGCCGCCGGGATGGGCCCCTACGCAGCGTCCAAGGGAGCACTGATCGCGTACCTGCGCTCGCTCCGCCTGGAGCTCGCGCGCGAGGGGATCCGGGTCTCCCTGGTCCACCCGTTGGGAGCGTTCGATACGCCTGGGAACCGCGCGGCCATGCCGGACGTGGATCCTGCACTCTGGATCGACCCGGCCGACATGGCTGCGAGCATCCTGCACCTGGCCGAGCGCAGCGGGCGTGGCGCCATCGACGAACTGCGCGTGCTGACTCCGCCCCCGCCCCTGTCCACGTGAAGCGCGGCCGCGGGGGCTCCGTTCGCAAGGACACCCGCGACGACCGGCCCGCCTCCCCGGTCGCTTGAGTCAGATCGGAGCGCCGCGCGCGCGGTCGCGTTCGACGATCCGTCGCACACCCCGCTCCAGGCGCCACAGATACTCCGGCAGGTCCTGTCCCGCGATGGGGTGTCCGTGGATCGGCGCCACCCACTCGATGGGATTCTTCTCGAAGAGGTGACGAAGCGTCGACATGAGCTTGCCAGGGTCGACGAAACGCAACCAGGAGACGGCGTCCGTGTGGAAGCGCTCGATGGCCTCTTCGGAGATGCCCTCCGCGAAGTCCCGGGAGGTGCGCGTGCGGTGCTCGGGGCGGTGGTAGGAGCCGAAACCGTCGGCCACGAACAGGACCCGCGAGAGCTCGTCGTAGATCCAGCTCGTATGGGAGCGATCCGCCAACGGCGGGTCGAGAAAGCGGATGGGCCGCCCCAGCACCGCTTCGCGCCCGCCGATGTGCACACGCGTCGCGTAGGGGAGCCCCTGGATCCCGGGGTCTCCGCACGACGCCACGATCTCGAAGTCGCCCCAGCGCTGCCGCAGGGCACCGATGTTGCCCGAGTGCGGGTAGTCCGAATGGGAAAGGATCAGCGCGCGCACTCCATCGCCACCGGTGACCTCCTGGATCGCCTCCAGGATGGTGTGGCGATGGTGGAACGAGCCCGAGTCGATCACGATCCACCCAACCGCCGACCGCAACAGATAGACGGCGACGTGTTCGTGCCGCTCGGGTGCCAGGGCGAACGATTCCGCCACCCAGAAGACCTCCTGGGTGAGCGCCACCACGCGGGCGCTGTCCGTGGAGAACCCCTCCGTCACAACACCCCCACCCGGCCCGTGGCGAGGATGTGGCGGGGCACGCCCTGCATGAGATCCAGGTAGCGATCCACGTCGGTGCGCATCACCGGTCCATGGGCCGGGGCGATCATGCGTGGGCGATAGTGGTCTCGAATGTGGCGCATCTCGGCTTCGACCCGCTCCGCGTCGACGTACTGCAGCCAGAAGAGCACGCGCGCGTGGAATTCGTAGAAGCGGTCTTCGTCGACGACGTCCAGCTCGTCCATGAAGCTCAGCCCCTCTCCGTCGAGGAGGGGCAGCCCCATCCAGTCCACGGTGAACAGGGTGCCCGTGACGTCCTCCGACATCCACAAGGAGATGGCCGCGTCCAGGAACGAAGCCTCGTGGAACCGCACCACGAAGCCCCCCAGATCGATGGCGTCGCCCTCGCCCACCTGCCAGGCATGATCGAGGTGATAGAGCGCGTGTCCCTCTCCGTAGCGCGGGGCCACCAGGCGGGCATCCGGGTATCGACGCAGGATGGCGAAGGTGTTGGCCGCATGTGGGACGTCTGGATGCGAGACCACCAGATAGTCGAGCGTGCGACCCTCCAGCACCCGCTCCAGCTCCGCGATCACGTGCTCGGCCGCCGCAGGCGAGAGCGTGTCGAACAGCAAGGTGCGCTCTCCGGCCAACAGGAAGGCGTTCTGCGGGACGAACACCTCGCGCTCGGGGGTCACCCACGCAGCCTGGCGGCTCGAGGCGGTGCGAACGATCCCTGGTCGGGAAGGGCCCAGCTCCTGGATCCAGTGCAGGCCCGGCATGATCAATCGGCTCACGCGGCTACGATACCGGGAAGGGCACCGCCGGAGCCAGGGCCCCGGTCTTCCCGCATCCCTGCCCTGCCCACCGGAACCCACCCGGGGGAGGCGGGTCTGTAGCGGCGGGTCCACCTCTGGAGGCGCCATGCGCAGAGCCACGCTGCTGCTTCTCCTCCTCGCGCTGCCGTTGGGGTGCGCAACCCCGCGCTCCGACGTCTTCAGGGACGAGACGCGGGACATCCGCATCGACGTGCTCAACCTCAACTTCTCGGACGCGACCCTCTGGGCGCTGCGCGGAGGCGAGCGGATTCGCCTGGGGATCGTCCGCGGGAAGCAGGAGGAGAGCTTCGAGCTCTCCTGGCCCGTATCTCTGCCCCTGCGCGTGGAAATGGACTTCCTCGCCGGACCGCGGTGCGTCACAGGGCAGCTGTCGGTCGATCCCGGCGACGTGATCTACCTGGAGCTGCACGAGGATCCCGCCCGCGAGTTCATCTGCCGCTGACCCCGCGCCCCACTGGCTGGGCCTGCGCCCTACCTCGGACGCCGCGACCCTCCTGACCCACCGGGGTACCCGGCCAGAGGTTACAGACCGGGCACCCGAGCGTACGTTTCTGGGACCGGTCCCGCTCTGCCCGAGGAGGCCTCCGTGCTCCCATCCCGTTCCCTCGCAGTCCTGGTAGCGGCGCTCACCACGGCTTCGGCGGCGTTGGCGCTTTCCGCGACACCCGCCACCGGGCAGGCCTCGCTGGCCACACTCTCGGGGGTGGTGTTGGACGCCGAGGGGCGCACCGCCGTCGAGGGCGCGGAAGTCGTGGTCCTCGGCGCGAACCTGCGGGCGCTCACCAGTCCGCTCGGCGAGTTCCGCTTCGAGTCGCTTCGTCCCGGGTTCGTGGTTCTTCAGGTGAGTCACCCGGGGTACCGATCGCGCACCGATACGCTCGGGGTGGCGCCAGGAGAGCGGGTCGAGGTCCGCTTGACGGTGAGCGTCGCGGCCATCGAGCTGGAGCCGATCAACGTGGTGGCGCGCCGGAGCACGTTGGGTACGGGCATCACAGGCCGCTTTCCTGGTATGACTCGCACGGAGATCGAGAAGATCCTCCCTCGCGTCAGCAACCTGGCCGACCTGGTCCAGAACACGACCGTACCGGTGCGGGTGAAGTACTCGGCCATGCCGGGCGAGCGTCCCGCCTACTGCGTCGAGCACCCACGCGTGCGCACGGGACGCTTCGAGGGCAGTCAGTCAGGCACCTGTCTCACCATGAATGTCTACGTCGACGGACGGTTGCAGGTCGATCCGCTCTACGCGCTCGCCGACATTCCACCGGACAACATCGAACGCTTCGAGGTCCTCTCGCCGCTCGACGCAACGACGCTGTACGGGGACGCCGGGCACTGGGGCGTCATCCTGGTGGAGACGCGCAGCGGCACGGGAGTCACGGAACGTCGCCTCCCGGTATACGCCAGGGACGACGCTCCCTTCAGCTTCGCGATCACGATGATCGGGTCCTCACCCAACGACGTGTACGATGGGGAAGCGGTCGTCACCTACCAACAACTCATCACCACCACGCGCTACACGGAGCGCACCTCGTGGCGGCCGGGACTTCGCGTGGCCGCTCGGGCCCGGCCCTTCGGGTGGTTTCCGGAGCTCGAGTTGTCCGGATTCCTGCTGTCCGGCTCCTCGGAAGCGTCATTCCTGGGCGCCGGCGTGGCCTTCGAACAGCACTCGTTCCGGACGGTCGGGCTGGAGCTGGCGGCGCGGCCTCGATTGACCCGGGGCCCCAGTTGGGACCTGAGCTTCCTGGCGGGCCCCGTGATCGCCTGGGAGCGTTTCGCGGTCGAACGTGCCGGCGTGTTCGCGGCGGCCCCCGGACTGGGCGAGCTCATCGCCGGCCACATGGACCGCACGTGGGCGACCATCGGGGCCGTGGTGGGAGCCGACTTCGAGTACGTCGTGCATCCGCGGGCCAGCGTGTTGGTAGGCGGTCGCTGGCGCGGCTTGACCCTCGGGCAGCCAGGCGCCGACATCACCCAGGCGCAAGCGCAAAGCGGCGCGGACGCATTTCAACTCCCCCAGGCCAAGAACCGCGCGGGTCGCCGCTCGCTGGAGGTGGGGCTTTCCGTGCGGACGGGCGGGTCCTAGGAATAGAGTCCGGAGCACAGTGCCCGGTCCTGGCGCGGCCGGGCCCCATCCGACCCTGCCGTAGCGGCTCTCGCCCCATCCGACTCAGCCGTAGCGGCCCTCGATGTAGTCGGCCGTGCGCCGATCGTCGGGAGCCAGGAACATCTCCTCCGTCTTCCCGTGCTCGATCACCTTCCCGAGCAGCATGAAGACGCATTCTTCGCTGGCCCGACGCGCCTGCGCCATGTTGTGGGTCACGATCAGGATCGTGTACTCCCCACGCAACGACCAGATCAACTCCTCCACCGCCGCGGTGCCCTTGGGGTCGAGCGCCGAGCAGGGTTCGTCCATCAGCAGCACCGCGGGCTTCACGGGCAGGAGGCGGGCGATGCACAGCTTCTGCTGCGCCTCCAGCGACAGGCTGGTGGCGCGGCGATCGAGGCGGTCCTTGACCTCGTCCCACAGCAGGACTTCGGTCAGCGCGCTCTCCACGATGCGATCTTCTTCCGCGCGGGACAGCTTCTTGTCCTTCTCGTGGAGCCGGTACCCGAACAGGACGTTGTCGCGAATGGAGAGCGGCAGGGGGTTTGGGCGCTGGAAGACCATGCCCACCTGCTTGCGGACCTGGACCAGCTCGACGTTCGGCGCCAGCACGTCGTGCCCGAGCACCTCGATGCCCCCCGTGGTTCGCACATACCCCAGTCGTTCGACGATGCGATTGCAGCTGCGCAGCAGCGTGGACTTGCCGCACCCCGACGGACCGATCATCGACGTGATGATGCCACGTTTCACGCCCAGGTTCACGTCGAACAGCGCCTGGAAATCGCCATACCACAGGTTCAGGTCCCGGGTCTCGATGGCGTAGGCGCTCTGGGGAGCCCCACCGGACGGGGCAGGTTGGTTCGGCTCAGCCAAAGCGCCCCTCCACGTAGTCCGCCGTACGGCGGTCCTTCACCCCACCGGTAAAGAGCGCCTCGGTCTCGGCCACCTCCACCAATTCCCCCGTCAGGAAGAACGCCGTACGGTCGGCCAGTCGGCGCGCCTGCTGAACCAGGTTGGTGACCAGGATGATGGTCAGCTCCTGCCTCAGCTCCTTGAGCACGTCCTCGATGCGCATGGTGGTCACCGGATCGACCGCGATGGAGAACTCGTCCAGAAGCAGGAGCTCCGGATCCTGGGACAGCGCCCGCGCGATCGTGAGTCGCTGTTGTTGGCCTCCGGACAACAGGCTTCCCAGCGACCCCAGACGGTCCTTCACCTCGTCCCAGAGCGCGGCGCGCCGCAGGCAGCGTTCGACCACCTCGTCCAACTCCGCCTTGGCCTTGACCCCCGCAAGGCGGGGCGCGAACGCGACGTTGTCGTAGATCGAAAGCGGAAGGCCGACGGGAAGGGGGAAGACCACGCCCACTCGCTTGCGCAGCGCAAAGACGTTGCGCCACTTGCGGACGTCCTTCCCGTTGAAGCGGACCTCCCCCTCGACCGCCATGTTGCGGTCGAACTCGTCCATGCGGTTGAGCGCACGCAGAAACGACGTCTTCCCGCTCCCGGCAGGCCCGATGATGCCGAAGATCTCGTTCTCCTGCACATCGAGGGTGACGTTCCTGAGCGCGGCCCTCCCGCCGTAGCGGATGGTCAGGTCACGCACCTCGAGCTTGGGCCGGGCCGCCCGCACCACGCTCACCACTTCCGGCGGTTGCGGAGGTACATCCGGAACGCGATGGACAGCGCGTTCATGGCCAGCACCAACGAGATCAGCACGAGCGCGACCCCGTAGGGCAGCGCTTCGGGGACACCCGGCACCTGGGTGGACACCGCGAAGAGGTGCAGGGACAGCGCCATGGTCTGGTCGAAGACCCCCTCCGGCAGGAAAGGCACGAAGAAGGCCGCACCCGTGAACATGATCGGCACGGTCTCCCCGGTCGTGCGGGACACCTCCAGGATGATTCCAGTGAGGATGCCGCTGATCGCGTTGGGCAGCACCACCTTGCGAATGGTCTGCCAGCGCGTGGCGCCCATGTTCCAACAGGCTTCCCGGAACGCCTGCGGCACCGCCTGCAGCGACTCACGCGTGGCCACGATCACCACAGGCAGCGTCATGACCGCCAGCGTGAGGCTGGCCGCCAGGATGCTGGTGCCCAGGCCGAAGAACAACACGAAGGCGCCGACCCCGAACAGCGCATGCACGATGGACGGCACGCCGGCCAGGTTGATGATGGCGAGGTTGATGATGCGGGTGAGCCAGTTGTCGCTGGCGTACTCGGACAGGTAGATCGCTGCCGCCACACCGATGGGTACGGAGACGGCCAACGCGACGCCGACCAGCCAGATCGTCCCGACCAACGCCGGAAAGATGCCGCCCGCCCGCATCTGGTCGGTGGGCTCGCTGGTGAGGAACTCCCACGAGATGGCGGGCCCGCCGCGCACGATCAGCACGCCCAGGATCAGCAGCACGGGTACGACCAGGATCAGCGTCATGAGCAGGAAGAGCATCTGCATCAGACGCTCGGTCCGCCGGTCACGCTGGTTGATGGAGGTGGCCTCGAACATCGTCACTTCTTCCGGACGCCGCGGATCACCAGATCCGCGATCAGGTTGATCGTGAAGGTCACCGCGAACAGCAAGATCCCCAGTGTGAACAGCGCTCGGTAGTGATCGGAGCCCTGCGGGGCCTCACCCAGCTCGGCGGCGATGGTGGCCGTGAGCGCCCGCACCGAATCGAAGGGGCTGGTGGGGATGTGGATGGAGTGCCCGCTCGCCATCAGCACGGCCAGCGTCTCACCGAAGCCACGGCCCACGCCCAACAGTACCGCACCCGCCAGGCCGTTCTTGGCCGCGGGTAGAACCACGTGCCGGATCATCTCCCAGCGGGTGGCGCCCATGGCCTCCGCCGCTTCCCGGTAGTGGTCGGGCACGGCCTTCAGCGCGTCCTCGGCGATGGTGGTCATGATGGGCGCCGCCATCAGGCCCAGGATGATCCCCGCGTTCAGCACGTTGAGGCCCACCGGCTGGTTGAAGAGCTCGATGATGAGCGGGTTCATGATGGACAGACCGATGAAGCCCCACACCACCGAGGGAATGGCCGCCAGCATCTCCACCAGAACCTTCAACCACTCGCGCGTGCGACCGCGCGCGAACTCTGCGATGTAGATGGCGGCACCCAGCGAGAAGGGCACCGAGACCACCATGGCCAGGCCGGTCACGCTGGCCGTGCCGGCGATCAACGCCAGGGCACCGTACGTAGGATTCCGCGAGGTGGGTCGCCAGGCCTGCGAGCCGAAGAACTCCGTGAAGGAGAAGCGACCCGTAAGGAAGGGCAACCCTTCCTTCGTGACGAACACGAAGATGCCGATGACGAAGACAATGCCGCTGATCCCGCCTGCGAAGACGATCAGTTGGACCAGGCGGTCGATCCACCAGTCCATCGTCCGCCGATCGAACTCGGCAGCCTCCTCCGACGGATGTGCGACTTCGCTCACCGGCTGGTCTCGATACCCAGGGTCTCCATGAGCTTCGTCACCTGCTCGGCCACGGCCCGGTAGAGCGAAGCGTAGCGCTCCTCCTCAGGCAGCGCCGCGGCCTCCTTGACGGCCCCGGATAGATCCCAACGCAATGTGGCCGTGCGGAAGGGGATGTCCTTGATATGGTCCGAGGCCTTGGCGCCGATCGCCACGATGACGTGGTAGTGCTTGGGCACGTCCAGCGCTTTGGCCAGCGGCACCGGGGCCCCCTCCACCTGGATTCCGCGTCCGCGCAGGAACGACACCAGGCCCGCATCGAACGTCCCCGCGGGCGCGTACCCCGCGCTGCGGAAGCGACCGCTGTCGGGGTAGGCTTCCTGCGCGAACCCCTGGGCCATCCGGCTCAGGAGATCACCGCGCTCGTCGAAGAAGAGGACGCGATAGGTCTTGGCGCCCTTGGCCTCACCGGTGACCTGGAAGTAGGTCTGCTCACAGAGGTTCTCGGCCTGATCGGCGACCCGCTTGATCACGCGCGCCGCCAGCAGTGTGCTGAACAGGTCACGCGTCTGACGCTCGTCCCGGTCGCCGGCCCGCGTGAGGTCGGTATATGCGCGCAAAAAGGTCGGCTCGACCTGTTTGGCCATCCCTTCGGCCTGCGCGGCCATGGTGGTGTCGCCGTTCACGAAGGCTTCGACGGCCGCCCGCAGTGTGGCCACGGCCTGTTCACCCAGCATCTGAAGGTCGGCGCCCACGCTCTCTGGCACCGGCGCCGAGAGTTGGAGCATCTCTCGGCAGGCCGTCACCGCATAGTCGCCGATCCGCTCCAGGGCGACGTTGACACGCAATACCGAGGAAACGAAACGAAGATGGCCCGCGCTTGGCAGATGTTTGACGACGAATACGTGACAGAGATGGTCCAGATCCTCGATCTGCCGGTTGACCGCACGGTCACGAAGGATGGTACGGTTGGCCAGAGTGCGATCGTGAGTGGTCAGCGCCTGCACGGCATCCGTCACGTTCTCCTCGACCCACTTTCCGACCTTGGCCACCCCGGCCCGGAGGGCCTGCTCGTCCTGCTCAAGCCGCTGTTCCAAGTGCGACATACGACTCCCCGACGTCCTCGGGCCCCGCCGCTCCGTGGCCCTCTTGTGATTCCGGGGCGTCCCCGACTGGGGACGCCCCGGGACATCCTACGTGGTTCGTGCGTCAGGCGCAGGTCACCGACTGTGCGGGAGCGTACCCCTGCTCGAGAATGATGCACTGGCCGGCCTGGCTCTCGATCCAATCGATGTACTCCTTCACCGCCCCGGTGGGCTGGCCGGAGGTGTACATGATCAGCGGCCGGGCGATCGGATAGGTGCCGTCGAGCGCGCTCGCCACCGAGGGCGCCACGCAGCCCCCGTCGTCGGTCTCGATGCAAGGCATCTTCACGTGGTCGGTCGCGTAGGCCAGCCCGGAGTAGCCGATGGCGCAGGGCGTGTTCTCCACCAGGTCCACCACGTCCTTGGAGCCGTGCATGTCGCGGGTGCCCAGCCGGAAGTCACCGTCCTCTCCCAGGACCGCTTCGCGGAAGTAGGCATAGGTCCCGGAGTTGTTCTGCCGGCTGACCACGATGATCTCGTCCGACGGACACCCGGGCACCGTGATCCCGAGCTGGGACCACTTGGTCACCGTTCCGCCGTCCCCGTAGATCTCCTTCAGCTGTGCCCGGGACATCTGGGTGATGGGGTTGTCCTGGTGCAGGAAGATGGCCAGCGCGTCGAAGCCCACGATGTATTCGATGGGATCGTGCCCGTTGGCCCGCGCGGCCTCGATCTCCTCAGAGGTCATCTTGCGGCTCGCGTTGGCGATGTCCACGGTGCCGTTGATCATCGCCGAGATCCCGGTCCCGGAACCGCCGCCGGTCACGGCCACCGCGACATTGGGGTTGACGGTGCGGTAGGCCTCTGCCCAGGCCTGGGCCACGTTCACCAGCGTGTCGGATCCCTTGTTCTGGATGACGGTGCGCTCGCCCCCCTCACGGCCACCACCGCAGGCCAGGGTGAGCAGGACACCGGCGAGCACGGTCTTCTTCATGGTCACTCGGGGTGGTGCGGACGGCCCGGGTCGGTCCCGGACTCGGCGCAAAGATCCCGGCGCGTCCATCACCGTTCAAGGTTCATTTGGTAACGGAACCGTGACGACGCCGGAGGGCAGTCGGGCGGCGCCCGCGAAGGAACGGATGTTCCCGCGCGGACGCCGACGGTCGACCCTGGACACAGGAAGCTCAGCCCCACGTGTGCAGGGCTTCCTTAGCGGGCAACGCAGAGGTCACCGTCGAACGTAGTGTGCCCGCCCTCGCTGCTGAACACGCCGGTCCCGGTCGCACCGGCGAAGCGTCCCGTTCCACCCGTGAGCTCGTAGTCCCCGAGGCCACCGGCGACCGGGCCCGGAAAGAAGTCCCCCGTGTACGTGAAGGCGAGCTGATCGCCGTTGGCCGCGGTGAAGGACCCACCCCCATCGAAGACCGCCGTGGTCGGCGACGTGAACGTGACCAGGAAGTTGGCCGAGGAGGAATAGCGCCCGAGATGCGTGGCCTGTCCCTCCGCGTCGACGGTGATGTCGAGCGGAGCGGGTGGTGGCCCCCCGTGGATCTGTACCGATCCCGGAGTGCCACTCACCTTGAACGGAACGCAACGGGGAGCCCCTACGGGCCCCGCCCCCGCGGCGGACGCGGCTGCCTCCAGCCCCCCCGACGGGGTTCGGCCGGGGAGGATCGGGCCGTCCCCACACCCGACGATGAACCCAGGCACCAGTACTCCCGCGATCGCGAGCGAGCGCTTCAGCATGATCTCCTCCTTGGGATTCCGGATCCACGCAGCGCCGGCATCGGGAGCGATGCGGGCCGCTTGGGAGGAAGCTCGATCCTGCGAGAGTGGGGCGGAATTACAGGAAGGTGGGATCGGGGCCGGCCGGGATCCCGGGATCCCGGATATCAGTAGTCGACCAGCCCCCGATATCAGTAGTCGACCAGCCCCCGATATCAGTAGTCGACCAGCCCCCGCTCCAGGGCGTAGCGCACGGCCTGGGCCCGTCCGGCCACTCCGAGCTTGGCGTAGATGTGGGTCAGGTGTCGCGTGACCGTATTCACGCTGATGAAGAGCCGCTCGGCGATCTCCGTGTTCTTCGCGCCTTCGACCACGAGGCCCAGCACCTCCCGTTCGCGCGGAGAAAGCTCCTCGAGGCCACTCGCCAGGCCCTCGCCCCGCCCGACCAGCGCGAGGACCGTTTCCAGAGCGTCAGCGCCGGGCGTGCCGCGCTCCGTGTCGCACACGACGAGACGCGCACCGGGGATTCCGGCAGCCAGCTCGCGGTTCCGCTCTTCGCTGGCGAGCGGGTTCGAGCGGTCGTGGAAAATCAACGTCGGTGCGTCCACCTGTTCCAGGTATTCGTCCACGTCCCACTCCCGCCGCGCCCGCAGGAAGGCCAGGAACTCGGCCTGCGTTGTCGCTTCCCGAGTCACGGCCGCCCAGCGTCGGGCCTCGTCCGCGTCACGCCAACCGAGAGCGGCTTGGCTCATCGACTCGGTGAAGAGCTCCCAGTCGGTGGCCGCCATCTGAAAGAGGGCCTTGAGTCGCGGTGCTTGGCCGTGCGCGGCATCGCGGGCAAAGCTGCTCCACAACACCAGATGCGACACGCGCTCCGGGTTCTGTGCCGCCCAGGCAATCGCGGGGAGGCCGCCGCTGAGCCAGCCCAGCAGCACGATGGGCTCCGTGGACACGGTCTCGACGATGGCGTCGATGTCGCGGACCAGCGCGTCGATGGACTGGGTGCTGCCGTCGCGACTCGAGAGTCCGCCTCCCCGATGGTCGTACCGTACCAGGGTGAAGTGGCGCGCAAGGCTCTCGTACCAACGCCGCATGCCCTCCACCGCCCACTCCGCCCGTGCGTGGCCGAGCTGCACGTTCGGCGTGTGTACCAGCACCGGTCCCCGTCCGAGCTTCCAATACGCGACGTCTACGCCGTCGCGACTGCGTGCGTAGCGGATCGACGGAGGACTGGAAGGCATGGTCAGCCCGACGTGCCTCCTGGCCCCCTCGCACGCGTCCGTCGGGGACCGCGGTAGAGGATCAAGGTGAGATCGTCCTCCTTGGAAGGCTGTCCCTCGTGCGCCGCCGCCATGCGTGCCGTGCACAGCACAGACAGCTCGTTCATGGCCAGCCGCAAGGGCCCTTTGCGGATGCGCTCCACGATCTCGGCTTCCTTGAGGTTGTCGAAGAGCCCGTCGGTCCCCAGCAGAACGGTATCCTGGGAGGCGAGCGGCAGCGGAGGACTGACGTCGATCCGCATCTCGCGATTGCCGACGTGGTTGGAGATCACATGGCGCTCCTCATGGAAGATCGCCGAATCCCCATCCAGCACGCCGGACGCGACGGCGTAGCCCACCGGGGAATGCGAGACGGTGCGATACTTCACGCGACCCCTACTCCCCACCAGCCACATCTCGGAGTCGCCGGCATGGTAGGAACGAACGATCCCCCCCTCCACGGTGACGACCGCCAGCGTGGTGGCCGCGCCCACGCCGAGATCGAGGATGGCCGTGTTGGCTTCCTCGAACCCCTGCATCACGCGCTCCCGCAGCGGTAGCTCCTCGCTGCCCACCACCCGCGCCATCTGCTCGAGCGCGAGATGGGAGGCGATCTCTCCGCCGCGTGCCCCTCCGACGCCGTCGGCGACCGCCAGCACCCATCCGCCGTTCTCGATGGGAATGACTGCGGCCGCGTCCTCG
This sequence comes from Gemmatimonadota bacterium, assembly GCA_041390105.1. Classification (NCBI taxonomy): domain Bacteria; kingdom Pseudomonadati; phylum Gemmatimonadota; species Gemmatimonadota bacterium. Next base: position 2,010,290 of record JAWKQO010000001.1, read on the forward strand.
CTCTCGCCGCTCACCTGCGGGTGACGCTGGCAGAGGACGCCGATCCGACCCTCCTCCCCTTCGAAGGAGTCGATCAGGCCCTCACCGTTGTCCCGATAGATCCGAGGATCCGGTCTCATCCGGCGTGCGGTCCCAGGCCGCGGGCACACCACGGACACCAACTCCAGTAGGAGCCGTAGACTCCGTTCTTGCACGATGGACAGCGCTGCCTGGAGCCCGGCACCGGCCAGCTCCGCCGCACTTTGCTGCGACACCAGGGGCAATAGCGCATGAACGGCATGAGCTCCTTTCGTGAACAGGAGGCGTTGGAGCAGGTGGCGGTGTAGCGGCGATCGGAATACCGCCGACCACCACCGTCTCCGATCGAGGGTCCGTAGCACCAGGCGCAGTACTTCCAGTCCTTCTTCACGCCGCGGCCGCAGCGGGGGCAGTGCGCCGGGAAGCGGGACTCGCCCAGCACCTTGTCCAGTTCGCGCCGACACCAGGGACAGTGGTGCATGGCGGCGCTCACCGGTCCTTTGCAGCCGGGGCAGGCGTGCACGGCCTCCAGGTCCTTGCCGTGCTCACGCTTGAACTGCCGGAAACGAACCTCTTGCCAGTGATTGCCGTTCTGCGTCTTCCGCTGGCGCCGGGTACGTCGGCGGGTCACATGCCCGAGCGCTCGCGGCTTGAGCCGTTGGAAGGCCGCGAACATCTGGTCCGCATCGCGGTAGCGGTTGCGGCCATCCACCTCGATGGCGCGAAGGATGAGGGCCACGAGATCCGGGTGCAGCCGCTCGAGCAGACGTTCCTCGCCGGGCAGGGGTGGATCGAAAGGCCACTGTGGCAAGCGCCCGCTGAACAGGCGATACAGGACCAGCCCGGCAGAGAACACGTCCGACCGCAGCGAAGGTCGACCCATGGCCTGTTCCGGGGCGATGTAGCCGACCGTCCCCGATCCCGACCCCTGGATGGTCCGCTGCACCACCTTGGCGATGCCGAAGTCGGTCAGCCGCAGCCGGCCCCGTGGGAAGAGAATGAGGTTCTCCGGCTTGACGTCGCTGTGCAGGATGCGCCGGCGGTGCGCATAGGCCAGCCCGTCCAGGAGCTGTTCCGCGTAGCTCAGCGCCATCTTCGTGGACAGGCGGGTCTTCAGGCGATCGTGAAGCGTCTCCTCACCGAGCGGCGTCGCGATCACGAAGTGCCCCTCGACGATCTGCGCGTTCTTGATCGGCAGGATGTTGGGGTGATCCAGGGCGGCCACCAGGCGGGCCTCGTGGCGGAAGACGCGCAACACCCGTTCGTTCATCAAGCGCGCGTGCGGCACCTTGAGCGCCACGCGCACGCCCTCGACCGTGTCCATGGCCTGGAAGACGTTCGCGAAACCGCCGCTGGCCAGCCGCTTCTCCAAGCGGTACTTGCCCAGACGCTGGCCGCCTCGGAGGGGCTTGGGCTCCTTGTGTACGCCGGGCCGATCCATGGGCAGGGGGCTGGTGTTCCTGGTGATGCGCTCGTTCCACACGCGCGCCCTATACTAGCAGGTCACCGCAAAAGTGGCGTGCCCCCGGCGATGGGGGCTCAGAGGCGGTTGGGAAACCAGCAGGCTCCCAATCGAGTAAGGAAGGACCATGGAGCGCATCGAGATCCCGAACTTCGCCACCTACAGCCCCGTCTCCCTGACCGATCTCATGGTCGGGGGTCCGGTGGCCGCCCGCCTGTTGCTGGGAGTGACGCCGGTCGGACGGGCCATCCAGACGGCTGCCTTCCTGAGCTACGCCGGCAGCGCTCTGCTCGACTGGGCCGCACGGTTGGGAGTGCGGAAGGTGGAGTTCGAGCGCGAGTTCGGAGCCGACGTGCACCGACTCGTCCCGATGCCCCGGGAGGCTCGGGAAGCCGAGATCGCCCGTCTGGTCGAGGCCCTGAACGAGGAGTACACGGCGGAAAGCCCCCCTCGGCAGGAGCTGGCCCTGCGCGCCAACGCGCGCCTGACGGACTACCTGGCCACGTTGACCGGCCAGGTGGTCGAGACCAGCGCCGAAGTGCGGGGGATGACGCTCGCCGGGTTCTTGTTGCCTTTCGCACACGGGGCGTGCGACATCGTCTCCGGGGACATCGCGATCTTCCGCGACACGGGGGTGTTCGAGGCCCACATCCTGGCGCACGAGCTGGTGCACCGTCGCGGGTACTTCAAGGAGCTGCACGCTCAGGTGCTTTCCCACCTGGCACTGTCCACCTCCGGCGATCCGGTGCTCGTGCAATCGACGCGCGCGGAGCGCTTGAACCGGCACCTGCAGACGCTCTCTGACGAGGACCCGACTCGACACCGGGAGTTGGCCGAACGGGCCGGACTGCGTCCCGAGCTCGCCGAAGCGTTCCTGCCGGCGGTGCCCAAGTCGCCACCCCACCCCATCAGCGACGGGCTCCGGCAGCTCTACGATGCCCGCATGCGCCTGACCGGTCAGAACGGGCTCACCGACTATTGGCAGGGCTTCACCGACTTCCTCTGGACCTTCCAGACCGCCGGAGAGGCGAGGCAGCCGCGGGCGCACGCACGCGTCTGAGTCGGCCATGGCGCCCGCCACGACGGGGCGCTATCGGTGATGGGCCACAGCGGAGCCGCCGCTCCCTGGTCACCCATCCCGAGGAGGTCGCATGGTCCCCCTGCTCTCTCTCTGGCTGCCGATCCTGCTGTCCGCCGTGATCACGTTCGTGGTGAGCGCCATCATCTGGATGGCACTTCCCCACCACAAGACGGACTACGTGCGCCTGCCCGACGAGGACGCCCTGATGGGAGCGCTACGGGCCCAGAACCTGAGTCGCGGCGTCTACCTCTTCCCGTTCGCTTCCGGGGGCGCGGACATGAAGGACCCCGCGTATCTGGACCGGGTGGCCAAGGGGCCGGTGGGCCTGCTGCGCGTCCTCTCACCGGCCGGCATGGTGCCGATGGGCAAACAGCTGGTCTCGTCGTTCCTGCTCTACGTCTTCATCGGCGTGCTGGCCGCGTACCTGGCGTCCCGCACCCTCCCGGCGGGCGCGGACTATCTGATGGTCTTCCGAGTCACCGGCACAGTGGTGTGGATCAGCCACTCCATCGCCCACTTCCACGACGTGATCTGGTTCGGTCAGAAGTGGTCGACCGGGTTCAAGCTCGCAGCGGACGGCCTCGTCTACGCGCTCCTGGCCGGCGGCGTGTTCGGATGGTTGTGGCCCGCTGCCTGACGATCCAGCAGCGAGCGGCAGCGGATCCCACATCGAGTCCAGCGCGGGGCGTCCCGATGGACGCCCCGCCCTCGGCGGGTCAGAACACGGGCGCTCGTCCGAAGAGCCCTCCGAAGAAGTCGCCTTCCTTCCAAGCGGGCCGGGCCGCACGCTGGGCCACGCGGTAGCCGGTGAGGAAGTTGACCTGGGCATGGGTCACGCCGGCGCCGAAGTCGAAGCCCTGGTCGGCCTCGTCCCGGGGGGTGTGATAGATGTCGCGGCGCCAGTCGGCATTGATGGCGGCGCCGTCCCGATCGTCCCCGGTCTCGAAGCCACTCTTGATGAAGAGGGCGGGAATGCCCCGCCGGATGAAGCTGAAGTGGTCGCTCCGGATGAAGAGCACCTGTTCGGGAATGGGGTCGGGGCCGATGCCCAATCCCAAGCGCTCGGCAGCAGCGCTCACGTCCTCCGACAGCGTCGAGTGATCGGCACCGTAGGGGACGATGTCCTTGAGGGGATGGAAAAGGAAGGGCATGTCGAGCGAGAAGTTCGCCACCAGGCTTTCCGGCGGCACGGTCGGGTGATTCACGAAGTAGTCCGATCCCAGCAGCCCCCATTCCTCGGCCGTCACGAACAGGAACAGGACCGACCGTCGCGGAGGTTCGGGCAATGCGGTGAAGGCCCGCGCGATCTCGAGAACGATCGACGCTCCCGACGCGTTGTCGTGCGCTCCGTTGTAGATCGAGTCCCCCTCCACGGGTACGCCCACGCCGAAGTGGTCGATATGGGCGACGTAGACCACGTGCTCGTTCGACAGCGCCGGGTCGCTCCCCTCCAGGCGGGCCACCAGGTTGTGGCTGTCCACCCGCCGGTGACGCGTGGTGGTGGTCATGCGCACGCGGGACGGAAGGTCGAACGCCTGTGGAACGCTGGCGGCCGCGTCGGCGAAGACCTGGGCGAGCGCTTTGGGCGTCCCCGAGAACAACCGGTCCACGGCCGAGTGGTTGAGGCTCGCCGACCCTCGTAGAGCCGCTGCTCCAGGTCTCGCCTCCACGCCTGGTTCCAACCAGGCGAACCCGCCCCGCTTGGCGCGCGCCACGTTGACGTCCCAGCGGAAGCGCGGGTCGTCCGGCGCGTTGAAGCTCAGCATCCCGACCGCCCCACGTGACACCGCTTCGTCGCGCTTGACCGCACCAGAGGAGTAGTAGGCGCGCGGGTTGCTCGGGAGTGACGGCGGAGCACCGGAGAGGAAGGCAACGACCTTCCCGGAGACGTCGATGTTCGCATAGTCGTCGTAGCCGAAAGCCGGAGCGGAGACGCCGTACCCCACGAACACCACCGGAGCCTCCACGTCCACCTGAGGCCGATCCGGATCGGGGCTCAAGTAGTAGTCCAGCCCGTAGACCAGAGAAACGCTACGCCCCTCTCCCAGCACCGTGAGGCCGCTCGCCGCCTCGTCCACCAGGCTCTCCTGGAGCTGGACCGGCTGGCGGTAGCTCCCGTCCACCCCCGCCGGCGCGAGCCCGAGATCCCGCAGCCTACCCTCCACATAGCGGGACGCACCTTCGTACCCCGCCGTTCCCGGCGCGCGCCCGGCCAGACTGTCGTGGGCCAGCACCCGGATGTGGGTTTCGATCGCCTCGGGATGAATGGCCGCCAAGGCGCCGGAAACGGCCTGCGTGTCCAAGGACCAGGGCTCCGCCTCTTCCATCTCCCGCCCGCCGCAGGCCACCAGCAGGCCCAGCACCACGAGCGGAAGGCGACGGACGTGCGGCGTGGACATCGATCGGTCTCCGGAGCGGGTTGGCGTTTCCATCAATAGCGCCAGCTTCTGAGGTCGGCACCCGGGGGTGCGCTGCGCTGCATCCGCTCGACGATGCGCGGCGCGAACATCTGGATGTAGCGCAGCCGGCTGTACCCGTTGGCGCGCGTGTGATCGCCGTTCCAGCAGTGCTCGGCGCGGTCTCCATAGTCCACCTCCCCCGCATAGAAGGGGTTGCTGGTGGACTCCAGAAACTCCTCCGTGAGGTAGACGGCGTTGTTCAGGTAGAGATTGTCCATGTCGCCTGCGTAGATGTGCAGCTTGCCCTGCACCTTGGGTCCGAGGGTGGCCCAGTCCCGCTGCAGGATGTAGGAGAGGTCGTAGTTCTCCTTCCAGTACTCGGCCACCGCCCGGTCGATGACGCCGGTGCGCTTGTCCCAGATCGGTTTGGGATAGCCGTCTTCACCGACGGGCGAGTAGACCGCCTGCCAGATATCCCATTGATCGCCGGAGCGCCCGTGCGTGGCCAACGCGAGCTCGCGATGGTTCACCTGTTCCAGCGTCATGGTGACGTGGCCCAACCAGTCGCGCGCGCCCGGCCGCGGGGTTCGCTTGAAGGGGCCTTCCGCGAAGTAGGCGTTCTCGTCCTCGTAGAGATTCACCACCGTGTAGGCCCTGAAGTCGATCGGGTCGGGACAGGCGATGAAGGCCCCGTTGTACTCCTCTGGATAGAAGACCTGCACCGCCATGGCTTCCCACCCGCCGGTCGAACCGCCGTAGGTGAAGCGCGACCATCCCTCGCCCAGACCACGGAAGCGGCGCTCGATCTCGGGAATCAGCTCGTATTGGATGGCGTCGCCGTACGGTCCCAGGTTGGCGGAGTTCACCGCGTAGGAATCGTCGTAGTATGGATTGGCGTGCTGGATTTCGACCACCAGCATCCGTGGGAAGCCGGGCGCGTTCCAGTCCTGATACAGCTCCCACGCGGCCGAATCCGCCACGTGGTTGTAGCAGTCCAACCGAAAGCGAGCGCTGTACTCGCACGGCGTGCTCATGTCCGGTGGTGACTCTCGCCATCCTCCGAAGTCATACGGAAAGTGCCCGTGGAAGACCGCCAGCGGGTAGCGCGCATTCGGATGCTCGTCGAAGCCGGCCGGGAGCAACACGTGGGCGCCGAGATAGGTGTCGGTGCCCCAGAACGCCGACAGGCGCTCGCTGCGGATCTTCACATGCTTGACGAAGGGGGTCTCCGGCGGATCCGGGATCGTGGGGATCACCTGTGAGAGCTCGACGCGTAGCGTCGCGGCCACCCCCGGATCGATGCGCATCTCCATCGGAGTGGAGTACAGGTTGCCCGGCTTGCGGGCCCATTGCTGCCCCTCGCCCCGGTCCGGGGGGAGCTTGACCACATGGCCGTCCCCCCGCTGGTAGGTCTGGTACTGGTTGAGCAGCGCCTGGACGCGATAGGTGCCGGGAGGAAGGTCGCCCAGCGCGGCGACCGGGTAGCCGAACACCGCCCCATCGACCACTCGCTCCTCGCCCGGTGCCCACCCCTCCACGTCGACTCCGAAGACCTGCGCGGTGGTGACCGCATCGCTGACCTGGAAGCGCGGCTCCGCGGTGGTGTCCGCCGAGATGAGCAGCAAGAGCCGCCCGTCCAGTGGCGCGTCCGCGAGGGTAGCCGGGAGCGTCACGCTGAAGCGCAAAGCGGTCCCCCCGTCACCAGGCCCGGAGCAGCCGGTCGCGACGACCGACGCGGCAAGCAGGAAGAACCCCCAGAGCGACGAGGCGAGGTGGCGCGGAACCATCACGGTCTCCTGACGGAAGGGCGAGGGAATCGGTTCGATCCTACAGCCCCCACCGGCCATCGGCATCCCCGCGCGCAACCTCCCCGCTGCTTGACCCCGGCCGGGCGCCCGCTCGAACGTGGGGGCGTGACCACCCGTATCGAGGTGCCCACCCGGGGGAAGGGCCTCCACGAGATCACCCGCCAGGTGCAGGCGTGCGTGGTGGAGGCCGGCGTCCGGGACGGCCTGTGCACGGTGATGATCCAGCACACCTCCGCCAGCCTGACGATCCAGGAGAACGCCGATCCGTCCGCCCGCCACGATCTGGAGGGCTGGCTCGACCGTCTGGTGCCGGAGAGCGACCCCGCCTTCACCCACACGACGGAAGGACCGGACGACATGCCGTCCCACATCAAGGCCGCGCTGACCGCCACCACGCTCTCGATCCCGGTCCTGGGTGGGCGCCTGGCCCTGGGGACCTGGCAAGGCGTCTACGTCTGGGAGCACAGAACGCGGGGCTCGCTGCGGCGCTGCGTCGTGCACGTGGGGCCGTAGCCCGCTTGCCCGCGGGTGGGCCGCCGGTCTACGCTAGCGCCAGCGGCCTGCCCGCCTTCCTCCGTCCGGAGCGTCCCATGTCCTCGTCGCTCGATCGTCGTCAGTTCGCCCGCCTGTTCGCCCTCGGCGGATCCGCCGCGTTCCTGGGACGCTCGGGCCTGGATCTGGCGAGACCGGCGCCGCTGGGAGCACTCAGCCTCCGCAGTGCCGCGGGCCTCTGGGAAGACGTGCGGGCTCGTTTCCTGATGCCGCCCGAGCTGGCGGTGCTCAATGCGGCCAACCTGTGCCCCTCGCCCCGCTCGACGCTCGAGAACGTGTACCAGCTCACCGAGCGCATGGACACGGATCCGCTTCCCAGCTTCCGCACCGAGATGCACGGCGTGAAGGAGGGCTCCCGTGCCAAGGTGGCCCGCCACCTGCGCGTGGCTCCCGAGCACATCCTGATCACCCGCAACACCAGCGAGGCCAACAACTGGGTCTCCAACGGCCTGGACCTGGGCGCGGGCGACGAGGTGCTGATCTTCGGCGACAACCATCCGAGCAACCACCAGGCCTGGAGAGAGAAAGCCAAGCGCTTCGGATACACGGTCAAGGTGGTCGAGCAGGTCAACCCCCACCCCGGTGCCGACTACTACCTGGACGCCTTCGCCCGCGCGCTCACGCCGCGCACCCGCGTGCTGGCCTTCACGCACCTGACCAACACCGCCGGGGACCTCTTCCCGGCGAAGGAGCTGTGCGCGCTGGCCCGCGAGCACGGCGCTCTCAGTCTGGTGGATGGCGCGCAGTCGTTCGGGCTCCTGGACGTGGATCTCTCCGACGTCGACCCCGACTTCTATTCCGGTTCCGCGCACAAGTGGCCCTGTGGCCCCAAGGAGACCGGCCTGTTGTACGTCAACCCGCGGGTGCAGGGCCGCTTCTGGCCCAGCCTCTACAGCGCGTATGTCGGCGAGACGGGTTTGTCGCGCACACACGAGGGGATGGGCCAGAGGGACGAGCCCGCCATCCACGCGCTGGGCGAGCAGATGGACTTCCTCGGAGAGATCGGACAGGGGCGCATCGAAGAGCGCAGCCGTGAACTCACCTCTGCGCTCGTGGAGGCCCTCGCAGCGATCGACGGCGTGAGGTTGTGGACCTCCACCGATGCCACCCGGCGCGCCGCGGTGGTGTCGTTCGACCCGGCCGGCCTCGATCCCCGTCGACTGACCGACGCACTGGAGAGCGAGGGCATCGTGTGCTCGAATCGACCGGGAGCCGATCGTCCGGGCATCCGCTTCGCGCCGCACTTCTACAACTCCATGGAAGAGATCGAGCGCGCCGCGGGTGCCATCCGCAAATACGTGCGCCAGGGCGTGTGAGGGTCGGCCCCTGCCTCCGGGTGCCGGTGCTCGGCGCCGCTCTCCTGGCCGCGGCGTGCTCGTCCGCGGCCGAGGACCCACTCCCTGCGCTGCTCGGGTCCCTGCGCGGTGAGGTGTTCCTGCAACCCTATCGCCTGCCCATGGCGCGGCTCCCCGATCAGCACGGTACGCTGTTCGACCTGAGGGAAGCCGCGCGAGGCAAGGTCACCTTCGTCTATTTCGGGTACACGCACTGCCCGGACATCTGCCCGATCACCATGGCCACTCTGGCGCGGGCGCTGCAGCGCCTGGAGCCGGCGGAGCGGGAACAGGTGCTGAGCGTCTTCATCGGGGTGGATCCGCCGCGCGACCCTCCGGAGCAGTTGCGGAGCTGGCTGGGAGCCATGGACCCGACCTTCGTGGGGCTGAGCCCCACCTTCGACGAGCTGGACGCGATCCTGGGGCAATTGGGCTTCCGCCGTCCGCCACAGGACTATCCCGAGGAGGGGCCGTACGAGGTAGCGCACCCGGGACTGCTCTACGTGTTCACGCCAGACCGTCTGGGACGTTTCGGATACCCGCCCGACGCACTTGATCCCGACGTGATCGCGTCGGGCGTGCGCGCTCTGCTGGGACTGGATTGGCGCGCCAACGCCGACGTTGAGGTGTCGGCCGCGCGAGCGGCCGATCCATTGGGGCAGAACCAGATGTCGGTGTACGCAACGGTGAGCAACCCAGGGTCGCTGCCCGACACGCTGCGCGGCATCGTGGCGCCCTTCGCCCGCACGGGCTCCCTTCACGAGATGACCTCCTCCGACGGCGTGATGCGCATGCAACGCCTGGACGCACTCGTGATTCCGCCCCGCGCTACTGTGGAGCTCCGCCCGGGCGCACTGCACGGCATGCTGGAGGAGTTGGCCGCCGTTCCCGCCGCGGGGGACACCGTCGAGGTGTTGTTCGCGTTCGCGCGGTCGGGCCAGATCATCGTGCGCGTGCCCGTGCTCGATCCAGCGGACGTGGTGCGCTAGCGCGTCGCAAAGGACACCGCGGACGTGCCGACGCGTGCGAGCGCAGGTGCGCCGATCCGCTCCTACCGCCCCAGCCGGCGCACCAGCCCCACCTCCACGGTGGTGCGCGCATGACGCTCGTCCGCCATCGGCAAGCGCAGTGGAGCAGGCGCGGATCCATCGCGGGGCTCCAGCGCGTCGTCGGCCTTGCCACCCGTCAGCAACCGCATTCGGCCCCCGGCCAACACGCTCCAGGCCGGGCTGATCTGGCGCTCGAGGTGCATCCCCACCGCCACGCCCAGCGTGGTCCAGCTCCGCTCCAGATGCGTCGCCAGGATCTCGACCACCTCAGGTCCCGCACCGGGAGGAGTGGGATCCTCCAACGTCAGCTCCTCACGCGCCAGCGAAGCCCCAGCCTCCAGGTACAGATCCCACAGGAGACTCCGGTGCAGCAGAGGGCGGAGCGTGAGGTCCACGCCCTGTGTGGACAGGGATGTCGTGAAGGTGCCGGCGGCTCCGGTGCCTCCGTAGCGCGCCTCCGACCCTCCCGAGAAGGCGTAGGCGCCCAGCGAAAGGTCTGGGAGCCACCCGGCGACGCGCGCCTGCACCGCCACCAGCACGCCGGGCCGCCAGGCGGTCCGCTCCGTGTACTGAGCGTCGCCGTTGCCCGTGCCGAAGGTGAGCGCGCGGCCATCGTGCACGGTGGCCGGTGCGCCACCCACCGCCGCGATCACCACGCGGAACCGGGCCAGATCGCGAGCCACCCGCGGCGCCGCTCGGTCTCCGTCCACGGGGATGCGCGTCTCGATGGCGAGCACACCGCGGTCCCCGTCCGTACCGTAGAGGACGCGGGCATCGATGGGGTCGACGATCTCCCAGCGCTCGATGACCTCGGGGGAAAGGTCCACCAACGCCGAGGTGGGGTTGATGGCACGCCGGCCGTCGATGTAGACCGAAACGGAGTTGCAGCCCGTGTTCCTCAGGTCGCGGCGTGCACGTCGCAGCTCGATGCACAGCGACGCGCTCTCCCCGGGTTGTTGCAGCTCGTAGAGCTCCAGTCCGGGCACGTTGGCCTGGCGGATGAGATCCTGCATGGTGTGCGCACGAGGGAGTACGGCCTCGATGGCCGCGCGGTCCATCCCGTCGAGCCGGAAGGCGCGCGCCGGGTCGCGCTCCCGCCCGCGAGCGACCACCACGATCGGTGCCAGATCGATGGCACGCACGCTGAGGGGGACCCGCAGATCCAGCGTCTCACCGTCCCCGACCGACAGCGTATCCGCCCGGTCGGCGTACCCCAGCCGTCGGGTGCGGAGGATGAGGTCGCCGGCGGGAAGACCGGTGAAGCGGAAGGCCCCGTCCGCGGTGGTGACGAGCTGACGGTCGGTGCCCAGCAGGGTCAACGCTGCACCTTCGATGGGCAGGTCGGTGCGCGCGTCGACGACCACACCGGTCAAGCTGACCTGGGCGGCCAGCGGCAACGCCGTTCCCAACCACACACAGCCCAACACTGTCAGGCGCATACGCTCCACCTCCGGCTGGAATCGTGGGGCGGGCAGGCGTCACCTGCAAGCAGAGGGAGCGCAGAGTCACCACCGCACTGCTCGATCCTCGAGACGCTGCTGCGTCGCCGTGAGTGGGCAGTGCCTCAGCGCTGCGCCACCTCCACCGCCTGGAAGAACTCGGCAACGAAGTCGTTGGCCGGGTCCGCAGCCAGCTCCGCCACCGTCCCCACCTGCACGACGCGTCCGTCCATGATCACGATGGCCCGGCCGCCCAGCGCGATCACGTCACGCAGCTCGTGCGTGACGACGAGTGCCGGGCGCCGACGAGCGCTCAGGTACTCCGCCAGGAAGGCTCGGGTACTCCGTCGCGAGGTGGGGTCGAGCGCGGCCAGCGGCTCGTCCAGCAGCAGGGCGAGGGGTCCCGTCGCCAGCGCACGCGCCAGCGCCACCCGCTGTTGTTCTCCACCGGAAAGACGCTCCGGCGTCCGCTCCGCGAGGTGCTCGGCGGACAGTTCCGCGAGCAACCGGCGCGCCTCGCGCCGACGGTTCGCGCGTGAGCTGGCTGCCACGCCGAACGCCACGTTGTCGAGCGCATTCAGATGGGGGAACAACGCGTAGCCCTGGGGGAGATACGCGATCCGCCGCTGCTCGGGCAGGATGTCGATTCCCGCCGCGCTGTCGAGCAGCGTCCGGCCGTCGACGCGGATGACGCCGCGCACCGGGACACGTGCTCCGGCCAGCACTCGCAGCAACGTCGTCTTCCCCGCACCGTTGGGGCCGACGATCGCCACCGGCGCCCCGCCGGTCTGGAACCGGAGATCGAGGCTCAGCCGGCCCAGGCGCCCCTCCAGCGCCACCTCCCAGCCCACGCTCACGACACGCCTCCCACGCGGGGGCGTAGTCGCGACCCTCGGCGCGGCAGCAGGCGCATCACCATCAGCACACCCACGGCCAGGACGGCCAGGATGAGCGCGATCGCGCGCGCCGTGTCCAGATCTGCTTCCAGGGCTGCGAAGATGGCCAGCGGCAGGGTCTGCGTACGGCCGGGCAGGCTGCCCGCGAAGAGAAGCGTGGCCCCGAACTCACCCACCGCCCGCGCCCAGCAGAGCGCGGCTCCGCTCACGAGCCCCGGGAGCGCCACGGGCACCGCCACCCGCAGGAAGGCGCGGGTCGGCGAGGCACCCAAGGTACGCGCCACCATGAGCAGATCGTCGTCCACCTCGCCGAAGGCGGCCGCTGCCGACTGCACGTAGAAGGGTGCCGACACGATCACCTGTGCCAGCACCACCGCCGTGGTGGTGAACGGGATCTGCAGGCCCAGCGCGGACAGCCAGGGGCCCAGCACGCCGTTGCGGCCGAAGGCATCGAGCAGCGCCACCCCCATCACCGCCGGTGGGAGCACGATGGGGAGCTGCACCCACGGTTCCAGCAGGCCGCGGAGCCGGCCGGGAGAACGGGCCAGCCACCAGGCGAGCGGCGTCCCGGTGAGCAGGACGAGCGCGAGGCTGACGAACGTGGAACGCAGGCTGAGCAGCAGCGCCGGCAGCACCCGCGGATCGCGCAGGCCGGCGGTCAAGGCCTCCCGCGAGGAGGATGCCAGCAGGGCGACCACCGGAAGGGCAAGACAGAATAGAAGCATTCCGGCCAACAGATGACCGGGCCACCCACCCGCCCCTCCCAGACGGAGCACCTGCCCCGGGCGCGCACGGGACATGCTCAATCCACCTCGAAGCCCAGGTCCAGCAGCAGGGCGCTGGCCTCCGGGGAGCGGAGGTAGCGGACGAATACAGAGGCCAGATCGGCGTGGCTGCTTTCTCTCACCACGCCGGCCCCGTAGTCCAGGCGCTGCGCGAGCGCGGCCGGCAACGGGATCCACCGTACGCGTCGCCCGGCGGCCGCATCGGTTCGATACACGATGGCGGCGTCCGCTTCGCCCAGCTCGACCTTGGCCAGCACCAGTCTCACGTTGCTCTCCTCGGAGACCACATGGTCCAGGACCGAGCGCGTGAACGAGGCACCCAGCTCGTCGGCGGCCCGTTCGAGCAGGACGCGTGTGTACGCTCCCACCGGGGCCTCGGGCGCCCCGAGCACCACCCGTTCCGCACGCGGAAGCTGTTCGAACGACTCGATGCCCGCAGGGTTCGTCTCCGGCACCACCAGCACCAGCGCGTTGTGGGCGAACACCGTCGGTTCCACCACCAGGCCCGCCTCGGCCAGCGCCTGCAGGTGTTGCGGGTCCGCCGACGCATACACGTCGGCGGGTGCGCCCTGCTCGATCTGCACGCGCAGCACCTGGCTCCCCGCGAAGCTGAGGGCCACGCGGGTCCCGGGATGGTCGCGCTCGAACCCCGACGCGACGCCCTGCATGGCGTCGGTCAAGGAGGAGGCCGCAAACACCGTGAGCACCTTGGCTGGTGGACGCCCACCCCCGCACGCTGCCAGCGCCATGAGCAGCGCCAGGGTCGAAGCGCGCTTCACGAAGACCGCCCAGCGTCGATGGAGTCCCGTCGCTCGCCGGTCACTTCGCTGTCATATCCCGCCAAGGCGGCCAGCTCACGCCGGACGGCGGCGTCGGCAAGCAGGTCCAGGAGCCGCTCGGTGGGACGGGCGGCAAGCGCTTCCGTGGGGATCACCAGGTCGAAGCGCTCCTCCGAAAGAGGGCGGAACGCGAGTCCCTGGGCGAACGCGGCATTCTCGATGGCGATGCCTGCGTCGGCCGCACCGGCAGCGACCAGAGCGGCCACCTCCATGTGCCCGCCCGCCTGCACGTCCCCAGGCGCAGCGGCCCGCCGGGCTCCCGCGGCCGCGAGCGCCCGACTCAGCAACTCGCTGGCGCCCGCTCCAGGCTCCCGCAGCGCCAGCCGCATACCCGGGCGAGCAAGGTCCTCCGCCCCCTCGATGCCCAACGGGTTGCCGGCCCGGGTGAGGATGCCTTGCCGCCATCCGGCCAGGGTCACCAGCGTGAAGGACCGGCCCGGCAGGTGGGTGGCCACCCATTCCAACGTCTCCTGGCTGTCGCGGGCATGGTGAACGCCCGCCACGTGGACCAGACCGTCGGCCAGCAGCTCGAGCGCGCGCGCGCTGTTGGCAGGAAGCCAGGTCATTCGCGCGTCGGGGAAGCGGAGACCGGTCCGCTGGGCCAGGCCGCCCAGGGCCGGTGCGCATCCCGCCACCAGCAGATTCGTCTCCGCCCGGCCCGGGTCCACCAGCGGCTCAACCGGAAGCAGAGCGGCGCGCCCGTCCCACCCGGTGACCAGCGCGTCGGCGGCCTCGGCACCGTCCGAGCCGAGCGGGTGGCCGACCCAGCGCCCATCCACCCACCCCAGGGCCAGGCGGACGGAACCGCCGGCCCTCGCTGGCAGGGAACCGACGGAAACCTCCGGCAGGCGGACCCGTAGCCCCGCCGGCGGGTCCAGCCGAAAGAGGTCCTCCACGCGGCAGCCGAGAACCCGGCCCAGACGCAGGGCCACCAGGGTGGAGGGTACCTGACGACCGGCCTCGATGGCCCCCAGCGCCTGACGGCTGATCCCGACCTGCCCCGCGAGCTCGACCTGCGAGAGACCGAGCGTTTCGCGCCGGTCCCGCACTCGGGGATCGAAGGGGAGGGAGTCCATCGGCGTCCGGGGCTGAAGTAGATCCCCGAACGTAATGTGGACTTGTCATGCTGACAAACACACTTGTCAGTCGGTCAGCACGGTGCTCTCGGGCGCCGGCATGGGGCCCCTGGGGAGGGCTCGGAGAGCTACCTCCCGGCCGGGGGAAACCGACGGGTCAGCTCGGCCTTCACCGAGAGGCGCATGTCCGGATGCTCTGCCTGCACGCTCACCCCCTCCTGGTCGGCTGCGAGGAAGCCGAGTCCCCGTTCGCGGCCGGTCAGCAGGTAGTCGGGCAACACCACCCGGTAGGTCCGCCCCGGATCGAGCGGCGCTCCTGCGACCCGCCAGGCTCCGCTGGCCCCCTCCACACCCGCAGTCTGCAGGAACCCCCCGGTGCCACGATTCTGCGCGCCCTGGTCCAGCGCTCGCTCCAGCACGTCGCCCCTCAGGTCCACGCTGTAGCTGACCCCTCCGAAGGGCAGCACCCGAATGAGATCGTACTCGGTGACCGGTCCGGCCCGCAGCACGTCGTCGAAGCGGATGGAGCCCGCGTTGTAGAGCACGGCATCCGCGTCCGCGTCCTCGGCGGCGAACGCGTCGGCGATCAAGCGCGTGAGACCCGTCGGACGCAACAGCACTTCGGCCTCACGCCCGTCCAGGTCCGACGGGATCCGCGCGATCACCTGTTCCGGCTGGAAGCCGTCGGCCCGGAATCCCTGAAACGCGCGCTCCACCCAGGACGCGACCTCCGCGGCGACGGCAGGGTCCTCCGCGAGCGCATCGGTGATCGGGAGGATCTCGGCGACCGCCACACCGGCCCGGCCCTGCGCCACGGGGATGCGGACGTGCGCGGCGGAAACAGCGTTGGCGTCCGCCTTCACGATGAGGCGATCGCCCACCGCCACGACCATCGCCTCGTGTTCGTGGCCTCCCAACACCAGATCGACGTCAGCCGTGCCCTCGAGGAGCGCTCGGTCGGTCGCGACGTTGAGGTGCGTGAGCGCCACCACTGCATCCGCGGAATCGGCGACGATCGCTGCCGCATCCCGCAGGCTGGGCAGGGGATCGGCCACGCGCACCCAGGCGGGAGCCCCTGAACCCAGGACCGCGCCCACGAAGGCGATGCGCACGGTGTCACCGTCGCTGTCCCCCACGGTCCGGAAGACCCAGGGCCGGACCCCTTCGAAAGGCCGCCCCGCCGAGTCGGTGACGTTGGTAGCCAGCCACTGGAAACGCGATTCGGAGACCCGGGCGCGGAAGTCCACCTCGCCAATATCGAACTCGTGGTTGCCCAACACCGCGACGTCGAGGCCCAACGCATTCATGACGGCCACCATCTGCGTACCGTTCAGGCGCGCGCCGTCCACTCGGGCGGTGCCCATCGCGGAGGGGCTCAGGAGATCGCCCCCGAAGGTCACGAGAAGAGGCGCATCCGCAGCGGCCAGCCGATCCCGCACAGTGGCCACGCGCGCCAACCCGCCGGCCGCCCCACCCTCGATGGGTGTCATCTCGTAGACGTCGTTGAGGTGGAGGAGCGACACCTCGACCACGCCGTCGCGCGGCGCGGGCCCGCCCGCCGACGCACCGTGCCCGGCGCAGGCAGTCAGCAGCGTCATCGGGATCCAGAGTACCCCCCGGCGCAGTCGTTTTGCCCCGGCCTTCATGCGCTCCCCGTTCCTCCTTGCCGACTCGGACCTGCCTCTCCACGCTGGTGTAGCAGCACGCCCCGTTCACGGCAACGTCCGCCCCGCCCGGAGGGCCGGTCTTGGAATTCCCCACGGTGCGCCCGCTCCAGCTGGTGACCCTCACGCTGGCGCTCTCGGCAACGGCGGCCGCGGCCCAGGATCGCCCCGATTCTACGCGCGCGGACACCACCGTCTACCGGCTCGACGAGCTCCGCGTGGTCGCCACCCGCCCCGTCACCACGGTGGGGGGCGCGAGCGCCTACGAGATCCACATGGACTCGATGTCGCTGGCGGTCTCCCCCACCGTCGAGGACGTGCTGAGGGAGCTTCCCAGTGTTCACGTCCGTACCAACTCGCGAGGCGAAGCCGAGATCTCGGTGCGGGGGTCCGAGTCACGTCAGGTCGCGGTACTCCTCGACGGGGTGCCGCTCACGCTCGGTTGGGACGCACGCACCGACGTGTCGGTGCTTCCCGCCGGAGCCACCACCGAGATCAGCCTGGTGCGGGGGCTGTCCTCCATGCTGCACGGGCCCAACGTCCTGGGTGGAGTGGTGCAGATGAGCGTGGGCCACGGTACCTCCTTTCCGGAGCATGCCTCCCTGCAGGTCTCTGGCGGGATCGACGAAGTGGGCGGTTACGGCACGTCGGTCACCGGCGCCCGTCCCTTCGAAAGCACCAGCGGACGCTGGCTGCTGCGCGGCGGCTTCGGGCTGCGGGACTCCCCCGGCGCGACGCTGCCCCAGGGAGTGCGCGAGCCGGTGCCCACGGAGGAGTCGCTGCGGCTCAATACCGATTTCAGCGAGTTCAACGGCTTCGGCGCTCTGCGCTTCCAGGGTGACGGCGGCCGCTGGTTCTCGCTCTCCGGGTCCGGGTTCAAGGCCGAGCGCGGCATCGCCGGCGAGTTGGACGTCGAAGAGCCACGGCTTTGGCGCTACCCGGACATCACGCGCGCCATCGTGGCCGCGTCGGGGGGAACCGGAGATCGCGCGACCCCCTGGGGCCGAGGCGACCTCGAGGTGAGCCTCGGGCTCGATCTGGGCCGCACGGAGATCGAGTCGTTCGCGACCCGCGCCTACGACGAGGTGATCGGCACGGAGGAAGGCGATGCGCGCACGCTGACGGTACGCATGCTGGGTGACCACACGCTGGGGCGCTTCGGGGACCTGCGCGCGGCTTTCACCTATGCCGACATCAACCACGACGCCACCACCGACGGCGAGCTACGCGAGTACAGACAGCAACTCACAAGCCTGGGCGTCGAGACCATCTGGAAGCTCGTCGACGCCTCGGACGGAGCCATCGAAGCACTACGCTTCAGCGTCGGCGGCGCGTTCGACCAGGGGAAGACCCCCGAGACCGGGGGCCTGCCCTCCCTGGGTACGCTCGACGACTGGGGAGCACGCGCGGGGCTGTCCGCCGTCGTGAACGACGGACGCACCCTGCTGCACATGGGCGCCAGCAGGCGGGGTCGCTTCCCCGCCCTGCGCGAGACCTACTCGGAGGCCCTCAATCGCTTCGAGCCCAACCCGGATCTCCAGCCCGAGCATCTGGTGGCCTTCGAAGGAGGGGTGACCACCCGGCTGGGCGGAGGCGACCTGCAGGTGGTGGGCTTCCATCACCGCCTCAGTGATGCCATCCGCCGCATCACGCTCCCCAGCCGCCTGCGCAAGCGTGTCAACTCCGATCGACTGGAAAGCACGGGGGCCGAGCTCCTGCTCACGCAGTCGTTCGGGGGTCTCACTCTCAGCGGCGACCTGACACTGCAGTCCGTGCAGCTCTTCGACACCGTCGACGTGTCCAGCCAACCCGAGAATCTGCCGGAGGTGTCAGGCAGCGTGCAGGCGCGCTTCCCCCTCTTCTCCGGGGTCTCCGCCACAACCGCACTGCGCTACACCGGTACGCAGTTCTGCCAGCATCCGGACACCGGCGCTGACGTGGAGCTGGCTGGTGGTGCCTGGTGGAACGTCGACGTGGGACGTTCGTGGGCGCTGCCCTCCTCGACGGGCAGCCGTCTCATGAGTCGCGTGGAGGCGCGCGTCGGCGTCGACAACCTCACGGATACCGCGCTGTACGATCAATGCGGCCTGCCCCGCCCCGGGCGCCTGCTGCGCGTCCAGTTCAGACTCTTCTAGCACGTTGACGTGATGCGCGGCAGACCGGAGGCGGAGCAGCGGTGAAGGTTCGTGTCTGGGTGGGTCGCCCTCGCCACCGCCTCGTCACCGGCCTCTCGATCGTCGGCGCGGCGATGGTGCCGGCCCCCTCTCGGGCCCAGTCCCCAACCCTCGAAGCCGACGCGGTCGCGACGCTCCCCTTCGATCGCGGCACTCCGGGTCTCCGTCAGGCACTGCTCCGGCTTTCCACGACGGCGTCGCTCCTGCATACCACCGCCCATCCGGACGATGAGCAGGCGGGATTGCTGACCCTCCTGGCGCGCGGCCGGGGCGTACGCACCACGCTGCTGACGCTGAACCGTGGCGAGGCGGGTGCCAACGCGCTGGGGCCGGAGCTCTTCGACGCGCTCGGCCTGGTACGCACGGAGGAACTGCTGTTGGCCGGGCGCTGGTATGGGCTCTCCGCCCAGTACTTCACCAACGCGGTCGACTACGGCTACTCCAAGACGCTGGACGAGGCCCTGCGCTCGTGGGATCAGGAGGCGGTGTTGGGCGATCTCGTGCGTGTGTTGCGCAGCGAACGCCCCCGCGTGGTGGTCTCGCGCTGGCACGGATCGGAGCGTGACGGACACGGGCATCATCACGCGGCCGGCGTGCTCACTCCGCTCGCGGTCGCCGCCGCCGCTGACCCGGATCGCTTCCCCGATCAGATCGCCGAGGAGGGCCTCCGCCCCTGGCGCGTCGAACGGCTCTACCGCGGCGGCGTGCGCGAGGGTGAGCTCACGCATGTCGAGATCGACGTGAACCGATCGTTCGATCTGCTGGGGCGATCGTTTCTGGACGTGGGGTCCGAGGGCCTCTCCCTGCAGCGATCGCAAACCGCAGGGCGGCGGCGCACGAGCGAGGGTCCGGTCGTGTATCGCTATGAGCGACTGGACGACGGAGGCAGCCGCGCAGACGCGCAACCCGACTCCACGTTCTTCGCGGGTCTGGACACGTCCCTCTCCGGACTGTTCACACAAACTGCGGAAGAGGCGCCGCGCGCGGCCCACGCCGCCCTGGCCCGCGCGCAACGGTCGATCGAACGGGCCAGCGGGCGCGTCGAGTTGGACAGCGGCCTGGGTGCGGTCGAGCCCCTCGCCGAGGCCCTGGCGGCCCTGCGCGAAGCACACACAGCAGCCACGGAGGCACCGGAAGCGCGGCGCGTGCTCGAGCGGAAGATCCTCGAAGCCCAGACCGCGCTGCGTCTCGCGTTGGGCGTGACCGTTACGGCCCTGGCCACGGACGAAGGCGGCGCCGTGCACCGCTTGGCGCCGGGCCAGTCCTTTCGCGTGCAGGCTCGCTTCGCGTCCGCCTACCCACGCTACCTCACGGACGTGAGGCTCACACTGGAGGCGCCCTCCGGATGGATGGTGCGCGACGAGGCCTCGGCTCCACAGGCCTGGAGCGTGCGCGTCGCCGCCGATGCGCAGCCCTCCGGCGCCTACTTCGCCCGCGACGGCCTGGGCGACACCCACTACAGCGTGCGGGACTCGTCCGCCTTGCACCTCCCCTGGTCGGAGCTGCCCCTCCGGGTGGTGGCGTCGTTCGCGGTGCACGGGGAGACCGTGCGTGTGGGCGCTCCCGTTCGCGGTGAAGAGCCCGCCTTGCCCTACGGCGTAGAGCAGCGGCGCCTCCAGGTGGTGCCTCCGGTGTCGGTGCGGCTGAAGCCCGCCGTCCATCTCCTTCTGCCGTCGTCCGCGGGCGCCTTCCGCGTTTCTGCCGAGGTGGAGCAAACCACCGGCATGCCGGTGGCCGGAACGCTGTCGCTGACCATACCGGCCGGGTGGAGCGTGCAACCGGCGTCGGTGGCATTCGCTCTGGATGCCGCCGGCGAGCGTCAGATCAGCGAGTTCCAGGTGGAGCCGGCGCCCGGTGGGCCCGCCACGGAGCACATCGAAGCCGTGGCGCAGATCGGCGGTTCCATCTACGCGGCGGAGGAACAGCGCATCGTGCACCGCGATCTCGAACCAAGATCGCTCCACGTGCCCGCCCGGAGCAGGGTGCTGCGGGTGGACGCCCGCATCGCGCCCGCCCTCGAGGTCGGCTACGTGGAGGGGGTCGGCGATCAGATCCCGGACGCGATCATGGCGTTGGGAGCGCGGGTCGCCGTCCTCGACGACGCCGCGCTGGCGGAGGCACCTCTCGACCGCTTCGACGCGATCGTCGTGGGAACGCGCGCCTATGCTGTGCGCCCTACCCTGGCCCGAGAGAACGCGCGTCTGTTGGAGTACGTGGAGGCCGGTGGGCATCTCGTCGTGCTCTACCAAACGCCAGAGTTCGACGCGGCGAGCCTGGCTCCCTACGCGGCAGAGTTGCCCGACAACGCGGAGGAGGTCTCCGAAGAAGACGCACCGGTGGAGCTGCTGGCCCCCGAGCATCCGCTGCTCAACGCCCCCAACCGCATCGGCGTCGACGACTTCGAGGGCTGGGTGGAGCAGCGCGGGTCCAAGTTCTTCTCCCGGTGGGGACCCGAGTTCACGGCGCTCGTCGAGACCCACGATCACGGACAGGCTCCCCAAGGGGGCGTATGGCTCACCGCCCCGCTCGGCCGCGGGCACTACACCTACGTTGCCCTGGCTCTGCACCGGCAGACCCCCTACGCTGTGCCCGGTGCCTACCGCATCCTCGCCAATCTGCTTTCGTTCGGGTCGCGCTGACGGCGCGACCTCGCAGCCATCGAGGTCCGGGCCGTGCAGCTGACCGGTCCGGACTTCGTGGTCATCGCGGCCTACGGCCTGGTGGTCCTGGTGATCGGTTGGATCTTTGCCAGTCGGGCCGGGGCGAGCGTGGAGGACTACTTCGTGGCCGGACGCCGGCTGCCCTGGTGGCTGGCGGGCACCTCGATCGCGGCCACCTGGTTCGCTGCCGATGCGCCGCTGGCCACCGCCGGGATCGTGCGCGAGCGCGGCATCGTCGCCAACTGGCTGTGGTGGTACGAGGGCACGGGCGTCCTCTTTCTCGTCTTCTTCTACGCCAAGCTGTGGCGCCGCGCCGGGATCCTCACCGACGCCGAGTTCATCGAGCTGCGCTACTCGGGGCGGCCGGCCGCCCTGCTACGCGGCTTCTCCGCCATCTACCAGGGCGTGCTGAAGAACGCGGTGGTCATGGGGTGGGTGATGTTGGCCATGGTGAAGTTCAGCCAGGTGCTCCTGGGCTGGGATCCCGTGGTCACGCTGGTCGTCGCCGGGTTGATCGCACTCAGCTACACGGCCGCATCGGGGCTATGGGGCGTGGTGGCCACCGACCTTCTCCAATTCGTGGTGGGGATGATCGGGTCTCTGATCCTGGCAGTACTGGTCCTGGCACGCGTGGGTGGGCCGCGGGGGCTGGCGAACGGAGTGCGGGGGCTGGCCGACGCTCCTCCCGCGGCGCTGGACCTGATGCCGCACAGCTCGCACATGGGCTCACTGGAGCTGGCGTCGTTCCTCTGCCTGATCCTGTTCCTCTGGGTGCGGAGCGGGCAGGGCGACGGCTACGTGGCCCAACGGCTCTTCGCCACGAAGAACGAGCGGCAATCGCTGCTGGCCGCCCTGTGGTTCGCCCTCGCGGGCATCGTCCTGATGACCTGGCCCTGGGTGGTGGTGGGACTGGGCTCGCTGTTGGTGCTGCCCGCTGCGAGCGCAGCGCCCACCCTGGTGGCCGACCCCGAGCTCGCCTACCCGATGATGATCGGCGAGCTCATGCCGGTGGGGCTGCGCGGCCTGGTCGTCGCCGCCTTTCTGGCCGCGTTCATGAGCACCATGGACACCCACCTCTGTTGGGGGGCGTCCTACCTCGTCAACGATGTGTACCGACGCTTCCTCCGCCGGGACGCGTCTGAGTCGCACTATGTGCGCGCCTCCCGGGTCGCGGTCCTTCTGCTGGCCGTGGTGGCCGCCGTGAGTGCCTGGCAGATGACCTCCATCCAGCGCGCCTGGATCTACGTGATCGAGCTGACCGCCGGAGTGGCGTTCGTCTGGTTGCTGCGTTGGTACTGGTGGAGAGTCAACGCCTGGGCGGAGATCGCGGCCATGGTCGCATCGCTGGTGCTCGCCAACGGTGGCCTGATCGCCCGGGGGCTCGCGGCTGCCGGCCTGCTTCCCGGTGGGTGGGAAACGAACCTGCTTCTCGTGTACGGCAGCGAGTACGACTTCATCCGCGCCACCGGCATCGTGCTCGTCTCCACCGTGCTGTGGATGACCGTCGCCCTCCTGACGCCACCCGACGACCCCGCGCGGCTCGATGCCTTCTATCGTCGCGTGCGCCCAGCCGGTTGGTGGGGGCCTGTGGCCAGGAGCGCCCCGGGGGTCTCGGTGGATGGAGGATCCTCCGCACGGTGGCTGGGCTTCTTCCTGAGCACAGCGTTCCTCTATTCCGCCCTGCTGGGAATCGGATACGTTGTCACCGGGCGGACGCTCGCCGGAGCCGCGGTCGGAGCGCTCTCCCTCGTGGCCGGAGCGCTGACGCTCCGGCTCGCGTCACGCGAAGCGTCGTCCACAGCCGCGGAGTCATGAGCCTTCATCTCGTCCTCATCGGTGCGGGCAGCAGGGAGTTCGGACCCGCCACCGTCACAGACATCCTGCTGAGCGATGCGCTGTGCGCCCAGGAGCCGTCGGTGACCCTGATGGACCTCGACGCCGGCGCGGTGGAGGCCACCCGCGCCTTCGCAGCGGCGTTGGCGCAGGCCCGCTCGCGGCCCGTGCACTTCCATGCCACGACGGACCTGCAGGAGGCGCTCTCCGACGCCGATTTCGTGATCATGGCCGTGGAGCGCCGCCGCTACTTCTACTGGTCGCAGGACTTCCACATTCCCCGCAGTCTCGGGTTTCAGCAGATCTACGGGGAGAACGGTGGCCCAGGCGGGCTTTTCCACGCACTGCGCAACATGCCGCCGTCCCTCGAGGTGGTGGAGGGCATGGGCCGGTTGTGTCCGGACGCCGTGCTGCTGAACTACACGAATCCGCTGACCAAGCTGTGTGAGGCGCAAACCCGCCTCGGTCCTGTGCGGGTGATCGGCCTCTGTCACGGCGTCTTCGCCGGCATGGAGCAGGTCGCCGCGCTGTTGGAGCGCCCCGTCCACTCGCTGGAGATCCACTCGGCGGGACTCAACCACTTCACGTGGTTCACCTCCATCCGGGACCGGGAGACGGGAGCGGATCTCTATCCCGAGCTTCGGGAGCGCGAAGCCCGGGCGCACTGGTTGCACGACTTCGACGAGATCGCCCTCTCCCGCATCCTGCTCCGCACCTACGGACTTTGGCCGTCACCGGGCGCCAACCACATCGGTGAGTACCTGGCCTGGGCAGGCGACCTGCTGCCGAGCCAGGACATGCAGTTCTTCCACGACCCGGCGGACGGCGACCCCTGGGAGTCGGACCGCGTCCCACCGTGGATCTACAACCTCCGGGACCGTCCCACCGACACGCCCCTGTTCCATCCCGCCCGTGAGGGTCGTCTGAAGCCCAGCCCCCACCGGGGCCCCACCGTGGACGACCCCCGGCCCTCCGGTGAGTTGGCCATCCCCATCATCGAGGGCCTGGCGGCCGGCGTGCCACACGATCTCGCCGCCGTGAACGTACCCAACCGCGGCGCGCTGCCAGGGCTCCCGGACGATGCGGTGGTGGAGCTTCCCGCCCAGGTGGATGCAGCCGGCTTGCGCACGCTCCCGGTCGAGGCGCTGCCCGAGGCGGCGCTGGCGCTGCTGCGAACGCAGTGCTCGATCAATCACCTGCTCGTGCAGGCCTACGAGGAGCGCTCCCGCGACCGCCTGCTGCAGGCCCTGCTGCTGGACCCGTCCACACGCTCCTACGGCAATGCCGTACGCCTGATCGACATCATGTTCGAACGGCAAGCCGACGCACTTCCCGCGCTCGTCTGGCACCGCCGGCAACCGTCGTGAATCTCCAGAACGTCTCTCTACGAACCTTCACCCAGGACAAAGGCGCATGATTGCAGAATCCATCCTTCCCGAGTTCGACCACGAGTTCGCGCAGCTGCGACGGATGCTGGAGCACGTCCCGGAGACCATCCCCGAGTACGCGCCCCACCAGAAGTCGATGACCATGCAACGCCTGGTCGGTCACCTGGCCGAGTTGCCGGAGTGGACGAATGCCACCATCGACATGGACGAACTCGACTTCGCCACCTTCGACTATCAACCGTTCATGCCGGCCACGCGCGCCGAGGCGATCGAACGGCTGGACAAGGCCCTGGCGGGCGCGCGAGCCTGCCTGGCCGGCGCCTCGGACGAGACGCTCATGGGCAACTGGACCATGCGCGACGGCGACAAGGTCTACATGACGATGCCCAAGGTCGCGGTGCTGCGAAGCTTCGTCTTCAACCACATGATCCACCACCGCGCGCAGCTCGGCGTGTATCTGCGGCTGAACGACCTGCACGTGCCGGGCATGTACGGTCCCTCCGCCGACGAGCCCATGTAGACGGTCGCCGGCGCGGGCCCCCTCCGGGCAGCGCGCTTCCCCCTGACTTCCCCGCGCGGCCGGACCGACCCAGATTGACGGGTCGGCTCCGGCCGCGCCGCCGATCGAGTTCCGCACCCGCCAGTCAGCCCTGCGAGGAACCATGAGTCACAAGCACGCCAGCGACATCGAGGCCCAAGCGGTGAAAGCGGGCTCCGGCACGTCGATGCAGGTTCTGATCGGTGCGGATCAGGGACCGAACTTCGCCATGCGGCGCTTCATCATGGAGCCGGGCGGCGGCATGCCGCTCCACACCAACGCCGTCGAGCACGAGCAGTACGTCCTGCGAGGGCGAGCGCGGGTCACCATCGGAGGAGAGGTGATCGAGGTGAACCGGGACGACGTGGTCTACATCCCGGCCGGCGTGCCTCACTCCTACGATTCGTTGGGTCCCGAGCCCTTCGAGTTCATCTGCGTCGTGCCCAACCAGCCGGACAAGATCGAGCTGGTGGAACCGGGCTGCTGAATCTCGCGGGGGGGCGCCCGCTCTGGAGCGCAGACGATGGCGGCGGCAGTCCGCCCGTCAGGAGCCGAGCCAGTAGTTCGCCTTGATGAGGAAGACGTGCTGACCCGGGTCACGCCAGGTGTGACTCAGGTCCCCCCAAGGCTCCAGCTCGGCATCGGTGACCCGGTCCGAGCGATTCTGGCTCCACACGAAGAAGAGCGTGGAGCCCGGCCGGTACTCCCAGCGCAGGACCAGGTTGCCGCGGAGCGAGCGCAGCCGGAAGTCCGGATCCGCGAAGGAAACCGTCGCGGCGGGACCGGCTCCGTCGGCGTCGACCCGCACTCGGCCCGTGCCAGGGTCGCTGCTGACGGTCGAGGCTCCGTCCCCGTAGCGTAGGAAGTCGTAGCTCGAGGGCCGGGCCAAGGCGCGGAAATCGGTGTAGGCGCCACTGGCGACGAACGGCTGGGCGTAGAGCTGCAAGGTCAGGTCGGGTGTGAGCGCCAGGTCCAGCCGCAGCGTCACGTCCACGCTCTCGCGCGCCAGGTTGGCAAAGACGTAGCGCGAGCCGAAGGTCGTCGCCGCGGCGGAGTCCACGCCCTGCGCGACGTAGAACGCATCGTCCTCGCTGCGGCGATAGGCCGCGGTGGCGCTCCAGTTCCACCAGCCCTGTCCGCGGCCGGCCAGGCTGGGCGTGATCGCCATGGACCACGAGCCCTCGGCCCCTGACGTCAGATTGACGCGAGCGCTTCCAGACAGCGGTTTGCGATCGTCGGTGTGCATGCCTGCGCCCAGTCCCCAAAGGCGGGGCCGCACGACGCGCGGACCACCCCGCGTCGCGCGCGTGTCGAAAGCCTCCAGCTCATGACGCAGGTTGACGTCGAAGCTGCGGAACGCGTGGGTCTGCCCCACCAGATCGAAGCGCAGGTTGCTCGACGTGCGCGTTCCCCCGAAGTCCCATTGCGACACGCCGAGCAGGCCCATGCTGAAGGAACGAAACCAGGCCGTGGGCTGCACCCAGCGGCGCCGGCCGCTCACCAGGGCCACGTGCCGGTCCGCCTGCGTCTGGAAGCCGGCGTCGTTGAGCTCGAATCCCGGGGAGAGCGACTGGCCGTTGAGCCCGAACAGCCAGGCCCCCGCCAGCTTCTGCAGCTCCACCTCGGCGCCGAACCCGGAGAGCGCGGTCGCCGTCGGGTCCAGTGTCACATAGGCCTGATCGGGGCGCTGGTAGTAGCGCGCGGAGGCACGCTGGGCGCGCGTGATGGCTGCCGTGCTCCCGAGGACGCGGCTCCCCCCGACCCACCCTCGCACCACGTAGGCGCGGCGCGCCCAGCGATGCGCGAAATCGACGCCACCGGTGAAGGCGCGGTCCCGCAACACCTCGAACGCGGGGTCGCCCCTCTCCCGGAAGACGCTGGTGGCGATGACCCCGACCTCGCTGGCGCTCTCGTTGAAGTCGCGTCGCAGGCGCAGCACGGAGTAGTTGGCGCGCGGCTCCACCGGTACCGTGACGACAGGCCCGTCGGGAGAGTCGGTGATGCGTGCGCGCTCGCGATCGGTGGTCGCGTTCAGGGCACCCACCGTCCAACCTCCAGCCGTGCGGCCCGACAGCTTGGCCGCACCCAGGATGGTGGAGGCGGCGGGTCGGTCCACATAGCGCCCGCTGGCCGGGAGCGACGGTGACTGCCCCACCCTTCGTGAGTAGAAGAACTTCATGGAGCTCAACCCACCGAACTCGAACCCCCCCGCGCCCTCGACGAAGAAGGGGCGGCGCTCCTCGAAGAACGTCTCGAAGGCGCTGAGGTTGACCACCGCCGGGTCGGCCTCCACTTGACCGAAATCCGGATTGACGGTCGCATCCAGCGTAAGCGCTGGGGTGAGCCCGTACTTGAGGTCCACACCGACCGACGTTCCGAATACGCTTCCGTCATCGAAGGGGCTGTCCGGATCGGCACGCTGATCGAAGGACCCCCGCCCCACCGTGTAGGGGAGGATCTCCAGTCGGTTGGGAGCCTCCAGGCGTTCGAGACCCACCAGATGCCCGAACTTGGAGACGAAGCCCGCCTCACTGGCGGGTGCCCAGGACCAGTCGGCCGCCTCGCCCGCCGCGACGATGTCCCTGCGGAACTGGATGCCCCAGACCGGCCGCTCGGCCTCCTCGGAGAAGCGCAGCTGCGTGAAGGGGATGCGGATCTCCGCCACCCAGCCCTTCTCATCGACCCGCGTCTCAGCCTCCCATACCGGGTCCCAGGAGGGATCGAGGCCGTCCCGGCTGTCGTCCGGGACGAGGAGGTCGTTGCGCCCGCCGGCCGGCGTGACGCCGAACACGTAGGCCGTGCGATGGTCGTGGTGCGAATCGACCATCACCAGGAACTGGTCGTTGAACAGGGAGAAGGAGTCGCGGCGGCCGCGGAGCCGCGAGACCGTACCCGGGTCGCGGGCGTTCAGACGCGCACCGACATAGAGCGCGTCCCGCGTGTAGACGACACGCACCTCGGTGTGCTCGCTGGCTGGCCCTCCATCGCTGGGCAGATCCCGCCTGAAGTCCGTGACAGGAATCGCCTGGCGCCACACGGCCTCGTCCAGGCGGCCGTCCAAGCGCGGAGCCTCGCTGGCGAACGTAGCCTGGACCACGGGCGCCGGGCGCCCGCTCGCGTGCGCGAGGCCGGAATCGGCGGGAAGCTGGACCTGCAGCAGGAGGAGCGCGGTCCCGAGCAGGGTCATGCGGGCTCCCCGTCGGGCGCCCCGCTCCGGTGGGCGGCCAACAGCCGCTCACGCGTGCGCTCATCCATTCGTCGCGTCGCCTCGCGCAGCGTGAGCCCGGACATGCGGGCAGCGCGCGGCTCGACCCACCGGGTCACCAGGGCGGGACGCTTCTTGGACGTCTCCCGCAGCACCCACCCGATGGCCTTGCGAATGAAGAACTCCTTTTCGTCGAGCATGCGGTCGGCATAGTCCCCAAAGCGCTCGAAATCACCCTCGCCGCGTCGCAGAGGTCCCAGGAACGCCAACAAGGCGGCGCGCCGCACCCAGAAGTCGGGATCCCGCGCCCAGGCGTCGAGCCGCTTTGCCACAGCGGGCACCCGCTCGCGCAACCCACCCACCACGTCTGCCGCCAGCGGATCGACGAGCGCCCAGGTCCCCGCCTCCCGGACCAGCCGCCGCAACCACTCCAGATCGGCGAGCCCCAGAGCGTCCGCGCGGGCCCGCAGGACCTCCACGGCGGCCATGCGCATCTCGTGCACGCCCGAGCCCCACAGCTGCTCCACCAGCGGGCGCGGGTCCGGGAGGTCGGGGCCGATCTCTTTGAGAACCTGACGGGTCAGGCGCCGGATCACCGGCACCCGCACCCCCCAGTGCCGGAGCGAGCTCTTCAGGTAGGCGCGCTCGTGCCGGGCTCGGTCGGCCGTACCCTCGGCCCTCAGCAGCGCACCGAGGTGCCGGGCCGCGCGCTGGTGGGGTTCGGAGGGACTCATGATGCGAAAGGGACCACCGCTCCGGGAGGCCGCGCCAGACCCTCCCCAACGGTCCCTCCCGCCTCGGTGTTGCGCTTGGACCCCGACCTCCCGAGAATGCCCCCGTTTGGGTACCTTGTGGGGCTTCAGTTCGGGGAGGCCGGGTCGGACGATCGGTCCGGTCGGAGCCCCCCGGCCCAGCGGGAGAGCACGCCTTCCGAATGATCGATCCGGAGCTTCTGGAGATCCTGGTCTGCCCGGAATCCAAGCAGTCCCTGCACGTGGCCGAGCCGGCCCTGCTGGACCGCCTGAATCGGGCCATCTCCTCCGGGACGGTCACCAACCGCGCAGGCGAGACGGTCGCTGTGGCTCTAGAGGCCGGACTCGTCCGTGAGGACGGGTCCCTGCTGTATCCAGTGCGGGAAGAGATCCCGATCATGCTCATCGACGAGGCGATTCCGCTGGAGCGGCTCGCCTCGGGCGCCTGATCAACCAGCCAAGCCTAGGACGATGCATCCAACTCGGACGCTGAAGCTCGGGGTGGGCCTGATGGCTCTCCTGGGCACCGTGGCCTGCGGGGCCGCACCCTCCCAGGGAATCGCCCGCGGGGAAGCCCTCTACGACACCTGTGCTCCCTGCCATG
This sequence comes from Gemmatimonadota bacterium, assembly GCA_041390105.1. Lineage (NCBI taxonomy): Bacteria > Pseudomonadati > Gemmatimonadota > Gemmatimonadota bacterium. The sequence goes on from JAWKQO010000001.1 coordinate 2,039,846, forward strand.
GCGCGAACGGAGCGGGCAACCAGGTTCTGGGCGCACCGGCCATCGCGGGCCTGCCCCAGTGGTACATCGAAGCCCAGCTCAACGGCTTCCGCCAGAACTGGCGGGGTGCCCACCCCATGGACACCGTGGGCCTGCGCATGAAGTCCATGGTGCAGGCGCTCGACCTCGAAGGAGATCTCGAGTCGGTGGCCGAATACGTGGCCAGCATGCCGCAGGTCGCGGCGGCCGCCACCCTTCACGGGGACGTGGAGGCGGGCCGTCAGTCGTTCCAGACCTGCGTGGCCTGCCATGGTCCCGACGGCAAGGGCATCGAGGTCGTGCGGGCACCGCCGCTGGTGGGGCAGCACGATTGGTACCTCCTGGCCCAGTTCCAGAAGTTCCGGAAGGGGTGGCGGGGCGCCAATCCGAACGACGGCTTCGGGCAGACCATGCGCCCGAACTCCGCGCTGCTCGACGACCAGCAGGTCACGAACGTGATCGCCTACATCCAGACGCTGCAGTAGGGGGAACCAGCATGGCGAGCGAAGTCACTCCCACGGGCCGCATCTCGGTCGAGCAGGTGTCGATCAAGGACTCCTACCTGGACATCCCGGACGAATCCAACCCGGCGATCCTCGACGCGCGCAAGACGTTCCTGGCCACGGTGATCGGCGCGGTGCTCTTCATCGGCGCCGTGCTTCTCTTCATCCTCTGACCCGACGGAATCCGTAGGCGATGCCCCAGAACATGGTTGCCCAGATCTCCGACTACGCGGGATCGATCGACAACGTCATCCTGATCATCCTCCTCTTGACCGGCTTCTGGTTCCTGGTCGCCGAGGGGATGTTCTTCTGGCTGATCTTCAAGTTCAAAGCCAAGGACGGGGTCAAGAGCCAGTACATCACGGGGAAGGAGAAACACCTCAAGCGCTGGATCACGATCCCACACGGACTGGTGCTGCTGTGCGACGTCGTGATCGTGGTGGCAGCGGTGCGGGTCTGGTACAACGTCAAGCAGAACCTCCCCGAGGCCGATGCCACCGTCCGGGTGATCGGACAACAGTGGGCCTGGGTCTTCCAACATCCCGGCGCCGACAACGAGCTCGACACGCCCGATGACATCTGGACCACGGACGAGCTCCACATCCAGAACGGGCTGACCTACCACTACCAGCTCCAGTCCCGCGACGTGCTGCACGACTTCTCGGTTCCGGTCTTCCGCCTCAAGCAGGATGCCGTGCCGGGCCGCACCATCACGGGGTGGTTCCGGACCACCGAGACGGGAACCCACGACATCCAGTGCGCCGAGATCTGCGGAATCGGCCACGGCGTGATGGGTGGACGGATCTTCATCGAAGACGCGACCCAGCATGCCGCCTGGGTCGCTGCGAACACACCCGTGAACTCGCAGTAGCGGAGGAAAGCGAGAGTATGGCTCAGGTCGCCGCCACCGACGTCCACGGTCACGACGCGCACGCGCACGAGCACCACGGACCGCAGGGCATTCTCAAGTACATCTGGTCCACCGACCACAAGATCATCGCCATGCAGTACCTCTTCACGGGGATGGCGATGGGCGTGATCGGCGGGCTGATGGCCTACGTCTTCCGCATGCAGCTCGCCTTCCCCGGCCTTCCCGTGCCGGGCTTCGGCGTGGTGTCTCCCGGGGAATACAATGCCCTGGTCACCAACCACGGCTCGATCATGATCTTCTGGGTGGCGATGCCGGTGTTGATCGCCGCCTTCGGGAACTTCCTGATTCCGTTGATGATCGGCGCGGACGACATGGTGTTCCCGCGCATCAACCGCCTCTCCTATCAGGTCTTCCTGGTCAGCGCCCTCCTCCTGCTGGCCTCGTTGTTCGTCGAGGGCGGTGGGTTCGGAGGGGCCTGGACCTCGTATCCCCCGCTCTCGGCCAACGCGGAGTACAGCTTGACCAAGCTGGGGTCGAGCCTGTGGCTCACCGCGGTGGCTCTGGAGTTCGTGGCCTTCCTGCTGGGCGGCATCAACTTCATCACCACGCTGATGAACTCCCGTGCCCCGGGCATGAAGGCCTATGACATCCCCATGGTCGTGTGGATGATCGTGATCGCCAGCATCCTGTTCATGCTGTCGGTCGGACCCCTGATCGCCGGCGCAGTGATGCTGCTGTTCGATCAGACCATCGGCACCGGCTTCTACGATCCGGCCCGGGGCGGCGACCCGATCCTGTGGCAGCACCTCTTCTGGTTCTTCGGGCATCCCGAGGTCTACGTGGTGCTGCTGCCCGCCATCGGCATCGTCATCGACATCGTGGCCACCTTCGCCCGCAAGAAGCTGTTCGGCTACAAGATCATGCTGTACACGGCGGTCGCCACCGGCGTGCTGAGCTTCTTCGTCTGGGCTCACCACCAGTTCATCGCCGGCATCGATCCCCGCATGGCCAACATCTTCACGGTCACCACGCTGCTGATCTCGGTGCCCATCGCCGAGTTGCTATTCGTGATGATCGCGACCCTGTACGGCGGATCCATCACGCTGAATACCCCGATGCTGTGGGCCCTGGCTTTCATCGCCGAGTTCCTGATCGGCGGCGTGACCGGGATCTTCCTGGGGGCGAGCGGCTCGGACATCTACCTGCACGACACCTACTTCGTGCTGGCCCACTTCCACTACACGTTCTTCCCGATCGCCATCATCGGCACCTTCGCGGCGCTCAGCTATTGGTTCCCGAAGATGTTCGGCCGCATGATGAACGACACCCTGGGCAAGATCCACTTCTGGGGCACCATCATCCCCTTCAACTTCATCTTCATCCCGCTGTTCGTGCTGGGCTTGGGCGGTCAGCACCGGCGCATCTACAACTTCCAGAACTTCCCCGAGCTGGCGGCCATGCAGCCGCTGCGGATCACGGCCACCGTGGCTTTGATCGTGATGTTGCTCTTCCAGCTGGTGTTCTTCTACAACCTCTTCCACAGCATTCGGAAGGGTCCGAAGGCGCCCAAGAACCCCTGGAAGTCCAACACGTTGGAGTGGACGGCCGAGTCACCGCCGCCGCACGGCAACTGGCCGCCGGATCAGATGCCGCGCGTGTACCGGGGCCCCTACGAGTACGGGCACCCGGACCGTTCCGAGGACTACTGGCCGCAGAACCTTCCTGCCTGAGGTCGACGTAACGTGAAGCCTATCGCCACCACTCGATACGCAACGGGAATCCCCACAGGCCGCCTGGCCATCTGGTGGGTCCTCGCCTCCGAGGTCGTGATCTTCGGCGGCCTGCTGGCCTCCTACCTGATGTTCCGCATCGGACACCCGGAGTGGGCCAACGCCGCCGCCGTGACCAACACGTGGATCGGCGCGTTCAACACGTTCGTGCTGCTGACCTCCAGCTTCACGGCGGTGCTGGCCCACCAGGCCGCGGAGAAGGGCGAGGGGCCCAAGGCGGCGCGCTTCTTGATGTTCACCATTCTGGGGGCTCTCACCTTCATCGGGGTGAAGAGCTTCGAGTGGTATACCGAGATCAGCCACGGCTACACCATCACGGCCAACGGTTTCTGGAGCTTCTACTACACGGCCGCGGGGCTGCACGCGCTGCACGTGATCGCGGGCGCTGTGGTCATGGCCTTCGTGGCTCGGGACGCGGCCAGGAATCGCGAGCTGCAACGCGTGGAGCTGATCGGGATCTATTGGCACTTCGTCGATGTGGTCTGGATCTTCCTCTTCCCTCTCCTGTACATCGCGAAGTAGGGGTGACATGAGCGAGCACGCCGAGCACCACATCAACTACACCCGCATCTACTTCACGCTGCTGATCCTCCTGGTGGTCAGCGTGGCGGGCCCCTTCCTGGGGATCTTCTGGGTCACCTTGATCACGGCCTTCGGCATCGCCTTGGTCAAAGCGAACCTGGTGATCCAGAACTTCATGCACCTCCGTACGGAGCGGCGCATCATGAAGTGGGTGCTGGCCGCGTCCCTGATGCTGATGTTCCTGATGTTCTTTGCGGTGGCGCCGGACGTGATGCGCCACACCGGCACCAACTGGGAGAACGAGGCCGCCCAGGCCGCCACCGAGCGGGGCATCCCGCTCGAGGGCGAGCATGGCGCAGCGGCGGGCGAACAGCACTAGTCGCCCCCGGGCGGCTGACCGAACGGAGGGCGCCCCCGTCACGCGGCGCCCGGAGGCATTGAGATCCGGATGAGCAACGCCACTCTCACGATGGAGCGCCCGGAGGCGCAGCAGCGGCCCAAGCTGGTGCCCGACTCCGTCATGGGCATGCTGCTCTTCGTGTTCACGGAGATCATGATGTTCTCCGGGTTGATCTCCGCCCACGTGATCGTGAAGTCACGCGCGGTCGGACAGCTCTGGCCTCCGCTGGGTCAGCCTCGCCTTCCCTTCGAGGAAACCGCCATCAACACGGCCGCGCTCCTCGTTTCGGGCCTGGTGTTGGGATTCGCGCATTTCGCCTACAAGAAGCAGCCGCGGCAGGCGCTGGTGCCTCTCGCCATCTCGGCGTTGCTCGGCCTCTTCTTCGTGGGCTTCCAGGGCGCGGAGTGGGTGGGGCTCATCCGGGAGGGCCTGACCATGACCGCCCACCCCTATGGCGCGTTCTTCTACCTCATCGTGGGAGCGCACGCCCTGCATGCCGTGGCCGCCATCCTCTGCCTGGTCTGGGCGTTCTCCCGGCTGCGGCGGGGACGCCTTCGCATGGACCACTTCGCTACGGTCCAGATCTTCTGGTACTTCGTGGTGGTTTTGTGGCCGTTCCTGTACTTTCAGGTCTATCTATGACACGCGCCCGCTGGATCCCCATCCTGATTCTCGCCCTGCTGGTCGTCCTTCCGGACGCCCTGCACGCGTGCCCCGTGTGCTTCGACGCCAACGACGAGAATCGCCGGGCGTTCTTCGTCACCGCCGCCTTCATGTCGGCCCTGCCCTTCGGGCTGATGGGCAGCATCGGCTGGTGGATCCGGAAGCGGGCACGGCAACTCGACGAGGAGATGGGCCCCGTCGAGGACGACGGACGCCCCGAGGCCTGACCTCTTCCCTCCCCCGGCTCCGCGCCTGACGCTGCGCGCGGGACGGGGCCTCGCGGGTTGCGGAGCGGGCAACTCCCCCGCGGAACCCCGTCGGCTTCGGTGCTCTATCTAGAGGGAGGCCTCCTTCGCCTTCCTCGAGCCGCCGGAGCCCCGCCATGGCCCATCGCCGCAGCCGTTGGCCGTTCGTGGCGTCGTTGCTGATCGCGAGCGCGACCCCAGGGATCGCCCAGGTCCAGACCAGCCCAGCCCCCGCCAACATCGAACGCCTGCGCCTGCGCCTGGAGGATCTGGTCGCGCGCGTGGATCGCCAGACCACCGTCTCCACGGCTTCTCTGGCCCGCGAGCTCCATGAGCGGCGTCAACAGCTCGCCGAGGCGGTGCGGCTCAGCCTCACCACCCCCGGCACCGACCTGGCCGAGCTGCGAGCCATCGTCGACTCCCTGGAAGCGCAGCTCGTGGTCCGAGAGGACGAGAACGCCGACCTGCAGCGCGCGGTGGCTACCCTGACCCTGGAGATGGAGGCCCTGCGCGAGGTCCATCAGACGGATGCCCTGGCCGCCGAGCGGGCTGACTCCCTGACCGCGACCGCCGAGGCCACGGCCAGGGAGCTCGAGCTGTGGACCGTGGGGGAGTTCTACGGCCACGTGCGCGCATGGGCGGACCTGGGCACCACCCTCCAGGCCATCAGCGCCACCGCCCGCACGCTCCTACTGTTTCCCGAAGCAGGCGACCGTCGGCTCGACACGGCGCTCCGCACCGTGGGAGGGCTCGGCACCCTGGGCGGTGCGTTGGTGGCCGCCCGTGACGCCCGGGTGGGGGCCAGCACGTCCGGGCTCTCGATGTTGGTGGCGCTGGTCCCCGGCTGGCTGGGAAGCCGGCGCACGCCCGAGCTGGTGGAGAACGTGGCGCGCAACCGGTCCTTCACCGACGACGTGCAGGCGTTCGCCCGCATCGCCGACCCCTTCGCCGACCGCGCCGCAGCCTTGCAGGTCGCCCTACCGGACCCCGCCATCGCCCGTCGCAGCGGCATCCCCCGGCCCCTGCTGGCGCAGTACTTCGGGTTGATCTCCCGCCGCAGGGACCTGGGAGTGGTGCTGCGTCAGATGAAGGCCAAGGCCGAGGTGTTGGCATCGCTCGAGGGCGTGACGGAGAGCGGCCGCAGGGGACTCGACGACTTGATCGAGAGCTACGAACAAGCGCTCGCGCAGTGGGAGAGCTCGGAGCTGGCCTACGCGTCGACCTACCAGTACCTCATCGATCGCGTCGAGGAGCGGGAGCGGACGGCGGAGGCTCGCTAGCAGGTCGCTGAAGAAGGGGGGTACCCGCGCAGGGGGCTCGCGGGCGACCTGCCACGGGCGCACCCTTCAGCAGGAGACGCACTTGTGGTTGTTCTTCGAGCCCATGCTCTCGAGCAACTGCACCGTCTCCGGGAAGGGTTGCACACGTTGGACGGGGCCGTTGGCCATGTCTGCGGTGGTCTGGCCTTTCCGACTCACCACCGTGACGTCCGCCCCCTGCTCGACCAGGTAGCGGACCAGCTCGCTGTCTCCGCGCGACGCGGCGTGATGGAGCGCGGTGTAGGCGTTGGCGTCCCTCACGTTGACGTCGGCGCCGCACTCCTCCACCAGGAACTTGATGGCCGCCAGCCAGTTGTCCGGCACATGTCGATGCGCGTTCCCCGCGAAGGACTGACCATACCCGACGCCCGAGGCCGCGTGGATGGGGTAGATGGCCGGGCCGCCCACGGGAACGGGCGGCACACCAGAGTAGTCCTTGTCCTCGTCCTCCTCCTCACCGGCGGGCGCCTCCTCCTCGTGCGCACTCTCGCCTTCGGCGTTGGCCTTGAGCGGCGCGCCCCCCTCGGAGCTCTCGACCGCGGCGGCCGCTGAGTCCGCACGGGCGCTCGCATCGTCCGCGTCGACTGCGACCCCTCCGGCCATCGTGGAATCCGCCGACTCCCCTTCCTCGGCGGGTTTCTCTTCTTCGTCCTGGGCGCGGCGCCGGCGCTCAGGCGGCTTGGTGGTGGGGATGTCGGGGTCGGCCCCATAGGACTTGAGCAGGCGCATGGCGTCCACGTCCAAGGCGTAGGCCGCGCGCCAGAATGGAGTGGCGCCCTGAAGGTTGATGCCGCTCCCCCCGAGCACCGAGAAGGTGTACTCCATGTACCACAGATGCGTGGTCAAGCGAGCGTTGGGATCGGCCCCCGCATCCAACAGCGCCTTCATGACATCGAGATGCGTGACGCGCTGTTGCTGGTGTTCCACCGGGTGGGCGTAGGAGGCCCGAGGTGCCCAGGTCCGCTCCAGCACGGCAAACAGCGGTGTGGCGCCCGCCGTGCTGGCCAGGTTGGGGTCGGCGCCGCGACCGAGCAGCAGCAGCGAGAGATCGAACTGCCCGTTGATCGCGGCCATCAGCAGGGGCGAGGTGTGATCGCCCTCCGAAGGTTGGTTGATGTCGGCTCCGCCCTCCAACAGGGCGAGCACCGCGTCGGTGTGGCCCTGTCGCACCGCGTGCAGGAGGGGCGTGAGCCCACCCCATCCATGCACGAGCTGCCCGTACGTGAGTGGCTTGGGCTCTTCGGCCTTGGCGGAGTCCGCACGGACGGCCGCGGCCGAGTCCTCGGCGGATGCGTCGTCGGACTCTGGACGCTGGCCCGGCGGCGACGCCACGCTGTCCGCTGCGGCCACGCTGTCGGGTGCTGCCGACCCTTCCTCCTGCGCGTCCTCCGACTCCGTCTTCTTCTGCGCCTCGGCCTTCTGGCGCTCCTCTTCCGCGGGATCGGGTACGTCGGGCCAGCGCCGCTGCACCTCGCGGTAGACGTCGATGGCGGCCTGTACCTGGCGGGGCGTGGGCTGCCATCCGGGACCTCCCCCCTCGCGCTCCTTGAACTCGGCCAACACCTGCTGCAGACGCCGCTCCGCCGCCCGGTCCGCCGCCTCCTGTTCGGCCGTGTCCACCGACCAGGCTGCCAGCCCGGGGTCGGCCCCCGCCTTCAGCAGCGCGCGAATGACCTCCACACGACCCGCGGCCGCTGCGAAGATGAGCGGCGTCTGACCCCAAGCGCTCTCGCGCGCGTCGATCCCCGCGCCCGCGTCGATGAGCACCTGGACGGCGGCAGCGCTCCCCGAAGCGGCCGCGAGGTGAAGCGGCCGGGCCCCCGAGTTGGACGTGGCCGCCTCCGGGTCGGCGCGCGCGGCCAGCAGCATCCGCAGCATGTCCGCGTCGCCGGACTGCGCCGCCAGGTGCAGCGGCCGGTAGTGTCCGATGCGCGTTCCCGCGTCCACGTCGGCGCCGGCATACAGCAGCACCTCCGCGAGGGACACGTCCCCGCGCTCCGCAGCCCAGTGCAGCGCGGTCATGCCGTCTCCCTGGGCCGCGTTCACGTCCGCCCCCGCCCGCAACAGCTCCTTGACCGCGTCCAGGTCGCCCCGTTGGGCCGCGTCCGCCACGGGCGTCTCCAGCCCGCTGAGGCCGAGCAACAGGACGGCGAGGCCAAGCAGACCCACCGTGCGCGTGAGGTTGGCGGTACCGCCCAGCGGGCGCATCCGGCTCCTCATGGCTGGAGCGAGAACTCGCCGGTGCTGTCGCCAAAGGAGGCGAGGTCGTCGTGCCCTAGCCCCTGCAGCAGGGACACGAAGACGTTGGCCATCGGCGTCCCGTCCGGCGCCTTCAGGTGCTGTCCGCCCTGGTGGGCCCCGTTACCGCCGCCGAAGACCACCAACGGACAGCGGCGGTGGTTGTGGAGGTTGGCGTCCCCCATGGGCGAGCCCCATACGACCAGGGACTGATCCAACAGACTGGCGTCGCCATCGCTGGTCTGCTGCAGGCGCTCCAGGAAGTAGGCCAGCTGCCCGACGCGGTACTGGCAGATCTGGTTGAACTCGAGGATGCTCTTCTGCTTCCCGCCATGGTGCGAAGCCGGATGGAAGGCCTTGTCGGAACCGCTCTCGGGGAACACCCGGTTGGAGGCATCCCGCCCCGTCTTGAACGACACCACGCGCGTCATGTCGGTCTGGAACGCCAGCACCTGCAGGTCGAACATCAGGCGCATGTGCTCGGAGAAGGAGTCCGGCACGCCCGGAGGCGCTTCGGGCAGGTCACGCGGTGCTCCGCTGGTGTTCTGGATCTCGATGCGCTGGATGCGCCGTTCGATCTCGCGGACGCTGTCGAGATACTGGTCCACACGCCGCCGGTCTTCGGCGCTCAGATCACGCTTCATCTGCGCGATCTCGGTGGCCACCCAGTCGAGGATGCTACGGTGCGTGCGGCGGCGTAGCGCTCGCTCCTCCGGCGAGCCGCCGGCTCCGAAGAGGAGGTCGAAGGCCGTCCGGGGATTGCGCACCATGGGCAAGGGGGTCGTCGCCGACGCCCAGCTGATCGAGTCGGTATAGGAACAGGAGTAGTTGTAGTCGCAGCCCCCACCTTTGTCGGTGCTTTCGATGCAGAGCTGCAGGGAGGGGAGCACCGTATCCTGGCCGAAGCGCTGTGCATGCAACTGGTCCAGGGAGATGCCACAGTAGATGTCCGAACCCTGGGTCTGCCTGGGATGGGACTGCGTCAGGAACACGGCGCTGGAGCGGAAGTGGTCGCCGCCCACCTCCTCGGCGTCGAAGGCCTCGGCCATGCGCACGTCGGTGTTGCTGACGATGGTCATGCGCTCGCGCCACGACTCCAACGACTTGAGGACGTTGCCCGCCTCCAGCTCGTAGTCTCGTCCCACCGCCGCAGGCGCGAACAGGTTCTGGGATGCGCCCCATTCGTTGCAGCCCGGCACCCCGTGCACTTCCTCGATGCACACGAGGCGGGTCGGCGACGAGGCCCGGCCCATTCCATTCCGCCGTCCGGCGGGAAGCATCGCGTCCAGGAGCGGCATCGCCAACGTGGCGCCCGCTCCTCGCAGGAAGGTGCGGCGCGGCACCGTCTTTCCGGTCAGGAAGTGCATGGTGGTACGGTCCCCTACGTTCAGCGAGTCCGCTCGTCAGTAGTGCTGGCTCCGGGCGACGCCTGCTTCATGCGGAAGGCGTCGCTCTGGATGACACCCAGGATGAAGGCCGACATGCGGTAGTCCTGTGCTGCGGCCGCCGCCGCGATCGCCCGCACCGTGGGCTGGTCCTCGGTCTCCACACGTCGGCCCAGCGCGTAGGCCATCAGGTTCTGCGTGAAGGTCCGGGACAGGGAGATCGGCCGCTCCAGCAGCACCCGCGAGAGGTCGGCCGGGCTGGCAATCTCGGTACCGTCGAAGAACGTGCCCTGCGTGTCCAGCGGGACCCCGTTCTCGCGGATGCGCCACTTGCCCGTCACGTCGAAGTTGTCCAACGCCAACCCGATGGGGTCGATGACCTGGTGGCAGGACGCGCAGCTCGGGTTGGCCCGGTGCAATTCCATGCGCTGCCGGGTGCTGAGCACCTCTCCCGCACGAGCCGACGCCGTTTCCTCCAGGTCCGGCACACCGGGCGGCGGTGGCGGCGGAGGCGTGCCCAACAGCACCTCCATCACCCACTTGCCACGCAACACCGGTGACGTGCGATTGCCGAGCGACGTCTGCACCAGGACGCTCCCGTGGCCGAGGATCCCGCGCCGCTCGTCCCCGGACAGCTTCACCAGGCGGAACTCCTCCCCGTAGACGTCGGGCACCCCGTAGTGCGCGGCCAGCCGCTCGTTCAGAAACGTGTAGTCGGCTCCGTACAGATCGAGCAGGCTCCGGTCCTCGCGCACCAGATGATCGAAGAACAGCTCGGTCTCCTGTCGCATCGCCTGCGCCAGCTGCCGGCTGTAGTTCGGAAACCAGAAGGCGTCAGGCTGGACCTTGTCGAGGTCCTGCAGACGCAGCCAAAGCCCGGCGAAGCGCGTCGCCAACGACGCCGAGCGCGGGTCGGCGAGCAGTCGGCGCGCCTCCGCCTCCAGCACGGTCGCATCACTCAACTGGCCGCTGGCCGCCGTGCGTTGCAGACGCTCGTCCGGCACCGTGCCCCAGAGGAAGAACGAGAGGCGCGCGGCCAGGTCCGGACCCGAAAGCGTATAGACCTCCCCAGGAACCGCCGAGCGGGGCTCACGCTCCATGCGGAACAGGAAGTGCGGGCTCACCAGGATGGCTTCCAGCGCAGTGCGCACGCCGACCTCGAAGCCACCTTCCTCGGCGCCCAGCTCGTAGAAGCGCATCAGATCGGCGAGGTCGTCTCCCTCGAGCGCGCGACCGTAGGCGCGAGCAGCCAGCCGTCCCACGATCGCCTCTGCGCAGGGCTGCTCTTCACGGGGCGTGGTGGGCCGGCAGGTGAAGATGCGCTTGCGCGACGGCGTCTCGGAGACCCCCACGGCGTTGTACGGACCCTCGAGCGTCATCGCGGTGATGTGCGGGAGCGAGGTGGTGCCGTAGGACGCTTCCGTTCCGGTCAGCGACCAATCGTTGGGGCGGATCAGGTCCTCGTAGGGGCCGTCCATCCGGCGGACGAACGCGGCGACCACCCGGTGCTCACCCGCGCGGATGAACACGGGATCGGTGCGCACCGGGAAGGCCTTGCGACCCTGGAAGTCGATGTCGCCGCCATACTGCACGAGCGCCACGCGCTCGCCGTCCACGGAGACGTCGATGTCATGGAAGCGCTCGCCCCACCCCGACATGAAGGCCAGATCGACCGTGTACTCGCCGTCGGCTGGGAAGGAGTGCAGCACGCTGATCCCGCCGCGCGTGCCGAAGGGGGCACCTTCGACCCGCTCCCATTCGTGTTGGGAGACCTGCGGCGCGTTGGTGAAGGTGACCGAGCTCGCCGGCGCGTCCTTCTGACCGATCGCGCGTCGCGCCACCTCGGAAGCCGCCGTCAGATACGCATCCATCAGCGTGGGAGAGATGGTCTGCGCATCGGCGATGTTGTCGAACGACGAGCTGAGCGGATCGGCGGGCAGCCACTCCGCCGCATCCACGGTGATGCCCAGGACGTCCAGGACGAGGCGCGCGTACTCCGCTCGGTTGAGCCGCTGGAAGGGGCGCGTCCCGGGATGCGGATGCGCGGCCGCGGCCCGGTCCACCAGCGTCTCCAGGGTCGAGGCCAACGCCTGCAGCGAGTCCCCTGCGGGTCGGTCCGCACCCCGCGGCGGCATCATACCCGCCCGCAACTTGCGGATCATGCGCTCCGCGGTCTCGACCTCCGCCGCGGCCCCGTCCACCGCGAAGTCCGCGAGAGAGAGATTGCCGCTTTGGCGTCGCTCGTTGTGGCAGCGCTGACAGTAGCGGTCGATCAGACCGTCCAGCTCGGGCGCGGCCGCGGAAGCGGCGGCCGTTGGGGCCGGGTCGTGCCGCTGGGTCCGAGACGCCCCCGGCGCGGAGCCCACCGGTCCGTGCCGGTCGGTCCGGGCCACCTGCCGCACCAGGGTGTCGGCCATCACCTGGGCAGCCGGCTTCCAGGAGGGGCCGCCGGAGCCCACGGTCGGGCTGCCCGCCGCCGGGCGGACCACCAGGAGGGCGCTGCCCGCCAGAAGGGCCGGAACCAGTACCTTCACGCCTGACCTCGGGTTGGAGCTGCGATGGTGCAGGCCGGAGGAACTCCCCCCGGGCGACCAGCCAGGTGCGAAAAATGCCCGGGGCGCCTGGGGACCGCCAGGGTCGACTCGGCTCAGCCCCCCCAGACCTCCCCGAACAACCGCAGGAAGTTGGCGCCCAACACCTTCTCCACCACCGCCCAGGAGTGGCCGCGCTGACGGAGCAGACCCGCCAGCTTGCGGAACTGGTCGGGCCCCTGCAGGTCCGGGATCATCGGGACCACGTCGGCCGACTCGCCCTGGGCGCCGATGCCGGCGGCGGCGCGCTGACGGATCTCCTCGCGGATCACGGCCCGGTAGGCCTCCATGTCGTCCACCTGGGTCGTTCCCCCGTCCGTGCCGATCCCCACGTGGTCCTCCCCGCACACGTTCAGGGCATGCTCGACATGCCGCACCACGTCCTCGGCCCGGGCCTGTCCCTGGGGATGCAGGAAGGGCATGAAGTAGATGCCGGCCACGCCGCCCTTGTCGGCAAGCAGGCGGAGCTCCTCATCCGTCTTGTTGCGCGGCAGATCGGTGACGGCGCGGCACCCCGTGTGGGTGATGGCGATCGGCCCGGACGAGGCCCGGATCGCATCCAGACAGGTGCGCTCGCCCGAATGACTCAGGTCCGCGAGCACGCGCGCGCCGTGGAGCCGCTCCAGCACTTCGAACCCGAAGGGCGTCAAGCCGCGATTCTCGGTCTCCATGGATCCGTCACCCACCTGGTTCCGCACGTTGTAGGTGAGCTGGATGATGCGGACGCCCAGGTCGGCGAAGGTATCCACTCGCTCCGCCCGCTCTCCCACCATCGCCGAGTTCTGGAAGCCGAAGATGATGCCCGTGCGTCCGCTCTGTTTCGCGGTCTCGATGTCCGCCGCGGTCCAGACCTTGAGCAGCACCTCCGGGTAGCGGCGCACGATGGCGTCCCACCTGCCGATCTCCTGGATCGTGTACTCGAACGGGTCGAAGGGGCCCGCCACGTAGCCGAGCGTGAGGTTCAGGGCGCTGGTGCCGGAGTTCACCACGTCCTGAAGCGCCCGTCGGTCCAGCTCGCGTTTCAGATCGGAGGGGTCGGTCCCGAGGCCGGCAGCGGCGTCACCCGGCGTGCGCAGGTTGGGATTGGCGATGCCGCCCAGCGCGTTGATGACCACCGTCTCGCGCAGTGAGGGCAGGCCCTGCCGGTGAAGCGCCTCGGCGAAACGGAAAGGGAGGAGCGGCGTGCCGGCCAGGACGGCGGAGCGCTTCAGGAAGTCACGGCGATCGAGCATGGCTCACGGGGTTGGAGACGAGTCCCAAGAGACACTCCGCCTCGGGAGATCGCCAGGTCCCGCACGGCTGCCGCCCTGCAAGATCCGCCACCTCCGTCCGACACTCTCTCGAAGCGGGGCCCTCCGGTCGAGGGACCCCAAGTCCCTGGTCGGGGGGTCGCAGCGCATGTGGATCCTGGTCATCGTGGTCGGCGTCGTCGCCGCCGTGGCGTTGCGTGACGTCACGCAGACCAAGCACGCCATCCAGCGCAACTTCCCCATCGTCGGACATTTCCGCTATTGGCTCGAGTCCGTGGGACCCGAGCTCCGTCAGTACATCGTGACCTCGAACACCGAGGAACGGCCCTTCTCCCGCGCCCAACGTCGTTGGGTCTACGCCTCGGCCAAGGGACAGAACAACTACTTCGGATTCGGAACCGACGAGCGCGTCGAGGAGGATCCGAACTTCCTGATCATCAAGCATTCCGCCTTCGGGGAGTCGGGCACCACCGCTCCGCACGGCGCTGAGGAGAAGGGGGCTCGCAAGTACTGGATCCCCTCCGCCAAGGTGCTGGGTGGGCCTCGGGGCCGGAAGCACGCCTTCCGGCCCGACTCCGCCGTCTACGTCTCCGGCATGAGCTTCGGCGCGCTTTCCGCACGCGCGGTCGAAGCCATGAACCGCGGCGCACTCCTGGCGGGTTGCCTGCACAACACCGGTGAGGGCGGCGTGGGGCCCCACCACGCGCACGGCGCCGACCTCATCTGGCAGCTGGGGACCGGCTACTTCGGCGCTCGCGACGAACAGGGTCGCTTCAGCGAGGCACGACTCCTGGAGCGTCTGGAGCACTACTCGGTGCGCGCCATCGAGATCAAGCTCAGCCAGGGAGCCAAGCCCGGGCTGGGGGGCGTGCTTCCCGCCGCGAAGGTCTCGCCCGAGATCGCACGCATCCGGGGCGTGCCCGCCGGCAAGGACTGCGTGAGCCCAGCCCGCCACTCCGCTTTTCACGACGTCGACTCCATGCTGGACTTCGTGGAGCACATCGCCGAGGTCACCGGTCTGCCCGTGGGCATCAAGTCCGCGGTGGGGGAGATCGAGTTCTGGCAGGAGCTCGCCCGTCACATGGCAGGCGGGGACCGTGGCGTCGACTTCATCACCGTGGACGGCGGAGAGGGAGGCACCGGTGCGGCGCCCCTGGTGTTCGCGGACCACGTGGCCCTGCCCTTCAAGCTCGGGTTCTCCCGCGTGTACCGCACGTTCGCCGAAGCGGGCCTGGCCGAGCGCGTCACCTTCGTGGGCTCGGGCAAGCTGGGCTTTCCTGAGAACGCCCTGTTGGGATTCTCCCTGGGCTGCGATCTGGTCGCGGTAGCGCGCGAGGCCATGATGTCCATCGGATGCATCCAGGCTCAACGCTGTCACACCGGCCACTGCCCGGCTGGAGTGGCGACGCAGAACGCGTGGCTGATGCGCGGCCTCGATCCGACGGACAAATCGGCCCGCCTCGCCAACTATGTGCTCACGCTACGCAAAGAGCTCCTGTGGCTGAGTCACACCTGCGGGGTGGCCCATCCTGGGTTGGTGACCGGAGACCACCTGGAACTGCTCGACGGGCACTTCGGTGCCAAGACCGTCGATGCCGTCTTCCACTACGAGAAGGGGTGGGGACTGCCGGGAGCGGAGGACCGCACACGTCTGGTGGCCCTCCTGCGCGGCGCCGATCCCTCCTCCGAGCCCGGATTCCTGCCAGAGAGCACCGACGAGGCGCGTCGCAGCGCCTGAGCCCGTCGGCGACCATCGGGGTGCCTTGCGCCCCGTGGTCCACGCACGCGAGACGATGCCAGGGCGTCGTCGCCTGGTCGTCTCCGTGCGCGGCTCCTGGCAGGGGCGGGGGACGCCCTTCCAGAACTCGCAGGTCAGGCGGCGTCGACTCGCTGCCTGAACGTCACCGACGCCAGCAGCAGCACCGCCGTGACGCCGACCAGTGCCGCACGGATGCCAAGCAGATCCGCGAGCACGCCCGCCGTCAGAGCACCGAACGCGTACCCCGAGTCGCGCCATAGCCGGTAGACGCCGAGCGCAGACGCGCGCCCCCGCGCATCCGTCTGCTCGGAGACGAAGGCCAGCAACGTGGGGTACACCATCCCGGTCCCCAACCCCGAGAAAGTCGCCCCCGCAACGGCGGACGCCCACGAGCCGCCCCACGCGAAGAGCGACACACCGCACGCCTGCACTCCCATGCCGGCCACGATCAGGACTCGGCGGCCGATGCGGTCCGAGAGAGGTCCGAAGTAGAGCTGGGTGACGGCCCAGATCGCCGGGTACAGCGCGACCACGAAGCCGATCCCTCCGAGCGAGAGAGCCCGCGTGGCCAGGAGCAAGGGCAGAAGACCCCACAGCGCCCCATCCTTGAAGTTGGTGGCCAGCCCGCAGAGGCTGGCCGAGGACAACCCGGGATGCGCGTACGTTCCTTGCCCGAGCGCGGTGCGCAGCCGGGGAGGGCGTGGGACGGGCGTCCAGCCCTGCCGTGCGCGAGGGACCGGCCGTGTCTCCCGCACACCGATCGCCAGCAGGAGACCCGCAACCGCGACGCCGAGACCCAGATAGTACGGCTCCGGTCGCAGGCCATAGGTGCTGGCGATCACTCCCGTTCCCGCGGCGGTGGCCGACATCCCGGCGTATCCGGCGAACTCGTTCCAGCCGATCACCCTGCCCCACAGGCTGCGCGGCGCCAGATCCACCTTCATCACCACGGTCATGGACCACGTCAACGCCTGGTTCATGCCCAACAGCACGTTGGCCAAGAGCACCCACGCCCAGGAAGGCGCCCACATGAGGATGAGCGGAACCGGAATCGCATAGAGCCACCCGAGGAGCAACAACGGCCGCCGGCCGTGTCGATCCGCCAGGCTTCCAGCCGCCAGGTTCATCAAGGCCTTGGTGAGCCCGAACGTGACGATGAACGCGGTTGCGGCCACTGTGGAGGCGACGCCGAAGTCGGCTTCCGCCATTAACGGCAGCACCGTCCGCTCGATGCCCACCATGCCTCCGACGAAGGCATTGTTGAGAACGAGCAGAACGATGCGTGACCAGGCGACTCGGTCCGTGGGCACCTACATGGCCTTCGGGTGGGGGCAGCGCCCTGTCGATGACCGGGCGCGCGCCATTCGCGCGCCCGCTTCTCAGATAGGGCATTGGCAGCACTCACGAAAGGACCCGCCTTGGCGGTGGGCCCGCCCGCGCGGTATGGTGCGGGCGCATCTGCGAGCTTCGCTTCGACGCCCTGCCCATCCGGAAGGATGCCATGCGATCCGTCACGCTGCGTGCCCCGCACCTCTCGACCCTCGCGCGCCACCCCGGCGTGCTGCTGCTCGTCGCGCTCCTGCTCGCAGCGCCGTCTCTCTTCGCGCAGACGTACGATGTCGTGATCAAGGGCGGTCAGATCGTGGACGGCACCGGCGCTCCCCGCTTCCCGGCGGACATCGCCATTCAGGGGGACCGCATCGTAGCCATCTCCCGCGAGGGCATCGACGCCAGCGAGGCGCGCCAGGTCATCGACGCGACGGGGCGCGTGGTCACCCCCGGCTTCATCGACAACCACTCGCACGTGCAGCTCTCCATTGCCGACTACCCGCTGTCGGAGAACTTCCTCCGCCAGGGGATCACCACGCTGTCCGCTTCGCTGCATTCGGGCGATCAACCCTGGCCGCTGGACACCTTCGCGTCCGGCCTGGAGACCGCGCCCAACCTCGCCTTCTGGGCCGGCCACTCCTGGGTGCGTCGCCAGGTGATGGGGCTCGACAACCGCGACCCCACCCCCGAAGAGCTGGACCAGATGAGGGAGCTGGTGGCCGAGTCGATGCGACAGGGCGCGATGGGGCTGTCCACCGGACTCCTCTACGTTCCGGCCAACTACGCAAGAGCTGAGGAGATCATCGAGCTGGCCAAGGTGGCCTCGCAGTACGGGGGCATCTACGTGAGCCACATGCGCAACGAAGGCTCCGGCCTGCTGGATTCGGTCCGGGAGCTGATCCGCATCGCCGACGAGGCGGACATCCCCGCCCAGATCAACCACCACAAGGCCACGGGCGCCGCGCACTGGGGGTGGAGCGAGCGTTCCTTGGCGCTGATCGACTCCGCCAACGCGGCCGGTCTGCGGATCACGCACGACCTCTATCCCTACGCGGCCAGCAGCACGGGCTCCTCCATCCTCTTCCCGCAGTGGGCACTGGCCGGTGGCGCCGCCGGCTTCGCCGAGCGGGTGGCGGACGCCGCCACGCGTGAGCGCATGGAAGCGGACATGCGTGAGATCTGGATGAAGGATCGTGGGGGTGCCGACCTGGCCCGCGTACAGTTCCGCACGTTGCCTTCCGACCCCCGCTACGACGGGAAGACGCTCGCCGACTACGCGGAGGATCGCGGATTCGGGCGGATGGATCTGGAAGCCGGGATCGATCTGGCGATCGAGCTGCAGCTGGCCGGTGGCTTCAGCGCCATCTACCACGCCATGGACGAGCAGGACGTCATCCGTATCATGCAGCACCCGCTGGCCATGATCGAGACGGACGGCGACAACGTCGGCTACGGGGAGGGCTTCCCCCACCCACGGAGCTACGGCGCGTTCCCCCGGGTCCTGGCGCGCTACGTACGCGAGTTGGGCGTGCTTTCGCTCGAGGAGGCCGTCAAGAAGATGACGTCCATGCCGGCCACCTGGCTGGGGCAGACGGACCGGGGCAGGCTCGCTCCCGGCATGCTGGCGGACGTGGCGGTCTTCGACCCTGACGCCATCCAGGACCGGGCCACCTACGCGGACCCCCACCAGTACTCCTCCGGCATCGAGCACCTTCTGGTCAACGGGGTCCTCGTGATCCGGGGTGGCGCCTTGACCGGGGAAAAGCCCGGGCGCTGGATTCAGGGTCCCGCCACGAAGCCCGTCAGCTGAGGCGCAGCCGGCAGCGGCCGGCCCGACGGCAGTGCAGCGGCCCCCGCCCCTCGAGTGTGCCCGGCCCCGCCTGAAACCCACCGCGGTGCGTCTTCGTTCTTATCTATATCGACCAGTATAGATGCTCGCCGGCGGCTGGGCGCCTCCCTGGGAAGGGCTCTCGCGCAGCGGTCCGTCGGGCACCTGCCCCGGAGCGTGCGGTGCCAGACCTGATGAAGCCCCAGTGGTTCCAGATCCTGTTGGCCCTCTCCCGCGGCCCCCTGCACGGCGTCGCCATCATGGAGGAAGTCCTCGAGCAGACGGACGGTGCCATGAAGCTGTGGCCGGCCACGCTGTACGGCTCCCTGCGCGACCTGGAAGAGACGGGGTGGATCCGTGAGACGCCCTCCGACCCGGACGAGCCGCAACCGGGCGGCAAGCGGAACGTGCACACGCTCACGCCCCGCGGGCGCGACGCGTTGGTCGCCGAGCTGAAGCGCCTGCAAGGGACGCTGGAGTTGGCCCGCCGACGCCGGCTGCTGGAGCCCGGGACCGCATGAGATCGCTGTTCGAAGCACTCTGGTGGCTGCTGCTGCGTCTGCACCCACGCGAGTTCCGATCGCGGTATGGCCAGGATATGCACCGGGTGTGGACGCGGATGCTGGAGCAGGCGGCAGCCCAACCCCGCGGTGCCGGTCGAGCCCTCTGGGCCGTCCGCCTCCGCGGCTTGCTCGATGTGACCCTCGGTGGAGTGCGGGCGCGCTGGAAGGGAGATCTCCGGGCCGCGCGGCCCGATGACGAACATCGCACCAACGGAGGAGGGCACGTGCTCGGCAACTGGTTGCGGGATCTGCGGGTCGCCCTGCGTGGGCTCCGACACGCGCCGCTGTTCTCGCTGATCGCGGCGGGTTCGCTCGCGATCGGCATCGCGGCCAACACCACGGTCTTCAGCGCCGCCAACGCGCTCCTCTTTCGACCGCTGCCGGGCGTGGGCAACTACGATCGCGTCGTAGAGCTGGGTCGGTCCTTCGACGGCTCGGGCTTCGACACCTTCGCCTACCCGGACTACTCCGACGTCCGAGACCAGGTGAGCGCATTGGCGTCCACGTCGGCTTTCACGTTCGAGCTGGTCAGCCTGTCGCAGGGTGCCGAGGGTACACGTGCGATCGCGTTCGCCGTCGAACCCACCTACTTCTCGCTTCTCGGTGCTCCTCCGGGCCGCGGCCGCTACTTCCTCTCCGACGAGTCCACGACCACCGGCAACCACCCGGTGGTGGTGCTTTCCCACCGCTACTGGCAGGATCGCATGGGCGCCGATCCGGACGTGTTGGGCGCCACCCTCCACATCAACCGCCTGCCCTACACCGTGGTGGGCGTCGCGCCCGCCGCGTTCCGCGGGCACATGGTCGGAGCCGAGCCGGATGTCTACATCCCCTTGAGTCAGGTGCCTCTGCTGGACGGTGAGCCGAACGAGTTCGCCGCG